>CALUTM010000018.1 GCA_944323705.1 Candidatus Gastranaerophilales bacterium
CGCCAAGTTTTGACATAATCATATTTGTAGAAGTATTATCCGAATCCTGAATCATTGTTTTTGCAAGTTGATCAAGCGAATATTTCCCGCCCGTTCTTGCATATTGAAGCATTCCGGAACCCGATGACTTGTAATAATCCGTCAACGTCATTTCGTCATAAATAGTCATCTGTTTCGCTTCTATTGATTTAAATAAACGAACCAACACGGGTAGTTTTATTATACTAGCAGCAGAATACAATTTATCCCCGTTTATAACTACATATTGCCCGTTCTCATATTCCCAAACATAAATAGCAGGCTTTACAGTCGGATATTGAGCCATTAATTGCCGAAGCTGCTCCTTCAGCCCTGCCATTTCTTTTGTATGATACATTGTAGTAACTTCACTGTGCATTTTTTGCACCGTAGGGGTTAAAAGCAAGCGATTATTAAATAAATCATTACTTAAATAGTTAGTAACAGGATTTGCTAAGGCATATAAATCAGCCCCCGGAATTTTCCAATTCTTATATGCCATTCCCTGTACAGGTTCCGTTGAAACGGATAAAACCTGCGGGAAAAACACCTGTCTTATCAACCGATTATAACAAGTCGGGAAAACAAAATACATAAATGCCGCCAAAAACGAAAAAACAACAACCAACCTGAATAATCTGACAATCGGGTTTGTTTTCTTTCTTTTGACAGGCATAACCCTTGTCGTTTTCCTTGTCGGTACGACATACAGCCTGTTTGGTGCTTTTTGCTGTTGTTTATAGGCGTACAAGAACAATCCCTCCAAATCCCATTTCAATACTAACATTATAGTCCGCCTTGAGACATCCTTCAAAAAGTGGAATTAAAACAAAACAGTAAAAAAGAGGTAGCCCGCTCAGGTAATGATAGTTATGAAAATAAATTTACAATATAAAAGAAACAGGGAGATTTAATTATGAAAAAGTTTTTGATATTATCAGCACTAATTTTTGCACTACCGACTTTTGCGGTTTGTGCTATTGAAGGAGGTGATACCGTTTGTTCGCTTCCGGGGTTTAGGGAACAGATAACACCTACTTATGACCCTAAAAGTAATATAAGTGAGTATTCAGACTCGCCGGAAGCACGTCTTAATCCGATAGACAGAAGTGACATTGAGCAGGAAATGCGACGTTTTACTCCTGCGGAAGGCAATTATAGTTATAATTCCAGCTGCCAATTCGGTGTATGTATGCAAAACAGAAGCACCCCGTTGTTTCAACAGCCTAAGCAATAAAAAAGAGGGCAATGCCCTCTTTTTATAACATATTTTTTCTGATTTTTTCTTTTGCCTTGTCAATCTCTTTAATTCTTTTTTCAATAGAACTAACCTGTTTTTTCAAGGCCTTTCTTTCGGTTTTAATAAGCTTGTATTGAGCGTCAACATCTGCATATTTGGTCTTACAGTTTAACAGGTCATTACGAATATCAACCTGAGCATTATCAAGCTGCAAGATTGCATTCTGAATATTGCCGTTACCAACCGCATCACCTTCTGCGGATGACGATACCGCAGTAGTAGATTTTGCGGCAGATGTTGTCGTTCCGTATTGTGTATCGTTAAAATTCAATGGAGTAAAGGCATTCCCGTCCGCCATTGCCGGAATATTAATTATTGCAGCCAATCCTAAAGCTAAAAACAATCTCTTCATTTTCACTTCTCCTATCTTATATATACCAGTATCATATTATACTTTATGCGTTTTGACTATCCTTTATTAAATGTATAAAATAAAAAACATGGAAAAAAATTTTTGTAACAAATGCGGCAAATGTTGTGAAAAAATAGCGGTGGATTTCAATACCAATGTTATGTATCGTGACGGCATACAAGTACTTTCACCGACTTTTTCATCAATGCTTATACCTGTAAGTAGAACGAAAAATATAACTTTTTGTTCATGCAAATTTTTGATAAACAATTTGTGTACCAACCCCGAAAAACCTAAAGAATGTTCTGATTACCCGAATTCCCCCTTTGCTTTTTTACCCGAAGGATGCGGCTATGAAGGGTATATTTTCATGCAAAACGAACGTATCAAACAAAAAGTTCGAAAACTCAAAGAAGAAATCCTTGATTACTCAACAAAGCTTTCAACAGAAAAAGAACTCAAAAAAATTATCGACCATCATCAGGCTTTTATAGACAAATACAAGCAGTACGGTTCTTATGACTGGTAAATCTTGTTTTTTCACCAAAAAACTTGCGAGTTTTCATACAGACTCATTATGTTAACTTTTGTAACGAAAGTTCAGCACTCTGAAAGTAAGTAATTTTTAAATACTTTATATATATGAGTACATGTAAGGATATTATATAATGAGTCCAAACCACATAAACATTAACAGCTTTAATAAGACTTACATAAATGCCTGCGGCGGCGGATTTGGCGGGCACTATGGATTTATAAACAGTTGTTTTAATTACGGCTGCGGCCCGGTAAGTCCCTGGGGAAATTTCTCATTCGGTATGGGCTGCGGTTTTGGCTCCTCATTAGGTATGTTCTTCGGTAATATGTTCAATATGTTCGGTATGCCGGGCTTATTTGGCGGATTTAATATTTGGAATCTGTTTGGAAACTCCAATCAATCCGATAGGACGTCCGATTCTTCCGGCTGTCAATGTAAGCACTGCGGGCAGGATAACTCGGATAAAGTAAAAGAGGAAGAAGACAAAGTTTCCGAGAATTCCGAAACGCCCAAAGACAATAAAGTAGAAAAGAAGAGACGCTTGAGAGACAAAAGAGAGATAAAAATAGAGCATGATTGCCCTGACAAAGCTATTGCCGACGAAATGGAACGCGTCGGAAAAGAAGCTTTAAAACAGTACTTAAAGACAGGCAAATATACAGCCGCAGATATTCCAATTCCAAGAGCAAAAGCAACAATAACAACCTTCCGTATAATTCCTGCCTATGATTTAACAAACGGGACAAAGAATGATCACAGAAACGAAGATGGAAATATTGTGAGAGTTGCCGATGGCACAGTTATTAAGTTTGAATATGAGTATGAGGGTAAAACTTATACCTGCAAGCTGACCTCACACAAAACTCCCCGAAAAGGTGGGGCTAGAACATATACAGAAACAAAAAATACACCTACACTTGAGCTGGAGCAACAAAGATATTGTAAATAATTGTAACAATATTATTAAAAACTCTAAAGTTTCAAAAAAAAATGTCGTTATACAAGTTATAACATCGAATTTTAGTAAGTAAAGATAAGAGTAAACTTTAGAAAGGAGTTTTATTATGACAGACATTAATCCCGTTAATATGGGCGGAGTAAATCCACAAAATTCAGCAGACCAGTCTGAGCAAGTAAAAAAAGAAAAATCAGAATCTTCTATATTTTCGGGCTATGATAAGAATCAGGACAGTATCGTTACGTCGGAAGAAATGGGCATAAAAAAAACATTAGAAAAAGCCCTGGATATGCTACCGAATTTTGCAAAAAATTCAAAGGTTGCAAATGCTTTAAAACAAATTGGCAAATCGATAGAAAAACTTGGTGAAAATATTACTTATGACGCACAAGACAGTAACGCACTTGACAATGTAAGCAGAGAAGTAACTGCAAGAATCGAAGATGCAGAAAATTTGGCAAAAATTGTTAAAAAATTGAACAAAGGTGATGCAGGAAATGCTGCAAACGATTTTAATAACCTAGAATTAAAAAGTGATGCAGTCAAAACTGCACTGGGAGCAGAAAATGTAGAAGAACATAATGAGGATGCCCAGAATAATATAACAGACAAGGCAGTTCAAGAGGAAATGAACAATGCATTGAATAAAGCCGTGCAGCTCATGAAATCTACTGGTGACATCAACGAAGACATTGATCTGTCACAAATTCCCATACAAAAAATTAAAGGATTAACACTCACTAATATTAAAGCAACACGACAACTTGATTTTGAAGATGGAACTCTAAACGATAGCAGACGTTCAGACGGCAGCATAGACCGTGCTACAGACAGAATAAAAGTTCAATTGGTAGGTACATATACACAAGACGGAGTATCCAAACCCGTAACGGTAGAAACCGTATTTACACCATCCCAAAAATATGATACAGGCAACACATATAATGATGGAAAATCAATAGACTTCTCCGTTGATGAAGGTTTTGAAATCTTATAGAAATAATTCTAAAAGAGCACAAATAAAATCTATAAAGAATATAAGGATGCGGTAAATCATAGATTTACCGCATTCTTAAGTTAATGTCGGGCATTGCCCGCCATTACTTAGCAAATGTAAGCGTTCCCTCTCCTAACAGGAGAGGGTTAGGGTGAGGTGTCAAGCTTCTACTGAAAATAGAGGAAAATGCCGATAATATTCAATATAAAAAGTTGTTGTCGGGCAATGCCCGACTTACATGTAATTTCTGGTCGTTCAGGGGTAAATATAACCGATTAATAGTTATGTGGTACTCAAAACTACGCACTCTGTCTTGTTGAATCTCATGATGTCATCCTGAAAGATTAGAAAAACAAACTTAAGTGTAGTTTTTCAATCTGTTCAGAATCTTACCAAAACCTAAATATAATACCTGGTTTGTAAGATTCTGAACAGTTCGAAAAATTAACCGTTTTAAATAAATTAATTTTTCTGCACTTTCAGAATGACAGAATTTTTAAATTTATTCGGGACAGTTGTGGAAACGAGTTCAGCATGACTGTGTTAGTGGTAGCATAACCGATTCATTACATTTAACCCTGGAATGACACGGAATTAATAGTTTATGTTTGATTTCACCCATCCTACTTTTTTGCGAATAAAAAGAGACCGAAAATGGCATATTAATTAATAAAACTTTTTAAAAATACTTGCCCTTTTTCTAAGTATTAATTTTTGTAACAAAAAGGCAATTATTTATTAAATATATACTTTATATATTTAAGGATATAAGTCATGACATTTTACAACCCACTTGCAAATTTAAATATGAGTAACTTTATGGACGGGCTGAACTTTTCTTTCACCCCGACATTGTCGTTTTGGAGTGCTCAGTCTAATCCTGTAAATTCTTGGTTCAGCAGCTGGAATACGGTTTGGAATACACAGCCCAACTCTGCAAACTCTTGGTTTAGCAATTGGAATACAAGCTGGAATAACAATAGCCTCTTTAACTCATTCAATACTAACGATTTTTGGACAACACCGTCTGTATTCAATTCTTCTCAACCGATACAATTTGATTTTAATAACTTATTTTCTACAACAAATATTTGGGACAGACCTTCAAACAACATTTGGAGCCAAGCAAGTTTTTCATTCCCCGAAAGTAAAACAGGAGACAGCTTCACTACGACCAATAAAAATAAAAAAGATTTTTCTATAACAAATTATGACTCCGAATCGGGTGAAAAATTAGCACAAACAGCCCTTCAAGACTCTGTCGGTTTTAAAGGAAACTGTGCAAGGTATGTTAAAAGAGCAATTGAAAAATGCGGTTTAGGCAGCTATCAATACGGGCACGCTTATCAAATGACGAATATCTTACGCGGAAACAAACATTTTAAAGAAGTATCTCCCTCCGAATTTGATGTACAATCATTACCGGCAGGATGCATACTTGTCTACAACAAAGGAGCCGAAGGTTACAGTTCTGAATACGGTCACACGGAGATTACAACAGGAGACGGCAGAGCGGTATCAGACGGAATAACCGATAATCTTCATAAAAAACCGAGTGCAATTTTTGTACCGATCACTGCTTAAAGCATAATCTGCGTTCCTAAAATCAGCCTGTGGGAATCTTCAATCAAATCATTCTGGCAAAACACATAATTTAACATTAATTTTAAAGCCTGACCTTTTATAAAATAATTCACGCCCGCAGAATATTCCCGTCTGATATCATCTGCTATTTGTTTATTCGGCACAAAATGGTCATATCTTGCCAATAACTGCAATTTAGGAGTTATTTTATAGCCTATGGTTGAATAAAATCCTTCTGCGTGGTTTGTCGATATTGTTCTAACCCCGTTATAACCGTTTGCCGCTGCATACTCAAAGTTTGCCATAAAATTTTTATACTCATATCCGGCATATAATCCCGACACAAAGTAATCTGTGCCGTTATGCCCCGTGGTTATACCACCGCCCAGAGTAACCTTCCCGTATTTACCGTTAGTTTTCCCCAGAGGCTTCAAGTTTACCCACCCTGCAAATTCTGCTCCCGGGAAAAAGCTCCTAAAGTACGTATCAGAACTGTATCCGCCCAAATCGTATTCCACAAGGTCATAATTTCCCTTAATCCTAAGCCCGACTTTTCTGACATTCCCGAAGTTTCTGGAGATTTGTGCCCTTGCCACAAGAGGAATAATTGAATCCGAACGTCCGCCTTCATAGCCCGTAGGGGTTCTTGTGTTACCTAAAATAACCGTGTGGTGAGGGATTGAAGTGTTGGCTATGTAAATATCAGATGGCAAAGTCTGCAAATAAGAATATCCGTCCAAAGGATCAAATCGTAAGCGGATTTCATAAAAATTTTTGCTCCCGCGAAATTTCCCGTTTATTCCTGCATGAATAGCATTAAAATCATAAACGGAATCACCGTCTGCCGAAATATCCGTATCCAATGCCGCTCTATAATATCCGAAAAAATGCACATTCTCGACAATACCCGCATCAAACTTTTTCGTCAAAATTTCGTCTAAAAGATATGACGAACTGTTCGTAGCTGTAATTTCTCTTGATTTAATATTCTGTATTTTTTCATAAAGTGTATACTTATTATCATCCGCACTCTCTTTTTGTATAACATCAGGCAGATTATTATCGTCAATATCAAGAATAACTTCCTCAATTGCAAAGACAGAAGTCTGGGTAAAAATCAGTATAATAAAAAGGTAAAAAAAATATTTCACAAATTAAGCATACCACATCTAAAGGATTTTTAAAATCTGTAATACCTCAAATGTATGATTTTATTTTTTTACTTTGTTAAAATTTGTAAAAATACTATATAATACTATTAGAATGGTTGACTTTTAGTAATATCCCATTAAAACAAAAAATAGAAGTGAATTAATATAGGAGATACCGCTATGGGTATGGCAGCATCACAAGCCAGATATTTAGCTCTGGTAGCACGTAAATCAAACTGCGAATATGAAGGACAACAGATAAATCAGGCACGTACAGTATTATCAAACCAAACAGCAAACTTGTTTAACCAAATGCTCGGTTTGAGCGTACCGATTCCACCGAGTACACAAGATTATACTAAACAGCAGTACTCCTACACTGACGGCATAAATGAGTCCACAATCGACAGTTGGCAGCAGCTTGCCACCCCTGAATCAGATTACAACTATGTTGTAACGCACCATTACTATGCGGATGTTTATACAGGTTCTCAAAAGCAAATGAATGATCCTCAGGTACAATTCAGCGGCACAATACCGAGCGGCGACTATAGTACACAAATAGCTGCAATACAAGCAGCTTTAGAGGATATCCAAAATGCACAGGCAGCCTACGATGAAGCGGAGAGCGAATATCAAACCTTACAGGAAAGAGCGTCCAGTTTAACATATTACGCAGATAACAGCAGCCGTACAAATGTTACAAACAGCAGTTACAATGCTGATGACAACAGCTACACCGTAACTTACAAAGACAGTGAAGGGCTTGATCAAACAACTACATACATCAGTTACACCGACAATCCTGACCCAAATGTATTAGATGCAATACAAAAACTTGTCGAAGCGGGAGCCCTTGACAAAGATGCGACTAATCCCGACATGACCGATGTATACTATAATGCTCAAGACGGAACAATCGCTTTTGCCTCCGATTTAAGAGGATTAGTGGGAACTTCTAGCGGAACAAGAACCATTTTGCCGGTTTATCACATCGGAGGAACCGAAAAACCTGAGGGTTCAACTTGGAAATATATCAATGAAGTTTTAGGCGATAATGGCGAATTAGCCCAAGCACAGGCAAGACTGGACAGTGCCAGAGCTGTATTAGATTTAGCCAACGCCGCATACGATGCAATGAGCGTTCCGACTTATGTAGGTAACTGTGAGTTAACACCAATTAGTGAACCTACAGAAGACCAAATGGCAGAAATTAATCAAATAATAAAAGATATGCAAGCTCAGGGAATTGACTCAAGTATTGCAAAATGTTTTGACGTAAATACCGGAGAATACACAGGCGGAATATATTCCTTTGTTCTCAATGGTATTACTTACTACACAACCTATGAGGACCTTGCAAACTCTGCCTCCGGCGGAACCGGCATTAACCATATTGATGGACAGCCTAAAATGGCATACTATAATGCAACATACGTAAGTACACGCATAGAAGAAACCGAAAAAGCACTCATAGAAACCGATGGTAACGGAAGGTTTACTTCTATAAGATTTGGAGATGATACCATAACCTACACATTAAATATGGAAACCGTTACAGATGATGCAGCATATCAAGATGCAATGAACCAGTATTATTATGAAAGTGCACAATACGACAAAATGGTTCAGGATATCAATGCAAAAACATCACTTATCCAACAGGAAGACCAACAATTGGAATTACGTTTGAAGCAGCTTGATACCGAACAGAACGCACTTTCGACAGAAATTGATGCAGTGTCTAAAGTTGTCAAAGATAACGTTGAAGACTCCTTCAAAACATTCAGCGGTTAGGAATCTGATTAAAAGAGGATTTTATGTCATACAAAAACGATGGATATTTAGTAATAGCAAACAAATTCGGTGCAGCATCTTCAGATGCCAAAGTTATGCTGTATGAAACTTACGATAGGTTAAGAGATTTAACCGTCGCAGGCTCAGTCGGTACAGGAACAGGTTTTGAAGCAGCAGGCGGATTTTTGTACCAACTTGCAAGTTTATTTGCACCATCCGCTTTTATGACAACTCTGGGCGGAACCTCTGCCATGAACATTCCGGGTACGTCATACTGGACGCAATACACAGGAGGAACCGGAGGTACGACGGGAACTTATTCTTCTTTCGGAGTAAATACTCTTGGAAACTATTCAGGCTTTCCAAGCGGATATGCCGCCAACTACGGTTACAGAAGCAGTAACGGCTACACAACAGGTGGTGCTTCGTCAATCGGAGACCTCTTAACAGGTTTTGGTTCTTCAGACGGATATACAACGGGATACGCTTCCGGCATAGGAAGTATCGCAGATATCGCAAGTACCGCCGCTTACGGCATAGGAACCGCCAACGGATACGGTGTCGGAGCCTCAAATATTCTTATGCCGCTTGCGGGAATTGTTTCCGGTTGGGGTGGTATTATGACGGCAGCTGCACCTTATCTGGGTGAATTTGGGCTTCCTGCCGTTGTTATGGGGAATTTAATGCAAGGTACCACGTCAGCAGCACTGTCTGCATACCAAACCGTTTCAAGCAATATTGTTGCTAATGCTGATACAATCCTTTCGCAAAAAGTAGCTAATATTGAAACTGTCTGCAAGATGTTGGATACTCAAAGTGATATTGTAAGAAAGATGCTAAAAGACGATATTGAATCTGCAAGTCAAGATATACAAGATTTGTAATGGTTAATTAAACAAATCATTGGTATCAGATGATAAGTCTTGTTTCGGTTGAAAAGGTAAGTTGTTATGCAAAACCGTACATTTTTCAGAATAATGTTGGATATAATTTTTAACAACGCTATTTGCAAAACAATAGCGTCTTTTGTAAATTTTTGTAACGAACAAAGGTATTACAACAGAAAAGAATTAAAGTTTTTGAAAAAAATGCCGTTAAATAATATAACAAAACAACATAAAAACAAGTTTATATTTAACAGTATTACTTCAAGAAAAATCGGGCCCTAACAAATATGTTAACAAATGTAACAAATCACCTCATAAAAAGGCAATTATTCGGCTTCACATGTTTTATAATACATGTAGGCTTAGATCGTATAGGAGCAAATGCTTATGCGTGAAGAACTACAAGATAACATAAAACGGTTAGTGAATTTTCTGAATTTTGCACGGTCTTTTTTCAAACGCAAAAATCCGTTTAAGGCACTTGCCGTAAGTTTAATCTCAAGCCTTAAGGACATGCTTACCATTCGTCAAAAACTGAAAATGGCAAAGTATAGGGTCAATTATCACAAACACCAGCTTCACAAAATGGAAAGCCTGATAGCAGAAAGCAACGAACATACATTCCTGAAAGGCAAGAACTTAAACGAAACCAGATAGAAGGAACAAATTATGGGATTAATTGCCTCAAGTTTCAGAATGATGTATCTCACTGCATACAGATATTCACTGGAAACAAAAATACAGTGGATTGCATCTGCGAAGATGGATTTGGTTGCATCTTCCGATGAGATTATGTCTCTCGGCAATGATTTGGATCCCGAAAATCCTGCGGTTAAACAATTGGAAGCACGAAGAGATAAATTGATTCTTCTGGAGAAGAAACTTGATTTACAAATGCAGGAATACCAAACAAGGTTACAAATGGTAAATTCCGAACTGCAATCCGTAAAAGGTGCAGTTGATTCGGCTATTCAGGATTCTTTCTCATATAGTTTCGGAAGATAGTCAGCACGAGATAACTAAATCAACGGGTACATCATACTTTTCGGGATAAACTGTATCTACGATAAGCTCTTTTGGTATGCAAACTATCTTTTTCCCGTTAAAGTCTTTTAAAAATCTGTCATAAAATCCGCCGCCATAGCCCAAACGAAAATTCTTTTTATCACAACAAAGGGCGGGGACAATAACAAGCTCTATTGTATTTTTATTGACGGGCTCCGAGAGCGGTTCCTGAGTTTTAAAAGAAGAAAAACAGAGTTCATCACCAAGCCTGTAGGGACAACAAAGAAGATTATCACCGCTTACCCTCGGAAGATAAAAATTCTTTTCACAATCCTCAAGAAGCGGAAGCAGATTTACTTCATTTTTTAGGGGATAAAAAAGCATAATATTTTTTGCCCGCTTGTACTCGACGGTATTTTTAAGCAGCCGAACAAGGGTTTCACTGCATTCACGTTTACATATCCCCTTCATTTTACTTCTTAAAAGATTTTTCACTACACAATTGCTCCGTGGCTTGCATCTTGGACAGCTCTTGAATATTTCCCGAGATATCCTTTTGAATTATTCACAAAAGGTTTTAATTCTTTACGTCTCATTTCAATTTCCTCTTCAGAAACCAAAAGATTAAGAGTTCTGTTGTTAATATCTATTTTAATTTTGTCCCCGTCTTTAATAAGTGCTATTACCCCTCCGTTTGCGGCTTCCGGGCAGATATGTCCGACACAGATTCCGCGGGTACCGCCGGAGAAGCGTCCGTCCGTAATTAATGCAGCTTTTGTTCCAAGCCCTTTTCCGACAAGCAGTGATGTAGGGGCAAGCATTTCTCTCATGCCGGGTCCGCCTTTAGGTCCCTCGTAACGGATTACCACAACATCACCCTCTTTTATTAAGTCCCCTTCAAGAGCCTCCATGGCTTCCTCTTCCGAATCAAAAGTCCTTGCGGTTCCCTCAAACTCGTAACAACTTTCATCGACGGCAGAAATCTTAATTACGGAGCCTTCCGGTGCAATATTTCCGTACAAAATCCCCAACCCGGGTTTTGTAGTAAAGGGTTCTGAATACGGATGGATAACTCTTTTGTCGGAATATACTTCTTTCCCCCATTTACCCCCCTTAAATTCCGGTACGCTTTTTACAAGTTCATCAATTACTGCAGGCATTCCGCCCGCATTATGAAACTGAGTCATTGTAATATCCGAAGAAGGTTCTAATTTAACAAATTGATGAATCTTATACGACAACTCTTCAAAATCCTTCAGGGTAATATTTACCCCCTCTTTATTTCCCTCTTTATTTACCCCTACCCCTTGCTCGGCAGCATTTGCGACGGCTAAAATGTGCAAAAACGAATTTGTTGAACCGCCCATTGCCAAATCGGCAATTATGGCATTCCTCAAAGAGTCTCTTGTTATAATATCCGACGGTTTTATATCTTGCCTTACCCAATCAACGACCTGCATCCCGCTTTCAAACGCAATGCGTCTCTTTTGAGAGGAGACAGCAGACGCCGTAGCACAATACGGGAGACTCATACCGAGAACCTCGGTCAGACAAGCCATTGTATTTGCCGTATATAACCCCTGACAGGCACCCGCAGACGGGCAGGATGCCTCTTCAAGTTCCAAAAGCCTTTCCTGCGTAATCTCACCGTTTCTGTATTTACCTATTGCCTCAAATGCCCCTTTAATCATAGTAAGTTTTTCACATCTGCTTTCGCCGTCAAGCATAGGACCCGCGGTTACGATAATAGTCGGAATATTTATTCTGACTGCCGCAATGAGCATTCCGGGAGTGATTTTATCGCAATTTGACAACAAAACAAGCCCGTCAAGGCGGTGTGCATTTGCAACGGTTTCAACACAATCCGCAATCAAATCTCTTGAAGGAAGAGAATATTGCATACCCGAATGCCCCATTGCTATTCCATCGCATACGGCGGGTACTCCAAAAATAAAAGCTTGTCCGCCCGCAGAATGAATCCCCTTTTCAATTTGGCGTTCCAAATCCCTCATCCCGATATGCCCCGGTACTAAATCGGAAAATGAACTTGCTATTCCTATAAAAGGAGAGTCCATATTCTTTTTTGAGACCCCTGTCGCCATTAAAAGTCCTCTGTGCGGCGTTCTTGCAACTCCTTTTTTTATATCGTCACTTCGCATAATAAAAATCCCCTTCAAATAAATTTTATCACGAAGGGGAAAATATAGGTTAATTTTATCTATGTGTAGTTATGCACCCATTCTTAAAGCTACATTTTGTAAAGCCTGATACACTTCAGGAGATAAGTTTTTATCATTTTGTGCCTGTTGAACAGTCAAAGCAAGAAGCTGAGCCTGACCTTCAGGGGTCTTTTTCATATCTTGAACAGTAATAGTATCTGCAACATCTTGTCCTACAAGTTTTTTGGTAGCTTTACCTGCAAGCCACATACCGAGAGAACCGCCTACAAATCCTAAAACACCGCCGACAACAGTTCCGACACCCGGTCCGAATAATGTACCTATTTTAGCACCCATTGCAGTCGCTGCCCAAACTCCTGCTGCTTCACCAACTGCCCATCCAACAGCATTACCTGCTGCTTTCAGTGTCGTCTGACCAACTTGTTTCCAACCTGTTTCATCATCTTTGGCGAATGCAGTTTGGATTTTTCCAAGACCCATCAGCACTTCTAATGCTGCAAAAAGGATTCCGCCTTTTACTCCGCCGCCTTTTTTAAGAGCTTTAGAGAATGTCATTTTGCCGTCTGAAAGCAATCTCTCCGCACCCTTTTTAATGGCTTCTTTATTTGCAAGTCCTGAAGCTACAGTGGGAACTTCTTTACCTCTTATTTTCTTCCACCATCCGCTTATATGACCATTACTTACATAAGCCTGTTCCAATTTCGCACTTGCCTCTGCTATTTTGTTTATATCTTTAGAATCAAGAGCGTCTTGCATTATTTTCTTTAATTGAGCATATTCTTCCTTTGTATAACGTTTTCTGAATAAACCCAATTTGCTTTTACTTCTTGCGGCTGCCTTATGCATTCTGAAATATGCATCTCTCATTACGGCATTGTTTTCTTTCCACAACTTATTCATATCAGAGCCGTCAACTCTAACACCTTTAAACATACTATTTACTTCTTTTAAAGTAGCAATAGAGTTCCAAGGGTGAGCTATTAATCTGGGATGCATCATCGCAGAACCCATAACACCCCCGACTACAACTGCCGAGGTTAATGATTCGGACGGATTTAGACCTTCCACATAATATTTTCCAAGTGTATACAAATCTTTATCAGCTTGGTCTGTCGTTCTCTGGCTTGATGTTACGGTATTACTCTGAGGTGTAAATACACTCTGATTCTGCGGATTGTTATAATAGTTATTATACATCCACGGATTATAATAAGTATTATTATTCCAACCACTGTTTGCCATATAACCGTTAAGATAGCTCGGAGTATCCGCACTTAAGCCTGACGCTCCGCCATATAGCATATATTCCATATTTGCAAGTGAACTTATCGGTGATACCATAATTTAACCTACCTAAAATAACCTTACATATATAAAGTTTTATTCGATTTAAAAATTGACTTTTTGTAAACAAATGTTACAATCAAGTTATGAGTTTGGTCGAAAAGTTAAAAGAAATCGGGTTTAATACGTATGAAGCAAAAGTTTATATTGCACTTTTGAAGAAATATCCCGCAACCGGATACGAAGTCGCAAAACTTGCAAATATTCCGCAATCAAGAACTTATGATACTTTAAAAGTCCTTGAAGAAAAAAATATTGTCGTTTCCGCAAATACAAAACCCGTCACATATACTCCGATAAAACCAAAGCAGCTTACTTCAAGATTTCAAAAGAAAATTACTTCTACAATAAACTTTCTGGACAAGCATCTGCCGGAAGTTAAATATGACTATAACGAGCCTATAATGACAATTTCCGGCAAACAAAACATTCAGGAAAAAATTATTGAAGTAATACAGAACGCAAAACGCGAAATATACATGGAAGTGTGGGCACAGGATTTCAAAGTATTTGAAAAGGAACTCCTTAACGCTTATAACAGAAATGTTGAAATACGTATTGTAGGATATGACAATTTTAACTCTCGATTCGGGATGGTTTTTGAGCACGCTTTCGCAAAAGATATTGAACTCTCCCTAGGAGGCAGAATGATTATAATTGCCGCAGACGATTCAGAAGGAGTTGTAGGGAAAATATCATCGCTCCAAAACGATATATCAGACACAAATATAATATGGACACAAAACCGAAGCATTGTATTCATTATCAAAGAATTCATCGTACACGATATGTACCTTATCGACGTTGAAGAAAACCTTGTGGAACAAATGAAATACATTTACGGCAAGGGATTCAAACGTCTTAAGGACAAGGTATTGGGTGCACATGCTACTTACATGATACACTAATTTACGGCTGCTTCATTATCGGAAGCTTCCGCAGATTCTTTTACCGAGTCAGAATTTTGAGGTTCGTCAGTTGTTTTTGCACTGTCAGAAGTTGTATCAGAAACTGTCGAATCTTCAGCCTCGTCCTCCTCAGTCTTAAATACCAAATAGAAATCATCGCCAACCTTTATATCAAGCTGCTGCCCTTCACTGATATATGAAAGCGGTGATTCTTCGTATGCATTTACAACACCGGATTTAAGTCTGTTATGTTCCTTGTTCTTTGCAAAGCCCTGAACAAAAGCAACTCCGGTTGAAAGTCCCTTTACGAAATAATTACCTACAGACAAAGCCGCACTTTTTATAACTTTTCCCGGCGGAATTTCTTTTAATTCTTCTTTTGACAAAACAAAAGTAGAATATTTTCCGTAATAATCACCTTCAATGTCATTTGTTACACCATCTTTAGTAGTATAGGAAAGCGGTTTAACAAAAAAAGTTGCATTCCTCTTCCCGCGTTTAGGGTCAACTATTTTCAAAACACGACAGTGCAATGTAGAGTTGACTGCAATATCATTTTCTCCCAGGACAGTATCCTGCAACACCCTGACATCCATACTTTCGGTCGGAGAATCCGTTTTAAAACTATCCAAAGCAGCAACCTTCATCTGAACAGCTGCCTGAGAAGCCGTCACTGAAAATAACAAACATATAAAAGATATCAAAATTTTCTTCATAAAATCCCCTTTTTATATTAATCTGTATTTTTGCAAAGTATCAACCACAAACTTTATTGAATTTTTTGTCTTTTCAAGAAATTCCTCAGCTAAAGAAGTATCAAATTTTGATTGTAACACCTTTAAAATATCCGCCTGCATATATTGATACATCAAAGAAGACTTTACAATAGAAGAGACCAAGGCAGGAGAAAAAGAACCCTTAGATAAAACCGCAATAATGTTATTTATAAGATATAGTTCCTCTTGAGTCCAGTCTTTTATCTCAAATTTAAACGGCTGCACTTCGCCAAGAATAAACGGAACACCCGTTGCAGCAAAAAACAAAGGTATTTCATCAAAACTAACGTTTTTCATTCCCTCTATAGCAGCCCCAAAGGATGTAGTATTATATATCTCCGAATAATTTAAATCCCGTATCAAGGTTTCAAAATGTTGTATAAAAGCGGCATAATCATCTCTTGTATAAACCATTTCACCCGTTACCGACTTCACCTTAACAAGATTTTTTACCGCCTTCATCACCTTGATTTGTTTATCGGAAATTTTTTCTATTGTCTCGCCCGTAGAATACATAACATTATCTTTAAATGCCATATCAAGTCCCGCAAAAATTATCTTGCTGAATCCCATCTTTATAGCGGCAACCAGTGCAAGAGTTGTTGCAGAGCCCCCTGTTTCATAACATTTGATAAAGCGATTATACTGTGCGAGCTTTTTAACAACAAAATCGCTTCCTGAAAAAGATATAAAATAACGTTTAAAGCCTTTTGTAAAAATTATACTGTCCGATTTTAAATCCGTTATACAATTCATTTTAGTGCAAAAATCTTCCAGTCCTGTCAATGTCAAATTTATTCCCGAAGCATCAAGACAAACCGCGAAATCGGGAATAATACCGTTTGATTCAAGAACTCTCAGCACCTTGTTAACTGCAAATATCACATACTTATCTCTGTTCGCCTTTATTTTTTCAATGTTTTCGCTTAACGAAGGACCAGCCGCTATTATCAAAGCGGTTTGCCCCGTAAATTTTGTCTCCAGGTCGGAGAGTTTATACATTGAAGAATTATTAACCGTACTTATGTTCCTGAGCGTATTTAAAAGCCAAGCTTTTGAAAATCTCGTAATGGTATTTATATCAACCATTTTACTTTTGCAGGTTTGATACACACGCTGAGTAAGCTGCAAAAGTTCATTACTTTTAACGACCGCGTAATTTTTCAGGTATACAATTTCAACTTTATCCTTCGTTATATAAACAGAAGCAAGTTTGCTCATCAAATCGTCTAAACTGTCCGTAATATAAACTCGACCGCTTGCAAGATGTTCCGAAATATCAACATTATTCAACACAAAATGAAGCAGCTTCGCATCAGGTTCATAAACAAAGATTTTTGACGGATACGTATTATACACCTCATCAAGCAGATAACAAAGCCCGATACCAAAAGTGATTATTATATCGTTACTCTCCATCTGGGATTTAATTGACGTTTTAAGCATCTGTTTTATTGCTTCTCTCGGATTATTAATATCATCCAGAGGCACGTCATTTTTCATTAAAAGATAGTCATTAGAAGGAGTCATACAGTAAGATATATGACGGCTTGTATCTTCTATGGACATCTTTTCCAACCTTAACTTAAGACCAGGATTGCTTAAAAACTCTAAATTTCTCTCAAACATATAAAATCCTTTTAACCTTAAAATATCATATTCTTTAAGAAATGTAAAGTTATCCCTTATTTTCGGCACTTCGTTCGTCTATTCTTGATTCAAACTGCCTGAATACGTCATTGCCAACAAGCTGCTCTATTCTGGAACGTTTTTCAAAGAAATTTCCCCTTGCTTTGACTTGTTCGTCCAACGCTTCACGGTAAAAGGTATCTGTTATCAAAATCACTTCCTTAGAGAGTTTCTGTGAGTTCTGATAATTCTTATATCTTTGCTCAACCATCTCAGTCGCCATATCATAATATTGCCTTGCAGTCATATAATCATAGTACATATCAACAACTTTTTGCTGCAATTCGTCAACTTTTCTTACAAGAATTATCATATCGGCATCGGTAACTCTCGAGTATTTATAGTTTAATTCCTTATCATCCTGAGACATTATCCCCAATGTGTTCCCGCCTATTAAAGCCGCACTTGCAAGGACAGGATTTCCCATTCCTGCCCCCAAAAACGTAGACATACCCGCAATTGTCGTCAGAACTTTTTTTACGGCACCCGCATCCGGTTTATCCTTTTCGGGATTGGAGAGTTTATAAATAGCAAACTTTATCGTATCACTCTTTGTCGCAGCACCCTGCCAAAGCAAGGATAAGTCCTCCATCATCTCGTTATAATCAACTTCTATAGACTTAGATACTTCCAGAGCCATTTTTTTGATACTCAAATCCGCATAAGTTAACCCTTCACTGTAATACTTTTCCTCTTCTTTTACAACAGCAGGCTTAATATCTATTTTCCCGTTTACATCAATTTTATTTTCGGGAACATCGGTCGTTCCAAGGCGGAAAAATATATCTTTCGGAGAACTTATATCATCAAGCTTAACCTCTGCCGAAGCAGTTGAAGCAATCATGCAAAAAAGTATAAAAGAGGCGGCAATTCTATTTTTTAGCATCTTTTCCTCCCTTATCCGGCGAAACGTTCGACTTCGTTTGTGCGGGTTTTATATTACCAGACTTATTATCTTCGGATTTTACCCCTGAAGATTTACTCTCCAATTTACCCCCTGGAGATTTACCCCCTATAGATTTACCCCCGTCTTTGTATAAAACGGAATTAAAATCATATTGATACAACTCAAGTGAATCAACAACTTTCTTCCCCGCAAGCCTTTGAAGCTGGATATGATATTTCTTTGCAGACTGCTCAAGATTGAATTCCTGAATCCTCATGGAATCGTACAGAGACGAAGATATAGCAATTTCCAAAACATTTTCGCTGTCCAATGCCTTAGAATAATTTCTGCTGTACAAAATCATCTTGGAGCGGGTATCTTTCAATTGGCTCAAAGTATTTTTATAATTATAATACGAGCTTATTAAAGAGTCCTGTAAATCCTCAACCATGCTTGCAAGCTCTATCAGCTCCGTATCCGTAAGCGGAGTTTCCTGCGGCACGGTTTTCCTGTTTAAAAGCCCTTGTGCCAACCTTCCCGCTGAAAAGGCAGAAGTTTGTATACCGTAATTTGCACCCATAAGGCTCGGGACAAATGAAGCTCCCGCAATAATTGCAGAAAGTGTTTTTGCCATAAGAGACGAATGTATTCTCCTTTGAGATTCGGGTGTCGCAAGTTTTTTAAGAGCAAATTCTATAACCTGATTGTTCTCGACAGTCCCCTGCCATAGTCTCTCCAAATCCTTTATATCATGTTCCTTTTGAACCTCTATAAGATTGGCAAGCGTCTCGGAATCATTAACCAAAAGAGAGCCCTTAAGTTGCTTTGCGGTTGTCTCAATCATAAGAGCAGGTTTTTCCACCCCGTTTTTATCAAGAGTTACGACCCCGTCATCCGCACAAAAGCCCAATGACGGCATTAATAATGCTGCTATCAGATATACTCCCGCAATCTTCTTCATACTATAGTTATACTCTATTGGCAGCAGAAAAATCAACCTTTTAAATATTTTCCGCTGATTAATTTCTTCAATGCTTTTGCGTTCACCGCCTGAGGCTCAAGTTCAATAATTTTATCCAAATTTTTTATTGCCTCGCTATACTGCCCCAAATCTTTTTGAATAACGGCAATAGAATAGTATGCATCAATAAATTTGTTATCAAGAGCTACCGCACAAACAAAATCATCAAGTGCCTGCTTCGGGTTGGTTTTGAATAAAAGCTGCCCTCTGTTAAAATATGCGTCAACCATTTTTTTATTAATCTCTATAGCTTTTGAATAGTTTTCATACGCTTTATCGGTGTTACCTAAAGAATGATACGCTATACCCTTATAAAAATATGCCAAATCAGAATTTTTATTATATTTCAACACCTCATCCAAATTTCTGACCGCTTCGGCAAAATTGCCCGAATTAACCTCAACAATTCCCAGACTTAAATAATACTTTTCGCTAAAATCCTTATCGTCTGCAACACAAACCTCTGACACAAGATTTGCTTTGTTATCAATTGCCATCTTAAACTTAGGATTTAACAAAATCGCCTTATTATAATCCGCCAATGCCCCTGAGAAGTCTTTCTGCTTATACTTTGTATACCCCCTGTTATTATAAGCCAACGCACACTTTGAATCCAACTCAATAGCCTTGTTATAATCTTCTATGGATTTTTCATAATCCTGAAGTTCATTATTTACAAGCCCCCGATTTATATATGCATCCAAAAAATCGGGTTTCATACTAATCGCCTCGGTGTAAAGCTCACGTTTTTTCTCTAAATTTTCCGTTATTAATGCGAGATAAAAATAATACTCTTCATCGCAGCCGCACCGTTTTAAATCTCTTTCTATAATCTTTCTTGCAGATTCAAAATCATTTGCATTTAAACTGTTGCATATTTTTTTTATTATCTTGCTCTTATCTTTCATAAGGATATCTTACCATAAATAAAACAGGGCGGAATTACCGCCCTGTTTATCATACTGACTATTTTACAAAGAAGCTTGCATTTACATTTGCGTTAATTTTAACAACGCCCTTGGATATTGTCGTAGGAGAGCCTCCTGCCGCTTCCGAATCAGCAACTGATGCCAACATATTCTTTGCCATATACAATCTGGGTGTTCCATAGTTGTTGGCGTTGCAGCTTACATCAAAAGTTCTTACCCCGTCAAGCGAAGCAGAAAGGTTCTTTGCCAAGAAAGATGCTCTTGTCTGGGCTTTTTTAGCTGCAATTCCCAACAGTTCATTACACTGAGAATCATAATTTGATACGGAGAATGTCAGGTTATCGACATTTGTTGCACCAGCCTCTATAGCCTTATCAATCATCTGACCGACTTTATCAATAGACTTTGTATGAACAATTACTCTGTTTGAAACTTCGTATTTGTCTAAATTTTTCTTACTGCCCGAATACGTATAAACGGGAGAAGCACTAAAATCAGCCGTCTTTATATAGTCGCCGTTCTTTGCATCCAACATGGAACTCAAAGTTGAATAAACTTTATCGGATGTTTCTTTGTTTAACTGCGTTGCCTTTTGCATGGACTTTGTATCCGAAGTCTGTACCGCAAAAGAAATTTCCGCAACATCAGGTGCTACTTCGGTATTAGCCGAAGTACTTACGGAAATATATCCCCTCTCCGAACTCACTGCACTTACTGCCTGCGAAGAAAGAGTCGCACATCCTGCGAAAAGACTTAATGCCGTAATAACTAATAATGTTTTTTTCATATTTCCCTCCTTAATTGAAACATTATATCATATAAACGATTTTATTTTATAATTGTTCATTTATAATTAAACTGTTATGAAAGCATTGGTTTGGAACGGCAGCACAATAGAACTTACGGAAAGAAATACGCCGCATATTATAGACGACAGAGACGCCGTTGTGAAGGTTAAACTTTCGTCAATATGTACAAGCGACCTGCATATTATAGGCGGATACGTTCCGCGGGCAAAAAGCGGCATTGTACTGGGGCATGAGTTTGTAGGAGAAGTTGTTGAAATCGGAAACGGCGTAAAAAATATTAAAGTCGGAGACAGGGTCAGTGCAAATTGCGAAACCTTTTGCGGAGAATGCTTTTTTTGCAGGCACGGATTTATTAATAATTGCGTAAACGGAGGATGGGAGCTTGGCTGCACAATAGACGGATGTCAGGCAGAGTATGTAAGAGTTCCTTATGCGGATACGGGGCTTACCGTATTACCCGAAAACGTAAGTTATCAAAATGCCTTGTTTGTCGGAGATATACTTTCAAGCGGATACTTTGGTGCGGAGCTTTGTGAAATTCGGGAAGGAGATACTGTCGCCATTATAGGTGCGGGTCCCGTCGGATTATGCACAATGGCTTGTGCCAAAATTTTTAAGCCGCAAAAAATTATTGCCCTCGATATTGACGATTTTCGCCTCAACCTTGCGTTAAAACTCGGGCTTGCAGATTACATTTTAAACCCCGAAAAGTGCGATATTGAACAAGAGGTAAAAAACCTGAGCGAAAATCGCGGTGCCGACTGCGTTGCAGAATGTGCAGGCGGGAAAAACACTTTTGAAACAGCCTGGAAGATTGCACGACCTAACGCAAATATTGCCGTCGTTGCAATGTATGAAGAGAATCAAATACTTCCGCTTCCAAAAATGTACGGCAAAAATCTTATCTTTAAGACGGGAGGTGTCGATGCCGTGCATTGTAATAAACTCTTAGAGTTAATTTCGGACGGCAAAATCAACACTGATTTTCTTATTACGCATACCCTGCCGCTGGAAAATATTCTTGACGGGTACAAATTGTTTAAAGAAAAAAGGGGAAACTGCCTAAAAATCGCTATCAGCTACCCGTAAGTCCGTCAGAACCCTTTGAGTAATTTTGTTTCAAAAACTCTTTTCTCTGCTCGATTTTCAGCAATGTATCCATATCCATTTGATGCAGTTTTCGTTCATACTCAAGTTTTTTTATTTTTTTATCAAAGTTTTCAGCAGCTTTTGCGTCTTTCTCCTTAGCTTTTTCCAACTCTTTTGCCCTTTTGGCTTCATACTCAACCTCGGAGACGGGAATTACATCTGCCTCCTCCTCAAGCCTGTAGCCAACTGTAGATATAGGAATATATGAACCGTCCAAAGCCTCAAGTCTCGAATTTTCTCCGTAAACATCAATACTCCAGGTGCCCAAAAACTTCGGCACCTCACCCGTATATGCGTATGCACAAACAATAACCCTGTTGTCATCATTGGCATCAAACCCCATCGGGTAAATATCCCAGCGTTTTTCGTCAAAATCGACACCGCCCGCCATCGCCCAGTAATTTATAACAGCCTCTCTTATTTGCGGGAGTTTTCTTGCCTCTTTTTTTTCAAAATCATAAATCCACAAATTTGTCTCCCAAATGCCGTCATGCCTGTGCCCAACCTTCTCTTTTACCGCAAGTTTTGTATTATCCGCAGAAAAATCAATCGGCGTAAGCGTTCTGAATATAAACTTTGTATCAATATCCTTTGATGTTGAAATCAAAGGCTTAGGTTCCTTATTAACAATATTCGCCTTCTTAACCTTTTCTATGTCAGAAAGAGAGGAGTCCAAATTTATTAAAAATAAATCACAACTCGTACAATCATTTTGTGCATAATAGTAAACGGCAGGGTAAACAAGTTTGGTAAAATCACCTGAGACAATACCCTGTGCATTAATCTGCCTGTCAAAATTCAACTTTCGCGGCAAAGTTAATTCGGGGCTTCCAACGGGATCATTATATTTTACCAACTGAAATTTTTTCTTAGGAACGTACACCATATTGGAATCCTTCGGCATTTCCGCTTCCGACAAAATCTTGGCATTAATATCCTTTTTGGTCAACGCACGAGACTTTTCTTCATACTCTGCAACAGTCATATAGCCTGATTCGGGCAGTCTGCTCTTTTCGTATTTTTCCTTTTCCCCGACTTTATCAACCTCGTTGCAATAAAGAGTCTCAGCCACCACCCTGTCTTGGCGTTTGGTCAGAGCATATTTCATCTGGCTGAAATGAACCTTCATAGCCATTATCATACCCGCCATTGCTTCAAACATTAAACCAAACCTTCCTTCATTGCAGTAACCGTAGCCTGTGTTCTTGAAGAAACACAAAGTTTTTGGAGAATACTGTGTACATGAGCTTTAGCAGTTGCACGAGTAATTACAAGCCTGTCAGCTATTTGCGGATTTGAAAGCCCCTCCACCATCAACTCCAACACATCAAGTTCACGCTCCGTCAAGCCGTAAGAATTATTTGCCCGTTTTACATCGCTCATACGAGTTTCCGGCTGCGAAACAGGTCTTTGCAAATTAGAAAACACCATCTTGGCAATACTCGGGTCTATCCAACCTACACCTTCATAAACAGACTTTATTGCCGATATGGTTTGTTCAGGCGTAGCCCCCTTCATTATATAGCCGTCAGCCCCCGCCCTAAAAGCTTCAAAAACATCTTTTTCACTGTCTCTGGAAGTAAATATCAAAATTTTAACATCGGGATTAAAATCTTTTATCCTCTGAGTCGCTTCAATACCGTCAATATTAGGCAGCCCTATATCCATAAGTATCACGTCGGGAGAGAGCTCTCGGGCTTTCTTTATCCCGTCTGCCCCGTCGGACGCTTCAGCCATTAGCGTAATGCCGTCTGCCTTATCCAAAAGCATTGACAAACCCATTCTATATAATTCGTGGTCCTCAATTAAAAGAACTCCTATCATACCAAACTTTCCTCTCTTTTTACAACAGTATCGGTAAGCAGGAATGAAAATTCACTGCCCTTATCCAACCTGCTCTCAAGCCAGATTTTTCCGCCATGAGATTCTATAATCTGCCTTGATAAGTATAACCCCAAGCCCGTTCCCGTTGAACGTTTCTTACTTGTCCCCTGCGAAAAACGCTGAAACATATTTGGAATATCCTCTTGCGGAATACCGCACCCGTTATCGGATACGGAAAATATCAAGTCATTCCCCTCCGTTTTTAAGGTAATAACAACCCTACCGCCTTCTTGTGTATAATTTATCGCATTGCCGCACAGGTTACAAACAACCCGTCTGATTTCACTTCTATCCGCATTTATGATAATACTCTTATCGGAGCACTCTATTTTAAAGTCTATGTTTTTGGATTTTGCAAGCGGACTGAGTTCGTTGTACACCTGCTCCACAAGGTTGTATATATTAAAATTTGTTTTTGTAAGAACAAGTTTTTCAGCATCATACTTGTAAACTTCAAGAAGTGCGTTCACAAGCCCCAACAAATCTTCATTACTTTTTTGCATTGTTGAAAGAAGAAGCCTTTGTTTCTCTTCCAAATTCCCGAGTGCACCGTCCAAAAAGAAACTCAGTGTTTGAATTGATGCCAAAAGAGGTGTTCTTAAATCATGAGTCAATGTTGCTATAAAATCGTCTCTCAATTTATCGGATTTTTTCTGCTCCGTTACATCTCTTATTACGCCTACAAACCGTTTAAAATCGTCGTCTGGATTAATTCGGGCAAAGCTTATCTCGACAGGAATTTCAACTCCGCTCAAAGGATTTTTCACATAAAAATCTCTTAAAAACAGCTCACTTGATTCCAGTTTATGCAACTCTTTTGAGATAAATGTTTTGTGTGAAACAAGGTAATCATCAATAGATGACATAACAACCTTACTGCCCACAAGCCCCAACAAATTTTCGCAAGCAGGGTTAACCTGTTCGATTATACCGTCTTCGTTAACAATAACAATACCGTCCGCACAATAATTAACAATCCCCTCCAATTTGGCATTCGATTGTTTTAAGTCGGCAGTCCTCTCCTCAACAATCTGCTCCAAATTGTGAGAGTACTTTTCTAATTCCTTCTTCGCATCTTCAAGTTCTATGATTTTCTTTCTAAGTTCACTTAAAAGGTAACTTCTCTCAATGCCGTTTTTTATATTAATTATTAAATCATCATTATTCCAAGGCTTTTCAATATATCTGTACAACCCGATTTCATTAATCGCCCTGATTGCATTTTCTTTATCCGCATATCCCGTAAGTAAAATTTTACTTACCTCAGGATAAAGTTTTTTTACCTCACTGAGAAATTCCAAACCATTCATTTCAGGCATCAAAAAATCCGAAATTACTAAATCCGGGACATTCTGAACCAAAAACTCCAAAGCCTCTTTGGGACTGTTAAAAAAATGAGCATCGGAAAAACCCTCAACTTTCAACAATGTCTTGAAAGCAGAGGTCACAATTTTCTCATCATCGACTACTACAATCTTCCCCGTATTCATATTTCTATATTAACCCAAACAACAAGATTAGACAAATTATTAACATTTATAAATAATATGGTATAATCAAAAGTAAAACTGAGAGGAGCGATGAATGAAAAAACTCAATACAGGTTTTACTTTGATGGAGGTATTAATGGCTCTTGCGATTGTAGGTATAGTAGCCGCAGTCGTTGCCCCCAGACTCGTTAATAATCTCCACGAATCATATACGGGAGCCGTTCTTGCCAAGGTCGTACGACAACTAGAGAACGGATGCCAAAAAATAATTTCCGAAGCTAATGCTAACTCCGCTGACGGGTCTACGATTGAGACTCTTGACGCAATAAAAGTAGGTGATATTACGCATATTGATGTTGACGGAGTATCTGACAGCGACTCGCTTGATGAAAAATTATCACAAGTAGGCTACACATTCATGGATTTAGAACCCTTAGATTTAACCGCGGCAGAAAACAATTCAATACACCTGAATGCACATCAGTATGACGGTACAAAGGTCAATGTCCCAGATATGCTGTTTCTTGCCCTTACGAAAAAATTTAAATGCAAAAAATTACCCGCAGAAGTTTATATGCTGTCAACATATATAAATAATTCAGATGACGAATCTGATTATGAAAAAAATGTATCATACGTATTTATTGATACGGATGGGTATCAAAACGGATCGAACGCATTTGGTAAAGATATCTTTTTCTTTAATATAACAAATAGCGGCAAGCTTGTCCCTTACGGTAGCACAGAAGATGATTCTTATAAAGAGAAGTGTGCGGATTCTGGAATAACCGACGGTAAAACTTGTACTGCAAGAGTTGTTGCAGACGGATGGAAAATAACATACAGATAAGGAGAAATAAAAAATGGCAGATTCAAAACTTTTAGCAAGTATTCCAAGAACAGATACGGAACAATTACAAATTTCCATATCCGAGTATAGAGGCAAAAGTTACTTTAACCTTAGAATATTTTACACGACAGATGACGGAGCAACATGGCTCCCTACCAAAAAAGGAGTGACTTTTGCACCTGACCAGTTAGATATTCTGTCAGAGGCAATTGAAGAAGCAAAAAAAGAATTTATGAGTGAAGAATAAGGTAATTGAGGTGGTTTAAAGATTTATAAGACGTTATAAAAGCACTGAATTTCTTCTAAACTACCTCTATATATAAACTAAAATTATGTCTACAACAGAAGATGAATTCATAGCAACAGTTTCACATGAGTTGAGAACCCCTCTTACAAGTATAAGGGGGTTTTCGCAGACTCTTTTGAATTCTTGGGATAAAATCAAAGATGAAGATAAAAAGAAATTTATCGGAATTATTGAAGAACAATCAAACAGGCTCATACACCTTGTGGAAAATATACTGTCCGTCTCAAAAATGAGTACTGAAAATCAAGTGATGAAAAGAGTTAATGTAAACAATTCCATAAAAAAAGTCATTCCGCTCATTAAAGAACAATACAAAAACCACCGTTTTGAAACCGAATTTTTAGACTCCCTGCCGGATGCCCGTCTGGACGAAGATAAATTTCAACAAATTATTACAAACTTGTTGGATAATGCGGCAAAATATTCCGAGCCCGGAACCAAAGTGACCATAGCGACCGAAATCGTTAACGGAATGATTACAATAAAGGTTAAAGATGAGGGAGTCGGAATAAAAAAAGAAGATTATGACAAAGTATTTCAAAAATTCAGCAGACTCGAAAACCACTTAACCAGCAAAACTCAAGGTAACGGACTCGGACTTTATATTACAAAACAATTGGTTGAAAAAATGGGCGGTGAAATATCTTTTTCGGGAAGAGAAAATAAAGGTACCGTTTTTGAAATAAAATTCCCGTTTTATAGTCAGGAGGAGGCTCTGAAATGCTCTCAAATGTCCTGATTATAGATAAAAGAAAAGAATTGTCGACAAAATACAAAAAGTGTATTGAAGATGAACAAACTTGCGTTGTAATTAAGGCAAACCTTAAAGATGCACTAAAAGAAGTCCAAATGGCAGAGCCGGATATGATACTTATTTCTGACAGTATTGATACTAATCTTGGTGATTTTTGTAGAAATATACGAGCACTGACTTACAACTTCCGCCCGATAATCATTTGCTTATCAAAATCAGCAGATACAAAGGACAAGATAAATATACTTGAAAGCGGTGCTGATGATTTTCTCAGCGAACCCGTCAATACTGATGAATTTAAAACCCGTATAAAGGCTCATCTCAGGCGGGACATTGAATCTAATTTAGATAACAAGACACTTCTGCCAAACAAAAAATATGTAAGAAAAGCTTTAAAACGGCTTCTCAAACACGAGAATAAATATGCTGTCTTAATGTTGGGAATTGAGAATCTTGACAACTATAAAACCGTATATTCAGATGTTGCGGGTGACAAATTAATTCAAACATTGGTTGCCATAACAAAATCCGCGTTGGATACCAATGATTTTCTCGGGCAGCTCAATGAAACAAATTTTATAATCATATCAAATCCATACAGTGCCGAAAAATTGGCTGCTTTTTTAACATTTGCTTTTGATACGGTTGTTCCTAAATTTTATTCCTCCACAGACGCAAAACGCGGATATATGCTGCTTAAAGGGGATAAAATGGCAGGAATGAGAGCAAACTTTGTTTCAATTCTTATCGGCGGAATAATTGATAACTACGAAACAATAAAAACCCCGGAAGAATTAATTGAAAGATTATACTCAATTAAAAAAACGGCTAAAATCCCACAGGGCTCAAACTATGCCATTGACAGACTCAAATTGAGCGGAGAAAATTCAATACAACCGAAAGAGTTTAATAACCGAATATTTATTAAAGAACCGGATGAAGCTTTATCACTACTTCTGCGTACCACATTAGAACTACAGGGATATGATGTTACTGAAGAGCTTGACCCGGATTCCGCAGTGCAGCCCGAAATTCTAATCATTGACTCAGGTGAAAACATGGCGGGTTTAAAGCTCTGCAAAGAACTAAAAAATCAGGTTAATTTTGTTAATTCAAAAATCATAGTAACAACAACCGAACATAATAAAACAACCGTCTTAAATTTCGGAGCGGATTTGTACCTCCCCAAACCATACGAAATATCAGATTTAATAAGATGGGTAGAATATTTTATGGCAAATCTTAAATATTAAGTTTTATAATAAAAATAAAAATTTGATGGCAATTTTTTATATGTTTGAAACTTAATAAATATAAGATGTAACATTAGGGGGAAAAATGGTATTAAAAGTTAGTTTAAATATGTTTAAAACAATACTCGGAAGCAGTGCCAAAAAGGTTACAAAAGTATCTCAACCGATTACCAAATCTATGACGGATTCTGCAACCGGAATTGTCAGAATGGAAAGAGAAATTACATACGCCGGGAAAAAGCAGTTGCTACGGTAGAAAAAATGCCAAACGGTGTAACGAAAACAACTATCACCGGAGGAGGTGATAACCCTATTTGGCGTACTAAAAAAATAACAAAAGAAAACAGTATTTTCGGCGGAGAAAAAATAACAGTCGAAAAAGATTACACAAAGTATTGGTGCCATAAAGAAGAGACAAAACTTGTAAAAGAATATAACCCGCAAGGGATTCTTGAACATAAAGAACTCACTTATCATAAAAACATAGGTAATGAAACACACATAAATCATAAAGCGGTCCAAGACAGAGTTTATGATGAATATCCGTTAAACAGCGGATACCGCGATATGCTGACAAATCCAAACGAGAACAAATATATAAAACACTCCTTGGATACAAATAACAACTATAACCTATTTGCTGACGGCAGTTCGACAAATTATACAAGAACCGTTCAAACAAAGGAACAAGCCGCTGTAAATGCAGCTAAAAAGGCAGAGGCAGAAGCTTTGGCAGCAAAAGAAGCTGCCGAAAAAGCTGCAGCCGAATTGAGAGCAAAACAGCCGAGAATTAATATTGCAAAAGCTTTGAACAAAGATATTAATGAATTAATTGCAAAAGAAACCAAGCTTGCAGACGGAACAATAGAAAGAATTTTTACGGACCCTGAAACAGGCAAAATATTAGCTAAAACCCAAGATAAAGGAATACTACATAAAGAGTGGATATATGGCGGTAAAGCGGATATGATTTATATGAAACAAATCGGCAATGACACACCTTATGTTGTTGCAAAAAAAGGCAATTATACACAGGTTAAGTATATTAAAACCAACTATAATTGGAAAACGTCTGACGGAAAATATCATAAAGATTACATATCAGAACAATACTACAATGACGGCAGCAATGTATTGAAAAGAGGTGCCGGCTCAAGCAGGGTCTACAATGCAGATTGCGGTTATATAACAGTTATTGACCCTAAAACTTTAGAAATACGCAAAATACGCATATTTCAGGGAGAAGCTGCACATTCTCCATATTATGGATTAAGCGAAACTCAACAAAAAGCAAATAGATGTCTCAAAGAGCTTGACAACGACGCTAAAGAGCATTTTGTACACATTGATGACTTATTCAGTGACTACAAAGCATAAATAAAACTACTTGCAAAAAAAGCTTTATGTGTTATCTTGAGAATACGGCATTTCGAAATAACACATCGGGGTGTCATAAATTAAATAGAACACAACTTATGCGTCTGTAGCTCAGCTGGATAGAGCATCTGCCTTCTAAGCAGAGGGTCCCGCGTTCGAATCGCGGCAGGCGTAAATTAAAGGAGATAGGTTTTCCTATCTCCTTTAATTTTTGTTTGTCAGACGATGAGAACGCTCAATGCAAAGCATTGCTCTGCGTTCGAGCGACCTGTGAGCAGAGTGCGGAGTGCTTTTGCTAAAAGAACGGAAGTTCTTTGAAGCAAAACACGCAGACACGTTTAATGCGAACAGGTCAAGACTATCGCGGCAGGCGTATTTTTTGTGCCTATTTTTGAAATTTATTGTGTCAATATTTCTGTTTGGGAATTCTATACTATGAAAATGTAGAAATAAAATAAATCTTTTAACTTTACTAAAACTATGTTATAATTAAGTTAAAGTTATTAAACTTAACTAAGGATATTTTATAATGAAGGAATACAAAGCCGGAACATATATTATACATAAAGGCTATAAACCGTTTAATCCGTCATTTATCAATGATGATATTGATTGGAAGCTTGAAGAACTTGCACCATTATTGCAAGACGCAAGCCTTTGGCTTGGCAAATTAAATTCCTATGCTGATTTGACTCCTAATATAGAATTCTTTATTAAGATGTATGCAACCAAAGAAGCAACAAACTCAAACAGGATTGAAGGTACAAGAACAACTTTTGAAGATGCAATTACGCCAATTGAGCAAATTAAACCGGAATTGCGTGATGATTGGCATGAAGTTCAAAACTATATTCAAGCTATAAACTATTCTATTGATAGATTGAACGACTTACCCCTTTCTATGAGATTAATAAAAGAAGCTCATAAAATCTTACTGCAAGGTGTCCGCAGTGAGCATAAAACACCCGGAGAAATTCGCAAAACTCAAAACTGGATTGGCGGCTCATCACTTAAAGACGCTTTCTTTATTCCACCAGAACCTAATATGCTGCCGGATTTATTAAGTGATATTGAAAAGTTTTTGCATAATGAAAACTTACAAGTACCAGAAATAATCAAGGCAGGAATTGTACACTATCAATTTGAAACAATTCACCCATTCTTAGACGGAAACGGAAGAATAGGACGTTTACTTATAATCCTATACTTGATTAGTACAGGATTGTTAAATAAGCCTGTTTTATATATTTCAGATTTCTTTGAACGTAATAGAATGGCATATTATGATTCACTTTCAATGGTAAAACAAACTAATAATATGACTCAATGGCTTAAATTTTTCTTGAGCGGAGTCATTGAAACTTCAAAAAATAGTATTAAAACTTTTGACAAAATTATCGAACTCAAAAAAGAAGCTGAAACAAAAATTGCTAAAATTGGCAAAAAGACTACCAATGGACAAAGACTACTAAAATTACTGTATTCTCAGCCCAAAGTTAACGCACAAATTCTTTCAAAAGAATTAAATTTATCTGTAGTATCAGTGAATAGTTTAATTAAAACATTTATAGAAATCGGTATTTTAGAAGAAAAAACAGGGATGAGCCGCAATCGTTATTACTTATTTGAAGATTATATTAATATTTTCAGATAAGTGATTATATGTAAAAAAATCTTAAATTTTGTGAGCCATGCAATAAGAACATCACCGATATCCCCCCCAATTACACAACACGCTTGCAGAACCTGCAAGCCAACTCGGGTGAATTTATTGTACCAAATCTTTTATACGCTTTTGCCATACAGCCGCCGTTACATATACAACTGTACCGACAATCTTTGCAACCCATCTTTTCCAACACCCTCGGTTGAAAAAATACATTCGAACCTCGCTCAGCCCAAATCTCCCCTAAAGGTTTTTCTCTTATATTCCCCATAAGTGCACTTGCACAAGCAGCCTCCATACACATATAAACATTACCGTCCGAACGAATTGAAATTCTGTCATTCAGGTTACAGGAGCGTTGATATAATGTTCCGAAATTTTGATAAAAATTCCTGTATTTTTCCTCTTTAATAATATTCTCAATTTCAACAACGTTAAGTAATTCAATATTACTGAATAAACCCAATTTAAGCAGCGTCTTTTTATTTGCCCTTTGGGTCAGTAATTTATGAGCCAAAAGCATTTTTTCCCTGTCGCTCACACAGAGTCTCTTATGGGTGTCATTATAACAGAGCATCTTTCCGGCGACGAAATCATAAACTCCCAAACTCTCACACAAATCATATACATCAACTACTTCATCATAGTTTATGTTATTAACAATACACACAACAGTTACACGCACTCCCTTTTCCGCAAGGGATTTTATTGTTTCCACTATTTTATAAAAACCGTCCGTGCCGCGAATTTTCTTGAACGTATCAGAAGTTGCTCCGTCAAGGCTTATTTGAATTCTATCAGTGTACATATTCAAATTTTTAGCCAAGAAATCAATATATTCAGGACTAATAAGAGATGCATTTGACGCAAGAGTAACCCCCACGTTATTTTCCTTAAATTTAAGAATAAGTTTCTTAAGGAGTTCGGCTCTTAAAAAAACCTCACCCCCCGATAAAACTATTTGCACAATCCCAAAATCATCAGTTAAAGTCTCCGCAAGATTCAGAGCCTCTTCATCCGTCAAATCGTTACTTGAATCGTACTCCGTATCATTATAAAGGCAGTGGACACATCTAAAATTACAAGCAGACGTCAAATCCCACCACGCAAACATCGGAGTCGAGAACTTAAAATTCACCGAAGCATTTGCCGTAATATATCTGGTCATCGGTTTAACGACATTTAGCTCGATTATATCGTTACTATTTTCAAAGACTTCGGCTTTTTCGGTAAAAATAGTGTCAAGATAATACCTGATAGCATTTTCATAATCTTTATCAAGACTCATAAACAAACCCCTCTTTCAATAAAAATTTCAGGGTCTCCGTTATTTTTTCAAATATTTCGTTCTTTTCAATCCCGGGGTTATTATTTGAAATTATATTTATAATTTCATTAACACTCAGTGTGCCGTCAAGGCACGAAACAACCGCTCCCGTAGGGGAGTCGCATTGCCAAAAAATTTTCTTTTGTGCGTTATAAAAAAAATATTTACCCAACCCGGGTTCATAACGTTTCACCACAAAAGGCGAAAGTTTGGGATACTGTTCCGACTCTTGCATACCTTAACAAGTTATGCCCCAAACGCCGTCACACACAGACATTCCCTCACTGTATGCAACAATTGTATCTTGCTTTTTTGCATACATATCTCTGCAAGGTTCTGCTACAAGTCTGTTAGGACGAATATCAAAGTTGATTTTACCTAATTTTTCAGCCGCTTTAGATGCAGTTTTTGTAATAGTTGGTCTTAACATTCCCATTTGGGACTGAGTTTTTTGGATTAACATTATACACACCCCTTTCGTTTTCTTTATTGTACGCATTGAAACCTTTATGTCAATAACCTTTGACAGTTTTGCAACAACCCGAATGATAATAAATGTTCTTTTAAAATGTTTCTATGATATGATTTTATTAACAGAAAAGGAGAGTAAGTATGTTAACAAAAAATTCATCATTAAAAACATCTTTTTCGGGTGTTGACTTTTCTAAGTACAGTTCAAAGACATCCGAATTTGTAAAAGAATTTTCATCAAGAGCAAATCAGCCCGGAAAGTTTCTGAACTGGGTAAACCTTCCTCAGGAACAAGCTAAACGTTTAGACGACATTTATTCTTTAGCTTCAAGACTCAAAGAACAAACAGGAGTAGAAAAGCTTTGCGTTATGGGTATCGGGGGCTCTAAGCACACGGTTGAACACATGTTGGGTATTAATGGTCTGAATATTTGCGGAGAAAAAGTCTGTTTTTATTCTGACGTTGATTCCGTAAGTTTGGCAAGATTTTTAAGCAAACTAAATAACGACGTACTGGCCTCAAGTTATTTAATTGCTTCAAAGTCAGGCTCCACATTTGAAACAAAAGACGGATTTTTAAGAATTCAAAAAATGCTTGAAGACGCATATATGGCTAAAGGTCAGTCCGTGGAAGAAGCAAAGAAGTCAGCTTCTAAGCACTTTATCGCGGTTACCGACAGGAACGCGGAAAAGAGCGAACTCAGAAGAACTTCTGATGAAAACGGCTGGTTAGGAGACTTATACATACACGATGATGTCGGCGGAAGATTTTCGGCATTTGATGATCATGCTTTATTTACACTTGCTTTTGCAGGAATGAAAAAAGAAGACATGAAAGCTATGTTAGAATCGGCACAAGAAATTTCATCACTTTCTCTTTCAACGGATTTGGAAATGAATGACGCATTAAAAGAAGGTATCTTCTGGGCAGATGCTAAATTAAACGGCATAGAAGCTTCCGTTCATCAATATATGGGTTCTATGTTTGAAAACACCGTATACTGGCACGCTCAAATGCAGAACGAATCTGTAAAAGATACGCTGAAACAGATTGCAAAAGTTCCTGATGCTATGCACCACTCTGCGGAGGCACATTTTAA
>CALUTM010000019.1 GCA_944323705.1 Candidatus Gastranaerophilales bacterium
CTTTCATAAAAACCTTTCTAATATTTTGATATGTACTAATATAATATTATCTTAAATCAAATAAAAGACTACACAAGTATTTTTAATAATGTTTTAAGTAATGTTAAAATGTTATATATTACACCCATATTGGCCATATATTATAGTTCCTATAGTATTCATTCGCGGCTTGTTTGGATGTTTGACAGAATGACGGCAGTAATCATGAACACGCATCCTATGATTTCTTTCGGAATCATAGTTTCTCCCAGAATAAGCGTGCCGCCTATTACTGCAAAAACAGATTCTAAACAGAAAATTAAAGATGCGACAGTCGGCTGCGTGTATTTTTGACCATAAATTTGAAGGGTGTATGCGACACCGCAAGTTAAGACGCCTGCTACAAAAATGGAGACTCTGCAAGCAATAATAGAAGCCACGGTGGGGTTTTCCAATAACAGCATTAAAGGAATTGAGAGTATGCCGACGACAAAGAATTGAACACAACAAGCTTTGATTGCGTTAATACGTTCGGAATAATAGTTTACGATAAGAATTTGTAACCCGTAGAAAAAAGAGCCCAGGAGTAAGAATATATCATAAATATTAAAGCCACCACCCGGTTTATAGCAGAGAAGATACAATCCAAAGACCGCAAAACAGACGCTTATTGTAACTTTTTTACTTAATTTTTCTCCCTGTAATACCGCAACCAATGGTACAAAAACAACATACAATGCGGAGATGAATCCGGCTTTTCCTGCGGTTACATATTGCATACAATATTGTTGCACACTCATTGCTAAAAATAGTGAAATTCCGCAGCCTATTCCGGCTCTTGCAAGATTCATATGCTGAAACCGTTTCATTCTTTTAGTTCTTTTGTCGGGTTTGGAATATTTTACCCAAGCGATTACGGGTAAAAGACTTAACCCCCCGAGAAAACTTCTTACCATATTGAATGTGAACGGACCTACATGTTCCATTCCTTCCCTTTGAGCAACAAAGGATAGCCCCCATATAAGGGCGGTTATTAATAATGCAAGATTTGCTAAAATTTTGTTTTTCATACTTTTAATATTTCTTGGTTATCCATAATAAGTGGTATCCAAACTGCGTTTTTACAGGTTCGGATACTTCGCCTACATTACCGTTAAAGGCAGCATCTTCAAATGATTTTACCATTTGTCCCTTTTGAAAACACCCTAAATCCCCGCCATTTTGACCGGACGGACACTTAGAATAGATTCGTGCATAATATTTAAAATCATTAAAATCTTTAATTTGGCTTTTTAATTTAACGGCGTCACTTTCCGTGGGGACAAGAATATGATTTGCACAAACCGTGCTTATTTCTTCCGCAAAAACACTGTTACACAATAACAAACATAATATAGCAAGTATTCTTTTCATAAATTTATTTCTCCTCATCAGTAATCATTTTAGCTTGTTGCCAAAGATTATTGAATTCTTCGTATGTATATTCTTCAAAAGGTTTTGTTTTAATTTCTTCCATTTTTTTGAATCGTTTTGTAAACTTTTTGTTCGCTCTTAACAATGCCTGTTCTGCGTCAATCTTGTACCAACGTGCCAAATTGACTGTAGCAAAGAGGATGTCGCCCATTTCATCTTCCATCCTCTCTTTACTGTTTATTTTCGTTGCCTCGTCAAATTCTTTATACTCTGAATTTATACATTCTTTAAGGCTCTCGACAGAATCCCATTCAAATCCGACTTTGACAACCTTTTTACTGATTTTTTGAGCACTCATCAATGCGGATTGAGACTTTGAAATCCCATCCAAAACGGACGTTCTGTTTATTTTCTCTTCCTTTTTTAATTTATCCCAATTTTCTAAAATCTCTTGTGTGGAATGTACTTTTGTATTACCAAAGACATGCGGGTGTCTGTGGATTAGTTTATTGCTAAGTTCTTCGGCAACGTCTTCAATATCAAATTCACCGTTATCTTTTGCAATTTGGGCATGGAGCACAACCTGTAATAAAACATCTCCGAGTTCTTCTCTCAGGTTTGGAATATTATTGTCATCAATTGCATCAACGGCCTCATAGGCTTCCTCAAGCATATTGGGACGCAAAGACTTGTGAGTTTGTTCTCTGTCCCATTCACATCCGTTTTCGCTCCTAAGAACGGCGATTATATCAACCAGTTTTTCTAACTTCGGGTATTTCATACTCCGATTATACAATAAAGAATTTTAGGGGTAAACGGGGGTAAATGGAGGGGGTAAATGGAGGGGGTAAATGGAGGGGGGTAAATGGGGGTAAATCTATCGGTCGGCTTTTAGGTCAACCCGCCGAAGCTTATATAATCTCTCCGAGTTCACCTCAATCGTCTGACTATCGGAATATGTGTAAATGGGGGTAAATCTATCGGTCGGCTCTAAGGTCAACCCGCCGAAGCTTATATAATCTCTCCGAGTTCGCCTCAAGCGTCTGACTATCTGGTATTTAGGGATGAAGGAAGGGAAGAGAAACCCTAAACTGCTCTTTGCATTAAAGCTCTCGAACGGCTGCTGTGAAGGAAAAGTTATTTGGAGGCGGTAAGCATTTTATAGCCTATTGTTAAAGCTCCAAGAACTCCTGCAGTTATTCCGCCGTACTTCAGGGCTTTTTTAATCTGTTGATTTGTATTTGTTTTTTTGATGATTTCAAAAACATTGTCTTGCATTCCTGTCGGTTTAACAAACTTTTTATTTGTTTTATCCCAACAAGCCTGCGTTATTGTTTTAAATTTTTCATAATAACTTTGAGTCATTTTTTCAACATCCTGTTTTATATTTTGTTTTATTTTTTTGAAATTATCGGCATTTATTGAATTAAGGTATGTGTCAAGCGAAATTCCCGCTTCATTGAGCCTGAGTGCAAGCGGATTTTCTTTAATAAGTTTTTTCAGGCTTTCCGCATCTTTTGCTTTGTCGATTTTTTTAACCAATCTGTTTACCTGTTCAAAAAACTCTTTTCCTTTAGAAGAAAGATTTTTATTAACTTGCTTGTCGAAAGCTTTTTTAGCAAACTCATCCGAAACTTCTCCCGCTTTGCTCACGGGATGTCTGTTTAAGAAGTATCCTGCCGCTCCGCCTCCAAGAGCCCCCAATGTCATCATTCCAAATGTTGAAACTCCTGATTTTGGGGAACCAGTATTCGGATAGTTCTGAGGATACATATAAGGATTCATTGTCGTTGAGAATTGATTTGTCATACAACACTCCAAAATTGCTACACTATATATATAAAGTAATTTGTGTAGGATTAATTGCCCTGCACCTTAACAATTTGTTACAAAGAGCGTCCGTTAAAAGTTTTTATATTCCCCTCGTAAACAGACCGCAAGTCAAGGTGTTTGTTATTGTATACATACCTGAGCACGGATATGACACAAGCTTTCAAGGATGATTACTTTTATTTTTATTTTTCTTTATTGTATAATCACCATATAATTTTGATGAGGAGAATTATACTAATGAAAGTAAGTGTAAAAGTACCTGCTACATCGGCAAATATAGGTCCGGGTTTTGACTGTTTGGGTTTGGCACTTCCAATATACAATACGGTTACGATAGAGGAAACAGTTCTTCCGGGTACAGGTATAGAGATAAATATGATATCCGAAGAAGAAGTAATGGACGAGATGATTTTTGACGATATCCCTAAAGATGAGAATAATATCGTATATCGTGCCGTTGAAATGTTGTATAATTCTATAGGTCAAGAACCCTCGGAATTAAAGATAAATATACAATCGCAAATTCCGATAACCCGCGGCTTGGGAAGCTCTGCCGCCGTTATTGTCGGTGGTTTGATTGCTGCCAATAAGTTGTTAGGTTCTCCTGCCGATGAAACCGCTTTGTTATCTCTTGCTACGGAAGTCGAAGGGCACCCTGACAACGTTGCACCTGCTATATTGGGCGGCTTTGTTTTATCTTCACAGGAGGATGACGGCACAATAACTTACAGAAAACTTGATTGGCCGCAGGAATGGGATATAACTGTTTGTATCCCGGATTTTGAACTTTCAACCAATATTGCACGTTCGGTACTTCCCGAAAATGTGCCGCTTCAAGATGCCGTATATAACGCAAAACACCTTGCAATGCTTATCGAGGCAGTTAACTCAAAGGATGAAAAATTGATGAAAATTGCATTGCACGACAAACTCCATCAGCCGTATAGAGAAAAACTCGTTCCCGGCATGAAAGAAATTATGGAGGCATTTAAACACGAGGACGGCGTTTTGGGTTGCGTACTCTCAGGTGCCGGACCTACGATGCTTATTATTTCGCACAAGTATGATTTGGATAAAATTAAGTCTACTGTGAGAGAAATCTGGGAACCTCAAAGCGTTAAAGTTGATATCAGAACGCTAAAGGTCGAACCGAAGGGGGCTGAAATCTTAGACTAAACGGTCTTTTGTTTTGGCATACTTTTGAAAAAGTTTAATATTTTCAAATACATATTTAGCCTCGTTTTCGGATAATGTGGAAACATATTTCATCAATTTTTGTTTGCAATTATCCTCTTTGGACGTGTCTTTTACAGGTTTTGTTTTAAATAAATCGCTTACGCTTACCTGAAGAATTTCAGCCAACTTGTACAGAACGGGTGCGGTAACAAATTGCTCTCCGTTTTCAATTTTAGTAATGTTAGAAGGATTGATTCCTAATTTTTCAGACAAAACTTCCTGCGATAAGTGCAGACGTTTTCTGTATGCTCTTACATTTCTGCCAAAAGCTTTTAAATCTTCCATAACAACAGTTTAGAATATTTTAAAATTCAGTTCTATATACTTAAACTATTATATGTAGATATATTGTGAAACTATAAAATAGGCTAGTTAGGTAATTTACAAAACTAAATAAAGGCGTTATCCTGTTAGGAGCAGTATGAAAAAAGTTAAGGAGTTTTTGTAATGGGGTGTGTAAAGACAAAGGAAGGTGTTATAGAAAAAGCACTTAAAAACAGGGTTATATCAGAAAATATCAGTACTAAATTGGATTTAGAGGAGATTATATATCTCAACAGGATAAAACATATTTTAAACTACTTTTCAATTGAGAGTACTCTTCAACATTTTATAAACAGAGCAGAGGTTAATGACGATTATCAATTGTATCTGAAAGCGGCAAGCGACAAAGAGGTGGAGTCGAAAAAAAATATTGATAGAATTTTAAATGAAGCTATAGAAAGTATTCCCACGCTGATACGTGATTTTATTTCCGTATTTCTTGCAAATGTTTTGTATAACGATTACAAATCCATTGATGAAAAGTATGAAAAAATAATTAATACTCAGGAATGTACTGACTACATAAAAAAACTTGAAAATGCACTTCACTTTGAGAATCCGTATACCAAAAACAATGTTATATATTATGTAAAACGTAAATATGCGACACCTGTCGAGTATTATTATATAGATTTAATAAACAATTTAACCCATTCGGAAATTTTTGGACTTCTATATATTCTTTATGAATAAAAAAATATAGTGCAGGCATTTTTGCTTGCACTATATTTAAAAACTTTTTCTTCCTTATTTTTGAATATCTTTAACTGATAATGCAATTCTATGTTCTTTAGGAGTGAATTTTTTGATTAATACATCAACTTCAGAGCCAACCTTGAACATATTGAACGGATTAACATTTTCGTCAGACATTTCCGAAACCGGAAGTAATGCTTCAACACCGGGGAAGATGTTAATGAAAGCACCAAAAGTTGTAACTTTGTTAACCGTACCTTTTACAACCTGTCCTTCTTCAAATTGACCTTCAATTTGCTGCCAAGGATTTTCGCCCATTCTCTTAAGAGATAATGAAATTCTCTTTAATTCATGGTCAATTTTAATGATTTTAACTTCAATAGTGTCACCGAGCGTTAAAACATCTGACGGGTGTTTAATTCTCTGCCAAGATATTTCCGAAATCGGGAGCAAGCCGTCAATACCGTTAATATCAACGAAAGCACCAAAGTCTGTAATTCTTACAACATTTCCTGATACAATCTGATCCTCTTCAAGAGAAGCAAGAACGTTATCTACAACTTGATCTCTCTGTTCCGCAACAGCCTGTCTTTGAGAAAGAATAAGTTTATTTTTCTTAGGATCAGCTTCAAGAACTTTAACTTCGATTTTTTGGTCGATAAGTCCGTCGAAAGGAGTTCCTGTTCTAAGCTGAGATGACGGTATAAAGCCTTTTAAGTCTGCAACGTCAACCAGTACACCGCCTTTAACCGTTGAAACAACCTTAGCAAGTATTGTATCGCCTTGGATTTTAGCATCGTTAAGTTGTGCCCATGCTTGAGCGTATGCAATTCTTTTCAGTGATAATTGCATTGCATCATCGTTGTTTTCTTCTTTTAAAACATAAAATTCTCTTGTATCGCCTACTTCAAGAGTTTCAGCATCGTTTGAGAGTTCTCTGTTAGACAAGAAAGCTTCCATTTTAGCTCCCTTAACGCTTACGAGATATCCGTCAGCTTCTTTTTTAATAACAGTACCTTCAACGATATCAGCTACCGTATTAGTTTTAGCAAAGCTTTCTTCCAAAAGCATTTCAAATTCATCGCGAATTTCAGTTGTTGTCATTTTTTCTCCTTTTCTTTATTTTTTTATTTCTACCGTATTTTGTGATTTATTTTATTCACTTGGATTGAAGCTGCGGGCAAAATACTAAACCCTTTTACGCCTTATCCTCCTTTTTTATAACATTAATTACTTTGTCAATTATTGACTGCGGAGTCGATGCCCCTGCCGTAATACCTATGTTTTTTGCATTTTTTAGCATATCTTTGTTTAAATCCGTATCATTTTCGATGTGGATTGTCTCGGTGCAGTCTTTCAGGATTTCTGCAAGATGGCTTGTATTTGCACTTTTTTTCGAACCTACAACAATCATTAAATCACTTTCTTTTGCAAGTTCTTTTGCTTCTTTTTGCCGCATGGCGGTAGATTGGCAGATTGTATTGTAGATTAAAACTTCTTTTGCAATGGTATTCAGATAATTGACAATCAGATTGAGTGAGGATACCATTTGTGTGGTTTGCACGACGACACCTACTTTTTTATGGGCTTTAATTTTGGTTTCGTATGGGGAAAGTTCTTCAATTGTAGTTGCCACTACAACATTTTTTGAATAAAGTTCCGCATTTGCTTTTATTGCAATAACCTCCGGGTGATTGGGTTTTCCCACTATAATTACGAAGTAATCATTTTTAGCAAGTTCGACGGCACGTTGCTGAACTTTTTTCACGTCAGGGCAAGTAAGGTCTACGACTTCAAATCCGGCATTTTTAATTTGTTCGAATATTTCCGGGGCGGCACCGTGGCTTCTTACAATACAAATACCGTCTCCTTTAGTCGGTAATTCATAAATTGTTTTTATCCCCAATTTATCCAATTCATTAATTACATCCGTGTTGTGAATAAGTTCACCAAGAATGTATATGTCTTTGTCAGGATTTTCTTTTTTTAATTTTTTAGCAGTTTCTACGGCTCTTTTAACTCCGTAACAGAACCCTGCAAATTTGGCCAGTTTAATATTTGGATTACTCAAAAATTTGTAATTCGCTTTCTAAAGAACTAGAGATTTTACTCTCAGTACTAATATTAAAATATAAAGAAAAATATTTTTCAACAGTTTAAAAATGTCTGACTTTGGGGTCAAGAAGCATGCCTGCCAATTTGTCCGCTCCGTTAAACTCTCTTTTTTTAAGTTTTTCTGAGGCTCTTTCTTTATCATATTCAACAAATCGGTGTTCAAAAACGCACTCTCCGTTTTTAACCGTAATGGTCAAATAACATGATTTAGGCTCTTCTGTGAATGGGCGTCCAATACTTCCCGCATTAACTACCGTTTTTTTCTTTGATGTTTGAAATCCGCACGGAATATGTGTGTGTCCGCACAAAATTACATCCGCATCGACATTTTCTGTCATTTTTTCCACTTCTTCCATCGGCGTATCGGGCAGAATATCTTCATTATTTTTGCGGGGTGAGCCATGTACCAGAAGAAACTTAACACCTTCTTCTTCAACTTCAAGTTGAATAGGCAGAGTTTTAAGAAACACTTTTTCCAATGGGTTTAGGATTTCCGTATCATTCTTTAGGGCTTCTGCCATAACAGGAGCTTTGGTTTTAAGATTTTCGTACAACTCCTCGGAATAGTCAGCAATCATTAAATCGGTATTTCCCTGAATCATTTTATATTCAGGATTATCTTTTCTTTTCAAAAAATATTCTACGGTTTCGGAAGGCTCAGGACCTGCCATAGCATAATCACCCAGCACAAATATTTTATCGCATTCCTGTTTGGAAATATCTTCCATAACGGCTTCGACCGCTTCCATGTTACCGTGTATATCTGAAATTACCGCAATTTTCATATTTTACTCCTTTTATACTATAATTATTTTATGATAAACAGAAGAAAATCGAAACAGATATCAATAGGAAACGTGAAAGTCGGCGGAGACGCTCCGATTTCTGTACAATCAATGTGCAATACGGATACAAGGAACGTAGAAGCGACACTTGATCAGATTGGCGAATTGGCTGCAGCAGGCTGCGAAATTGTACGTCTTGCCGTATTGAACAAAGATGCGGCGGCAGCAATAAAGGATATAGTAAAAAAATCTCCGATTCCGCTTGTAGCGGATATTCATTTTGATTACAGATTGGCATTGACCTGTATCGAAAACGGAATTCAGGCACTAAGAATTAATCCCGGCAATATAGGCAAGAGAGAACATACGATTAAGGTCGTCGAGGCCGCTAAAAGTCGCAATATACCGATAAGGATAGGTATTAACGCGGGCTCTCTGGAAAAAGAATTTGCTCAAATGGATATTCCGCTTGCAGAGAAAATGGTTATGAGTGCGATGAGGCATTTGGAGATTTTGGAGGATTTAAATTTTTATGATACAAAAATCTCGTTGAAATCTTCCGATGTTTTGACGACGATTGAGGCTTATCGTCTCATTGCGGGGAAAGTTGATTATCCTTTGCATCTTGGGGTAACCGAAGCCGGAACATTAAAATCGGGACTGATAAAATCATCAATAGGGCTTGGAACTCTTTTAAGCGACGGTATTGGCGATACTATAAGAGTTTCGCTGACGGAAGCTCCGGTCGAAGAAGTCCACGCGGGATTCGGCATATTGAAGGCTCTGAATTTGCGTCAAAAGGGGGTTAATTTTATATCTTGTCCGACCTGCGGAAGAACTCAAATTGATTTAATCGGTTTGGCAAAAAAAGTGGAAGAACGCTTTAAGAATTTGGATTTACCGATTACAATTGCGGTTATGGGGTGTCCGGTTAACGGACCGGGTGAGGCTCGTCATGCCGATTTTGGAATTGCGGGGGCAATCAAAGAAGGGTATATTTTTAAAAAAGGGGAAATCATTGCAAGAGTTCCCGAGGCTGACTTGATTAATTCTTTGGAAAATATTATAATGGAATCATATAGTTCAGTTAAATAAGAATGGGTGTTATGAGAAGAAAATTATTATTAGTTTTGGCTTTATTTACGGTTGTATGCGTTAGTGCTCGTGCAGAGGTAACTCCACAGCAGCTCACGGATCCCGAATATATGATTAATGGCGGTTATTCGGAATCTACGGCGGAGGAGATTTTGATTTTGAAAAACCGTCATGACGGGAAACCTTGCGAACCCTTGTATGAAAAGAGTAACAACAAGTTTGTAAGATTCTGGAAAAATTGTTACTCATACTTGGATCCGGCTCAGGATAGTGAGGAACGCTATCATCATGACATTCATATGGGTCCCAGTTATCATGATTTATAATTTAAAAAAGCACCTCGGGTGCTTTTTTGTTGTATAATTATGGCATGAACAGATTTAGATTTTTAACATCGGGAGAAAGCCACGGTAAATGTCTTAATGCTATCATAGAGGGTGTTCCTGCGGGATTCAGGATAAAATCTTCCGTTATTAATGAAGATTTGGCTCGTCGTCAGGTCGGCTACGGCAGGGGCGGGCGTATGAAGATAGAGCAGGATACTGTTGAAATCAAGTCCGGTGTGAGATTTGGAAAATCTACGGGAGCTCCTATTTGTCTCGAGATAAAAAATAAAGATTTTGAAAACTGGCAGGATGTTATGAATACCGAACATCAGGAATATCCTGCTCAGGAAACATTAAAAAAGATTGAGGAAAAATCTTTTACTACCGTACGCCCGGGGCATGCTGATTATGCGGGTTCAATTAAGTATAATTTTACGGACTTAAGAGATGTTCTTGAACGCTCGAGTGCAAGAAAAACTGCAATTGAAGTTGCGGTGGGCTCTGTTGCAAAACAAATTTTAAAAGAATTCGGAATTATGGGGTTTTCTCACGTAATTCAAATCGGTAACGTAAAATTGGATTTTTATCCTAAAACATACACATTGATTAAAGAAAAAGCCGAGAAATCAGATGTTAGATGTGCAGATGATTTGACTGCTGACAGAATGAGAAATGCGATTGATGAAGCTGCACGGGCGGGGGATACATTAGGCGGGAAGTTTGAAGTTATCTTTGGGAATTTGCCCGTTGGCTTAGGTTCTTATGTACATTGGGACAGGGCTCTCGACGGACGTTTGGCACAGGCGGTTATGAGTATTCCTGCCGTCAAAGCCGTAGAAATAGGTGCCGGTGTGGATGCGGCATATCTAAAAGGCTCCCAAATGCATGATGAAATATTTGTGAAAAATAAAACTGTGTACAGACAAACTAATAATGCCGGAGGTTTGGAAGGCGGAATGACAAACGGGGAGGCTTTGGTCGTTAAGGGGACAATGAAGGCGATTCCTACAATGCGTAAAGCATTGGCAACCGTTGATATTAAAGATATGAAGCCCGCTTCCGCTCATTTTGAACGTTCTGATACTTGTGCCGTTCCTGCCTGTGCGGTTGTTGCTGAGGCAAGGGTCGCAATTATTCTTGCGGATGAGCTGCTTTCTAAAATTGGCGGCGATAATTTTGTTGAGATGAAGGAGCATTATGGGGCATAACATAATTCTTGTCGGTATGCCTGCTTGCGGTAAAACCACCATAGGAGCCCTGCTTGCCGAAAATCTTGAGAATTATATGCACGTTGATATTGACAGTGTAATTGAGAAAACTGAAGGCATGCGAATCAGTGAAATTTTTGAAAAATACTCGGAGGACTATTTTCGGAAGCTTGAGTATGATACCATTAAGCTTTACTGTCAGGGTAAGAATAAGATTATTTCTACCGGTGGCGGGGCGTTTGAAAATCCCGATAACAGAGCGACACTCCTAAAGTTTGGCAAGGTATTTTATTTGAAATCTGATATTGATGTACTATATTATAGAATATTAAAAGAATCCACGCGTCCGCTTTTACAAAAGGAAAATCCGAGGAAAATTTTAGAAGAGCTGATGGCAAAAAGAGAAGAAAATTATAAGAAAGCTCATTATACAATAGATACAAATGTATTAAGCGAAGATGAAATTGTAAGGTTTATTTTAGATGAGGCAAATTCTAAAAGTTCAAATCAGTGATAAACAGGAATATGATATTCAAATCTCCGATGAGAGTTTTGACAGGCTTAATCGGGAAATTGATACATTGACGCACGGGCAAAAACGTCTGATTGTTATTTCAAAAAAAGTTCACCAATTGTATTCTGATTATTTGAATTTTTCCGATGATGAATTGTTTATTTTAAACGACGGAGAAAAAGAAAAGAATTACAAAAATTACTTAAAGATAATGAAACGTGCTCTGGATTTGGGGCTTACACGAAAAGACGTAATTATTGCCGTTGGCGGCGGAGTGGTCGGTGATATTGCGGGTTTTGCGGCGTCAACTTATATGCGGGGAATTGATTTTATACAAGTTCCGACAACGCTTTTGGCTGCGGTTGACTCTTCTGTAGGCGGTAAAACCGCAATAGATTTGGATGAGGCTAAAAATATTATAGGTTCGTTTTATCAGCCGAAAGCAGTTCTTATCAATATCAATTTTTTAAACACTCTGGATAAAAGACAATATCTTTCCGGCATGGGTGAGGTTTTAAAATATGCTTTTATAGAAGAGAACTGCAATTATAAAACAGCACTTTATCTGTTTGAATTTTTGACATTGGGTTGTGAAAAAATCATGCAGAAGGAGCCTTTGACTATAATCAGGATGATAGAGTACTGTCTTAATTTGAAGATTTCCGTTGTAAGTCAGGATGAAAAAGAGGGCGGGTTGAGAAAGGTTCTGAATTTTGGTCACACTTTGGCACATGCTTTGGAGACGATTACAAAATACAAAAAATATACCCATGGAGAGGCGGTAGTTTACGGGATGTTTTTTATAACGGAATGGGCGTATTCTAAACAATATATAACATATTCTTATTACAGACTCTCGATGGAACTTTTGGAGAAATACGGATTTAAACCTCTGAAAATCAATTATTCCAAAGAGAAGTTGATAGAATTGATGAAGAAGGACAAAAAGGCGGACTCGGGTAAAATAACGTTCATTATTCCCTGTGACAAGAAAAGGGTCAAAGAGATAAAACTGGCTCCGCCGGAAGTCGAATATATGTTTGAGGGGAAATAATGCGTGTAGTAGAAGTATATGCGGGAGCATACGCAAGCGGAAAATCTGAAACTGCCATAAACAGGGCAAGGCAATATGCGGATTTGAATAAAAAAATTACTCTGGTCGATTTGGATACGGTTGAGCCTGCATATACGCTGAGACCAATTGCGGGAGAGCTTACCGAGGCGGGTATAAATGTAATTACCCAACCAGATAATTTTGGCTTGGGAGAGGCAGCAAGTTACGTAACACCTGCACAGGTAAATTGTTTATCCGAGGTGGGAGATATAATTATTGATGTCGGATATGGTGCAGGCGGGTTGGATATTTTAGATATTCTTAATAATATTGATAAGGAAAAAAATTTGCAAATTTATCTGGTTGTAAATACTGCAAAATTTGAAACTTCTACGGTTGATAATATTATTGAATATGTAACTTTTGCCGGGGGAACGGAGAAGAGAGACTGGAAGAAATTTAGCGGATTTATTTCCAATACTCATTTGGGAGATGAAACGACAAAAGAGGATGTAATTAACGGGTATAACAAATTAAAAGAAGTTTCCCGAATATTGAATATTCCGATACGTGCAGTTGGAGTTGACGAAAAATTGGCGGGGGATATTGAGTTGCCGGGAGTTGAAATTTGGAAGTACAGGAGAATGATGCCAAAAGCTTTTTGGTAATATTTGTATTATTCTCTAATCGCACCCTGCATCGGGTTGTTAATCAAATATTTTTTGCCGAACATAAAAATAAAAATTACGGGAACGGAGCAAATGCACGAGCATGCCATTAACTCTCCCCACAGAGTAATTTCCCTGAAAGAACTTTTGAATACCGTGAGTCCGACCGCCAAAGTCCGCATGCTTTCCGTATTGGTTACGATAAGCGGCCACATAAAACTGTTCCATGCACTTACAAAAGTAAAGATTCCCAATGTCGCAACCGCAGGCATGGCACAAGGTAATGCTATTTTAAAAAATGTCTGAAAACAGTTACATCCGTCTAATCTGGAAGCATCCTCCAACTCTTTTGAGAGACTCTGAAAGTACTGTCTCATAAGAAAAACTCCGAATCCGCCGAATATACCGGGGAGAATTAAGGCCTGATAGGTATTAATCCAGCCAAGCTTACTCATCAGATAAAACAAAGGAACAATATTTACCTGAGGCGGAACCATCATGCTGAGGATAATAATAAAAAACAAAACCTCTTTACCCTTGAAATCAAATTTGGCAAACCCGTAGCCCGCAAGTGCGGATATTAAAATCTGACCGACTGTAGTAAGGGAAGCTACAATTAAGCTGTTTAAAAAATATCTGATAATCGGAATTGAGTGGAAAACGTTTTTATATGCGGCAAATGTAAGGCTTGTATTATTTGTAAAAATATTTTCTTCCCCGCTCAATGAGATTAAAAACATGAGTAAAAAAGGAATTACCATGGATAATGCAAACAGTATAAGAATTGAGTATAAGAAAAATTTTTTCATAAAACTATTTTATAACATTATTATTCTTTGATGAAGCACGTACGAAAAATATTTTATATCAGCCAACAGGCTTATTTTTGAGTCTGCGGAAAATGCATATTTTCCCGCAAACTCTTGGGAACGGTTTCAGGGGTAAAAATTTTGCTAGAAGTATACACTACAAACATGAAAGTAAAGCTAAAAAGGTTGGGTGCTATCCCTTACCCGGACTGTTTCCCACTCCCGCATGCCATTTTCCGACTCTTTCCGCATCCTCTTTTTGTAAACTTTTATAAAATTAGTATATACTTTCCTTTTTATAATAACAGGATGTGATACAATCATCTTAAGATATGGATGTACGTTGTGTAAATAATGTAAGTTTTAATGCAAGACTTCAATTCGGAGAACAAAATAGAAAAAGCGGATTGATAAAACAGGGTTATGACTTATGTTATAAGGCGGGAAAAGAAACTATTGTGTGTGCAAAACGTTCATTCATGTTGATAGCTTGTTTCTCTTTTATAATGTCAAAAATTATTTCTGCAAAAAATAATGTAAAATTACCGAACTAAAACAGGAAAGGAAAAATTATGAAAATCGGAGCAATTAGTGTAACAAATTTCGGCAGTAAAACCCAAATGGTCAAAAAAGCAGCAGGACTTATGACAGCTGCAGGTGCAGGACTTGCCGCTGATACTTTTGTAAAAGGTTTATCAAAACCTTCTAAAGAAATTGATGAAAGTATTATCAGAGGAAATGATGAAGGATGGAATCCGTGCACACCTATTTGTGATGAAATATGCGGAACTCCTCAAGATCAGAGAGAACAATCAAATTGTGATTGTAATTGCTAACAGAGAATAATATGATATCAGGAATTACAAGTTATAATAACAGGGGGCAGAGCTTTGGAAGTTCTGCCTCTTTTGCAAAGAAAAGCATTAATACGGCATATAAAAGTATTGATGTTAATTCTGCTGATTATATTAATTATGTATATCGACTGGCAAGAGGAAAGTGTAGACAGATTTGCGAGGTTAATGTCGAGTCGGAAAGACTGCAAAATATAGTTAAAGATAAGGAACCTTGTATTTTTGTTATGAATCATACATGGGAGCAGGGAAAAGACATTAATGCTGCAGTTTTCTTCAATTCTTTGCTTTATAGAGAATACATTTATCAGAATAAGACTGAAACTTGTCCGAGAAGTAAAATAATGGCAAGTAAAGGTTTCTTTATGCGTGCACCGGATGGCGGCGAGCAGCTCAGATGGCTCGGAGTTGTTCCTGTTAATAATTCCGCAAAGGAAAACAGGCGTGTAGAAAATGCGGCAATGCTTAAAAATATTACGGAACAATTTGCAAGGAACGAAATCAATTTGTTTTTGTTCCCGGAAGGAGCACTTGCCGGGCTGTGGTTTTTGCCCCTGAAGTATAAATTTCAAGCCGGTGCTTCGTATGTGATACGTAAGGCTCTGGAAATAAAAGAAAAAGTAAAAACTGTGTCATTATGTTTTGCACATAAAAAGGATTTATCTGCCATACATATCGGAGAGCCATTATATTTTAGTAAACGTAACGGTAATTATTATGCAACAAGAGGGAATGTTGATTCCGAATTTTTTGATAAGAAGCTTTCAAACCTATATGGTGATAAGGACGAAATCTTATTGACCGAGGCAGGGCAGTCTGTTGGTTATAAAAATGTTATGCCTTATATTTCGGGAATTTTACTTGATAATATGAAATGTTGTACAAAAGAAGCCAAGTCGGATTTGAAAAACAGTAAATCGGAGGTTTATACACTATGATAAACCCTGTTGCCTTAAAGTATAAATTTCTGTACAATTCTTTGCGTTATATTAACAGAAACAATCCACGGACAAAAAAATATCAGGAGGAAGGATTTAAAATTCTGGCGTCAAAGGTTGATAAATTGCCCTCAGAACTTGCTTTCAGACCAAAGTTTATTAAACAATCAAGTTGTATAAAAGTGTTTGATAAGTTGTATCTGTTTATTTCAAAAGCCAATCTTAAAAAACCTGTTGAAGAACGCTTCGACGCACTGTTTCATGAAGTCGGGCATTGGCTGCATTTTCAAAATATGCCGGCTCTAACCGAACGAAAACAAATATGGGCAAATGCCGATATTGAAAAAATAAAATGCGATGTTTCCGAATACGCTGTTAGTGCAAACGATGGTAAAGAGTTTGTTGCAGAGGTTTTTAAGGGTTTGGTTAAGGGAAAAGTTTATGATGATTATATAATGTCTTTGTATAAACGGCTTAATGGTCCCAACGTTAGAAGGGGTAAATAGAAGGGGTAAATAGAAGGGGGGGTAAATGTAAAGGGAGGGGTAAATGTAAAGGGAGTAAATCTAAAGGGGGTAAATCTAAAATGTGGGATGTGAGGGGGAAACAGATGGGGTGAAAATAAAGTTTAGCACTTCAATATCTTATCGGTTTTATGTTAGCAAAGTGGCAAAATATGCTATTTTTAAATCTCTGATTTACTAAGTTTTTGGTGTACTGCGTTTTGTATTTTAATTGGAACTTTTTTATTTTTTTTTCGTCTTATGAATTAGAAGAAGTATATGAGGAGATTTAATACTATGAGCAGAGCTTTTAATAATATTGAATATATTGATAATACGGAAATGGAATCCAATTTGCCTAAGACATTCAGTGCAATTGTTAACAATGATGATATTTTGCAAATGTATCTTAAAGAAATCGGCAAAAAGAAAATGTTAACAAAGGCAGAGGAGGTTGAGCTTGGGCGTCGGATTCGGGAAGGTTCGGGAAAAGAGAGTGAGGAAGCAAAAAAACAATTGGTTCAGGCTAATTTGAGGTTAGTGGTAAGTATTGCCAAAAAATATATTGGTCAAGGCGTTCTGTTTATGGATTTGGTTCAGGAGGGTTCTTTGGGGCTTATTAAGGCGGCGGAAAAATTTGATTACAGAAAAAATTTCAAGTTTTCGACTTATGCGACATGGTGGATTAAGCAAACAATCATACGGGCGATATCAAATCATTCAAGGACCATAAGGATACCCGTTCATATGTTGGAAAAAATAAGGAAGTACAAAAGGGCATGCTCTATTGCTGCTGTGGATGAAAATTTAGATGTTGATGACGAGACAATTGCCAAACTTTCGGGTTTGGATGAGAAGAAAATTTATGAGGTTAAAAGTGCATTGAAAAAAGAACCTGTAAGCTTGGATACTCTCGTAACCGATGATTTGTGTATTCAGGATTATGTGGAAGATACGTCCTATTCTTCACCGGAGAATAGTGCACAAAAAATGTTGAGAAGAAAAGATGTGGTAAGACTCTTAAAAACGCTTGATAACAGAGAAAGGGAGATTATCAAGAGAAGGTTTGGTATTGATAATGAGGAGCCAAGAACTCTTGAGCAGATTGGAAATGATTTAGGGTTTTCAAAAGAGCGAATCAGACAGTTGGAGAGCCTTGCACTACAAAAGTTGAGGAAAGTTGAGCGTATTGATAAGTTAAAAACATATATAGAGGAGGGGGACTAGCTCAGGCGGAAGCCTGAGTTTTTCTGTTGGAGTAAATTTTGTATAAACCGAACAGTAATATAGCACCACCGCCGACTATTGCACCGTATTTTAAATATGATTTACTCCCTTTGCTTTCCAATATTTTTCTGTATTTAACGATTTTTTTGTACAGTTCGGGCTCAGTCTTGTCCAATCCTTGTGCTACAAAAGTTTTTTCAAGAGCATCCATCGGATTAAAACCTTCTCCTTTTTCCAGGGTTTTAAGATACTGTTTTTCATAATTATCGGGAATTTTAAAATCGTTGTATTCTCCTTTTAAATTCAGGGCTTCGCGGATAAACAGCATGTTATTGTATGCGGCAGTTGGTTCTGCAAGTTTTGCTTTTATAAATTCTTTTATATTATTAAGTCTTTTGGCAGGTATTTTCAGAATTTTGCTCAGTATTTCCGCCTGTTTTTTATCGACTTTTACCGATTTTGAATCGTGGTTGGTTGCACCCAAAATGAAACTTTTTTTATCCCAGCCGCGTTCAAGAAAACTCTTGTTACTTCCCCAGTCATTGCTTAACCAGTCTGAAGTATAGAGTTTTACGCGGTCTTTTAAGTACGGTTTTACGGATTCTCCGTCATGGATATTAAAGTCATCGGCAGATGCGACAAATTCGTATGTAATATTTTTTAAATCGTAAGAATTTCCTTTGACTTTTTTAACTTCATCTTCAATTATATTCAAAAACTTTTCGCCGTAATCTTTAGAGCTTTTGGGTTGTCTGATGTAAGTCCAGGCGGCGTCGACTCTAAATCCATCAAAATGTTTGGCATAAAATTTAGTCTTTTCTCTCAGTATCTTCTCAGCCTCGGGATTTTCCAAATTAAGTGCAGGCAGTCCCCATCCTATGCTTACGTCTTTTAAAAATGCTTTAGGGTTAGACCAGACTTCGTCGTACGAAAAGCCGCATAGTAAGTCCCCGTTAAGCTTTAGTCCCTTTGAATTTAACTGCTCTTTGGCTTTTTGCAAGCTTATTTCGGCAAGAAATTGTTTAAACTTATAGAAATCAATTACCTCTCCTTTTTGTTTATGAATTTGGGCAATTCTTTTATCCCTCTCTGACGCGTTTACAATCCTTTCATCAAATAAGTTGCTGTCAAGATTGTTCCAATTTTTGTAATTATGTGTTCCGTTTAGTTCTATTAAAGCTTGATAGAGTCCTTTTTTTTCAAGCAGTATGCTGCTCTCACTCTTATAATTTTCAAAATTTTGTTTTAAATCCGTAGGCATATTTTTATACAAATTCTTCAGGATTTTTTCTCTGGTTGATGCAGGGTGCAGAATATTTCGGTAATTGACTTTATGCGGTGTTTTATTGCTGTCGATAATTTTTTTATATTCTTCATCGGTGACAAAAGATTTAATATCAATCATCTGAGCACCCAAATCCATGGAGGTGCCGGAATAAATCGGATATTTGCCCTCATATTCGTGATATCTGCCGACAGGAAGAAGCTGGATTTCGTTTATTCCCCAATATTGTTTTGCAAAATCAAAAAACTTCAAACTCTCTGCACTGCCAAGATTACCCATACCCGTTTTGTCAGGTAATGATGAGACGGGCAGTATAAGCATGGATTTTCCGCCATTTCCGACTTTCATCTTAGCTTTTCTGAGCGTGTCGGAATAATCCTTCATATCCGAAGGTTTTCTTCCGAAATTAATACATTGGATGCCCTGTACGTACATATATCACACCTGTTTATATTAAAACCCGAAATGGAAATTTTTGCCATTTTATGTAGAATTGTTAAAAAACATTGCAATAACCATGTATTTAAGGTACTATAAGGAAAAATGGGAGTTAAAGTAAAAGGAGGACTATTAATGTTCAAAAAACTGATAAAAGGGGTATTAGTGTTAAGCACTGTATTTATGCTGAACAACCCTGCACAAGCTTTCTATACTGATATGAGTGAAAACCACTGGGCGTATCAGTCAATAAAATTTTTGACGGAAGTAGGGGTTGTTGTAGGATACCCTGACGGGACTTATAAACCTGATATTCCCGTAACAAGAGCCGAATTTGCTTCCATGGCTATTAAAGCTTTAGGACAAGAAGATGCCAACGTTGCACAGGAAATCCATTTTTCCGACGTAAACAAAGATTTTTGGGCATATAATATAATCCAAAAGGCTGTCTATTTTGATTTAATCCCTGATGCAAAGGATCAAAAATTCAGACCTTATGATTCTGTAACAAGAGCGGAAGCGATAACAATTGCCGTTAATGCTTTAACTACCCAACAGATTTCCGAACAAAGAGCTCAGGAAATAATATCAAAGAGTTACGAAGATTACACACAAATGCCTGCCTGGTTTTTAATTGCTGCAGGAAAAGCCCAACTTTTGGACTTGATAGTTGTTATGCCCGGAAATGAGGGAAAACTGGAAGCCGACAGACCTGCGAACAGGGCTGAGGTTGCGGCTATTTTATACAAGATGATGCAGGAAGCCAAACTTAATCCGAATGCTAAATTGGCTGAAAGTATGCAAAAAAGAACCGCTGATGGTTTTATTGTTGATAACGTAAAAGTTCAGGGTTCAATAGGTATAATACCCGCAGGGTCGATTTTCCCGATACAAATGGAAACAGTTGTGGGTTCTCAGATTTCTAACGTAACGGATATTTATACCGCAAAGGTACCTAAGAATATTGTTACCAAAGAAAAGTACCTTTTGATTGAGCAGGGAAGCGACTTAAAGGGTCAGGTAAAACATGTTCAAAGAGCAAAACTCTTTAAACAAAACGGTGAGGTTATTATTAAGAATGAACTTCTTGTAACACCTAATGACCAGGCTGTAATGCTTTATGGGGTTGCAACTCTTGATCCGGGTAAAATCGGATTTTGGAGAAGAATATTTAAAGGTGCAAAAGTCCTGACTATGCCTGATCAAATCGTAAACATCAGATTGTTAGGACCTTTGAAAATCGATTTGACAAACGGTTATATATACGAATAATTTGAGTTTGTTTATTCAATAATTTCCGGCGGTTTCTCAAAATACGCCGGAAATTTTTTCTTGTATTCACTCAGCTCCGTGCAATAAGCTTCCAAATCCAGCGATGTACCTTTGATAAGCGGATAAGTTTTTATTCCCGCTGCCTTGTACATAGCACGCATAAATACGTTTGATATGGCGTCGCTTCCCCTGAGCCATGGCGTTGAATGTGCGAGTATCCAGCGTATTTCTGCCACTGTAGAATTAAATTCTCCCAAATCCGAAGTTTTTATATCCTGATGAATAAACTTGGGGAACAATTTTTTGCACAGGTTAAAAATATAATCCAAAGAACTGTTTATACGCTCGGAGTCTCCGTGAAGTATGTCTTGATATTTTGTGGGTCTCGACATTCCTATTTTTCCATTAGGTTCCGCAAGTGGTTTATCAAATGTTTTATCCAACCGTTCGGCGTAACACTTGTATCTTCCGCTTTCATACGCCGTGAGGACCTGCGAACTGTCCACATATCGCCACCCGTCTCTTTTGGTGCGAAGTATTCCTGTCTTTTCACGCTTCTCCAAACCCAATTCCAACTTGTTTGCATCAGAAACACCTTTTGTTATGAGCTTCAATATGTTTTCGGCAGAGGTGTCACTTCTTATAAGGCTTACTGCTAAATCCGCCGTTTTAATTATTTCATTTGCCCATTCTCTGTTTTTTCCGTATCCTCTGATTTTTACAAAAAAATCATCCTGCTTAAACCTTAATTTCGGTGAATTAAAGTTAGCACAGAAAATGGGGTTGTAATAAGAGTTAATCATATTGTATATAAGTTACGTAAAAAATTTTTTTGCTTCAACTTTATATAGCTTTTAATAATTCTTCTCTTGGTATGGTTTTTTGTTCTGATGTATCAAGGTTTTTGACAGTAACCTGATTGGAATTAAGTTCATCTTCCCCGAGGATTACTGCGAACTTTGCAACTTTTGACGCTTTTTCCAGTTGTTTTACGAACTTTTTGTTTGTTAAATCAAATTCCGCACTAATACCTGCTCTGCGTAACTCTTCTGCAAGTTTTATTCCTTCAACGGTATTATTTGAGACGACAAAAGCTCTTGTTTTCTCATCATCCCTGTTTCCTATCAGAGAAGCAAGTCGTTCCATCCCCATTGCAAATCCTACCGCCGGAGTATCCTCTCCTCCTAAGTTACGCACCAGGCTATCATACCTTCCGCCGCCACAGACGGCATTTTGTGAGCCCAGATTGTTGGATTTTATCTCAAATACGGTGCGGTTATAATAGTCCAAACCTCTTACGAGAAGCTTATTGATGGAATAATTAATTTTTAATGCATCAAGGTAGCTTTTTAAACCGCTGAAGTGTTCGGAGCATTCTTCACATATAAAATCCGACTGTATAACTTCTTGGATTTCAGGTTTTGCATAAATCGCTTTGCACTCTTCAACCTTACAATCCAACAACCGCAAGGGATTTTTTTCAAATCTTGCCTGACAATCAGGGCAAAGTTGAGACAAATAGGGCTTTATTACGTCTTTTAGTTTCGTTTTAAACTCTTCTCTGCATTTCGGGCAGCCCAAAGAATTCAGTTCTACGCTTAAATCATTGAGTCCCAATGCATTTAGATAATTTACCGCCATCAAAATAACTTCTGCATCGGCGGTGGGTTGTTTTATTCCGAACACTTCCACTCCGACTTGGTGAAACTGCCTTTGCCGTCCTGCTTGCGGGCGTTCGTAACGAAACATAGGTCCTTTATACCAGAGTTTTATCGGGGCGGAAAGGCGGTGCATACCGTTTTCTATAAAAGCTCTCACGACTCCCGCAGTATTCTCGGGACGGAGTGTAAGCGAGCGTTCGCTTTTTTCAAAGGTATACATTTCTTTATTTACAATATCCGTTGTATCACCGACTCCGCGGGCAAATAATTCCGTTGCTTCAAATATTGGTGTTCTAATCTCTTTTGCACCATATTCGCTGAAAATTTTTCTTGCATTATCCTCCATAAAATACCATACAGGCATGTCAGAAGGTAATATGTCTTTTGTTCCTTTTTGTATTTTTATTATTGCCATAATTTTTTCCTTTTTTATAAGACAATTATACAACAAACAGTTTTAAGAAGCGGTTGGCAAGCTTTGGTAAAATATTCCGACGATTCTTAAAAAGGGATAATATTCTTGATATTAAAAATTACATTTGCAAAAATGTACATATTTTAATAAAATTATCCTAGGAGTTGTAAGTTGGAACATTATACAAAATCTTTACCTTATGAATTGGAATTAACCTCTCGTGTATTGCACGAAGCTGCCAGATGTTTTTTTGAACAAAACAATTTTCCGGTATCTCAGGATGAATTTATTATTCTCGATTGTCTTTATATGTATCCAGATATTATACAAATAGAGTTGGCAAAACTCATATTTAAAGGCAGAGCACACACCGGCAGGTTTCTTAAATCTCTTGAGTCAAAAGGCTTAATTCAAAGGGCCCCGGGAAATTTGGGTGCCAAAATTATTATGAAAAATAAAATTACTCCTAAGGGATTGGAACTTTATAAGGAAATAAGCAAAGCTCTGGATGAGCATATTCAATCATCTAATTCCAAGATTGATTTTGATGTCCAAAACGCAATAAGGATGTTACAGGCAATAAGAGAAGATGCTATAAAAAGGTTTGATATAAAGTTTGAATAATGCCTGTTGCAAAAAGTTTGATTATGTGGTTTAATACTACGTGTAGAAAAATCTACATGTGGTATTAAGGAACACATAATGGAAGAAGTTAAACAAGAAGAATGGCATTTTAAGATAGAACCTTGGATAACAATGATTCCTCTTATGCTTTCTATATTTATGTTTGCATTGGATGAAACAATTTCCAACGTGGCTTTGCCTTATATGGCAGGGACTTTTTCCATAAGCCATAATGAATCTACCTGGATTATTACAAGTTATCTTGTTGCAAGCGGTATTGTTATTCCTGCGGTTGATTTCTTTAGTAAACTTATAGGACGTAAACAATACTTTATGCTGAGTATAGTTATATTCACGTTTGCATCAATTTTGTGTGGTGTTTCAAATTCAATGGCAATGATGATATTTTCCAGGGTCCTCCAAGGAGTAGGCGGCGGCGGTATTTTGCCTATTGCTCAAGCCGTTATATTTGAAATTTTCCCTAAAGAGAAATTACCTGCCGCTATGGCTGTATTCGGGTTGGGCGTAATTATGGCACCTATTATGGGTCCTGCATTAGGCGGATGGCTGACGGAAAACTATTCATGGCCGTTCATATATTTTATAAATATCCCGTTCGGAATTATTGCATTTCTACTTGCTCATAAATACGTAGAAGAACCTCCGTATTCACGGAAACAAAAAAATGTAAAATTGGACGCTTCGGGTTTCTTTTTCCTTGCTCTTTGGCTTGCAACGTTGCAGGTTGTTTTGGATAAAGGTAACGATGCTGATTGGTTCGGGGCTGCCTGGATATGTAAATTATTTACTGTTTCTATGATTGCATTTTTTACCTTTGTATTTATACAGGTCAAAAAAGGCAAAAGTCATACAGGCTTAATAGATTTATCCATATTAAAGAATCATAATTTTCTAATAGGAACAATGGGTCAGGTTATACTAATGGGGGTAATGATGGCATCTGCGTCAATACTGCCCTCGATGTTACAATCACTTCTCGGCTATACATCGTTCTTAAGCGGTTTATCCATGGTACCTCGTGGTGCGGGATGTTTTCTTGCGTCAATCTTGTGCGGTGTACTTGTTTCTAAAATCGGAATAAGACCTGTTGCTGCAACAGGATTAATAGTTTTGGCGTCAGCGGGATTGCTATTTGGTGAAATTAACACAACAATATCACTTAAGGAAATTGCCCTTCCTAACTTTGTATTCGGATTTGGTATGATTATGGCAATGGTTCCTCTGTCAAATATTTCGTGTGCGACTTTACCAAAAGAAGCACAGACAAATGCTGCCGGAGTGCAAAATTTGCTTAAAAACACGGGTGCTGCTATTGGTACTTCTATCGCAACAACTATGATATCAAGGTTTTCACAGGCACACCAAATGATGATGATAAAATCTTTGGCGGATACGAATAATGTTTATTCTGAAAGATTAAGTGCGATGACATCATCGTTCCTGAGTCAGGTTGATTTGCCGACCGCAACGTATATGGCTCAAGCACAAATCCATAATATGTTGAGACAGCAGGCTACTTTATGGGGATATGTAGAAACATTCAGATATTTTGCAGTAGCGGTAATAATAATTCTGCCGTTTGTATTCTTCCTGTATGAAGGTAAAAAAGAAGCGGAAGCTAAAAAAGATTAAAAAATGTTCTTCTTGTCTTGCTTGATTTGTCCGTTACGCAAGGCATTTAGTATTGCAATAAGTGAAACTCCGACATCCGCAAATACGGCTCCCCACATTGAGACCATCCCAAAGCTGCCAAGGATTAGAAATAAACCTTTTACGCCGATTGCAAACACAATGTTTTGTTTAACAGTTGTCATTGTTCTGCGTGCGGATTGTATTGCATCAACCGTCTTGGAAGGTTTGTCATCCATTATTACGATATCTGCGGCTTCAATTGCGGCATCTGAGCCCAAGCCTCCCATTGCGATACCGACATCCGCCCTTGTTAAGACAGGTGCATCATTGATTCCGTCACCTACAAATATAACACTGCCATCAGATTTTGCAATAACTTCTTCCACTTTCTCAACCTTATTTTCGGGAAGCAACTCGGCATAGAATTTATCAAGCTGCAATTCCTTCTGTACTTTTTGAGCACTTTGTGCGGAATCTCCCGTAAGCATGATTGTTTCTATATTCATATCTCTTAATTTTTTGACGGTTTTTTTAGAGTCTTCTTTAATTTCATCCGAAATTACAATATAACCCTGATAATTTCCGTCGATTGATACGTAGACTACTGTGCCCGAGCACTCTATTTTTTGGGGCGGATTTACAAGTTTGGCATTTCCCGCCAAAACTTCATGTCCTTCAACCTCGGCTTTAACGCCCTGACCTGCAATTTCTTTAACATTGGTACTCTCTGTAATTGTTCCGCCGTAAGCCTTTTTAATGGCAAATGCGATGGGATGGCTTGAAGCACTTTCTGCGATTGCAGCGAATTTGAGCAAATCAGGATTTCCTGAATTTACTTCCGTTACCTTGAAAATACCTTTTGTTAATGTTCCGGTTTTGTCAAATAATACGGCTTTCGGTTTTGCAAGTGCTTCCAAATAGCTGCTTCCCTTGATAAGTATACCCTGTCTGGAAGCCCCGCCAATTCCCGCAAAAAAGCTTAGCGGGACAGATATTACAAGTGCACAGGGGCAGGATATTACAAGAAAAGTCAAGGCTCTTGTTATCCAGTTGCCTGCAAAAAACAATGGCGGAACCGTTGCAATAAATGCAGCCATAAATACCACAAACGGGGTGTAATATCGTGCAAATCTTGTTATAAAGTTTTCCGTTTTGGCTTTTTTCGCTGAAGCATGCTCTATGAGTTCAAGAATTTTGGACGCGGTTGACTCCCCAAATACTTTTGTAACTCTTATTTTTAATGCCCCGTCAAGGTTTATGCATCCGCTTGAAATACTGTCACCGATATTAACGCTTCTGGGAAGCGATTCGCCCGTGAGGGCGGAAGTGTCTAAGGAAGCTGCTCCGTCAATCACGACCCCGTCAAGCGGTATTTTTTCTCCCGTGTTAACGGTTATAACATCCCCAACGCTAACCTCTTCCGGTGCAACTTTCTTTCCGTTAAGGTTTGCATAATCGGGTCTTATATCCATAAGTTCTGTAATAGAATGTCTTGATTTTTCAACGGCTCTGTGCTGAAAATATTCTCCAAGCTGATACAAAACCATTACCATAACGGCTTCGGGCAATTCTTTAATTGCAAGTGCTCCGATCGTTGCAACGGACATCAGAAAGTTTTCATCAAAAACACGTCCTTTAGTAATGTTTTTTGCGGCTTTAAATAAAACGTCACTGCCTGCAATTAAATATGCAAGAATAAACAGCGGCTTAAGTTTAAACCCGCCTGCAAAAAGGACAAGTGCTATTGCTGCCCTAAGCAAAGTATTGCTATTTTGGTGTTCTTCGTGATGATGTTCGCACATGATTAATTACCTCTTACATACATTATAGTTGAACAACTATTCAACTGTCAAGGCTGCCGTAATAATTCTTTACAATAATTTGACAATTGAGCAACTGTTCAATTATAATAAAAGTATGAGCGATATTAATAAAAAGATTGAAATGCCCGATACGACAATACTTTATGATTTATCGGATTTTTTTAAGTTGATGGGCGATAGTACCAGAATACAACTTTTGTGGGCACTGGAAGAAGAAGAGTTGTGTGTCGGAGATTTGGCAGCTCTTTTGAACATGACAAAATCTGCCGTATCTCATCAGCTCAAGATTTTAAGAAGTGCTAAACTTGTTAAAGCCGAAAAACGCGGGAAAAACGTATTTTATGCGTTAAGCGACCATCACGTACGCACTGTTCTTGAAATGGGCTTGGAACATGTCAGGGAATAGGACCAAGCGTATATGACTATTATTTATAACTTTGAATTGAATCATCAATAACCACGTTAATTTTATCACCGATTTCTTTGGCTATTGAGTCTATTTTTTCATATTGATTTTCTCTGGGAATGTTTTTAATTTTATCAAATATTTCTTGTAATTTTTTATTATTTTTTCTCAGCATAATACCTGTTGCTGCTTCATATATTGTAATCCCAAAAGGGGTTTTTGCCATTCGTTCAATATCATCAGGCTGAAGTTCAAATAATTTTTGAAAAGTTTCTACCAATTCTTTGGGATTCTGTTTTGTTTGAGGTGAAATATTACCTGCAATACACTCCAGTACAGGTCTTGTGGCTAAATTATAATGTTTTATGCATTTAAAATTGACGGGGGTATTTGTTATCTCCATATTCTTATTCCTTTCACTAGAGTAAACTCAGGTAAAATTTTTTTTTTGCTATATTGTTACGAATTATTACAAATTTAAAGCATGGCTGAATAATTCTCCTACTTTTGCATTGTAAGCCCTGCCGTCTTCTTTGGTAAAAAGATTTTCCCAATGGCTTACGGGGGTTCCGTCCGTTGAGTAAGAGGGGTTTGTCATCATTAAATGGTGTGTGTTTGTGTCGTATCTGAGAGGGAACAAATCTTCCATTTGCATGAAACTGGGGAGTTTATCGCTCGGGTACTCGTATGCAAACAGGGAGGAGTTGATACGGTTAAGCCTGTCTTCATAACTTCTTCCGCCCTCGTCATTATCATTAGAGACTTCTACTCCGGGGGCGTACTCTTTTTCGTATTTTAATTTCTCTGACCAACATTTTACTTTATCATAATTATCCGGCGGAACAAAAGCAGTTCCTGTTGTGAGTCCGAGGTTTCTGTATCTTTCAAAATCTCCGGTACTTTTTTCTCCTACAAAGCTTATTGAGGTACATTTCGAACGGGCACGAATTTCGTAGAGAATGTATTGCATTTGGCTATATTCAGGCAGTGCCCCTATACCTGTATAATTTCCCATATCATAGCCGCCTATATGTTTTGCGGAATCAATAAATATGGCTTCAAAACCGAACTTTATCAATTTTACATGCTCATTTATAAAAAGTTCCTGATGTTCGGGATTCTTCCAATCAAATGTAATATCATTTTCATACGGCTTGGCTACTTTTATTTGGTCTGCGGATATGACAGTTCGAAAACCTGTTTTAAGTCCGTGGATATGTGCCAAATCATTAAAAGCCTTAAATTGGTCTTCTGCGGATATGTTAATATCAAAATCGATAATATTTCGGCTGTACCCTGCATTTAATTTTATTCCGTAAATTGAGTTTTCTTCAAATACGCCTTTGTTATAGCCGTCACCGTAAATATTCGGAAAAATTTGGGATAAAATAACGCAGTTAGCCCAACTTTTTGCGGATGGCGGAATTGCAGGCAGAAGCTTTATTGTACTGAGGATACCGTTTTTTGTCAAATCGTTATGCATTTCGGCAATGGCACGATTATTTATTTCTATATAATTTGCACTTCTGCCCCATTTGTCACCATAGTTTGGAGTTTCTATATTATCAGGAAACACAGGATAAAATTCTCCGGCTTCATTTATGGTAACAAGTGCTTCAACGGCTGCTTTTACACTGCATTTGAGAAGCTCCGAGGGTAAAATATCGGCAATCCATTTTTTATTCCCAGAGGTGAAAATATGTTCTGCATTCGATGTATTTGGCTTTAGATTAATGTCTTCCCCTAAAGCCGTTAACAATTTATTTACTGCATTCATATAAATATTCTAGTTGTTAATTATAGGAAAAAATCAGCCTGTTGATTATTATATTGGCATTATATATTTTTTATGCTCTTGCGTATATTTTATTTGTGATAAAATATATTTATAAGTGTGTATTATGTTTTATATAGAGGAAGAAAATGAGAATTCAAAAAGTTGACAGCGTGTCTTTTGGCAGAAAGCCTAATACGGCAGAGATGAAAGTTTATACCGAATCTTTAAACAGGGGCTTAAATTTATTAGGTAAACAGGTCGATGTAATTATGCATAACGCATCTGCCCCTGCGGTAAGAAGTGAAAATACGGGCATTGGCTCATTATTTTCAAAGACCGTTCGTTCAAAGTTGATTCCGTTTTTGAAAGAGCATGGGTTTTCGGGTATTCAACAAGAGCCTGACGGAATGAGAAAGCTTCAAGACAATTCTCCGTATGCCCCGGAATCAAGTGCAAAAAATATATTTATGATTCCTTTGGAAAAATTAGCCTCCGATGAATATGGCAATATATTATCGAGAAAAACTCTTGACGATATCGTTAAGAACAATCCGAATCCTGATGAAGTTGATTATGGCTATGTAAGAAAAAGTTATGACATAGCACTGAAAGAAGCATATAATAATTCCAAAGATTCTCCCGAGTTTCGCCAATTTCTGAACGAGCAAGGTCCAAAATATGAGCAGGCAGCAATTTTTCATATTTTAGAAAAAGAATATCAGGGAGAAGAATGGAGTGAAGTTGATTCAAATCTATACAGTACTGCTGATAAAGAGATTGCAAAGGCAAGAATTGAGGAATTGAAAACAAAGTACAAAGATGAGTATGACTCGTTTATATTTAATCAAATGATTTTGGAAAAAGAGAGTAAAAGCTCTAATGCAAAAAATAAAGAAGTCGGAATTAATGTCATAGGGGACTCTCCTGTAGCTCAGACTGCTGTTGATGAATGGGTTAACAAAGATCTGTTTTTGGAAGGGAAAGCTATAGGTTGTCCTCCCGATAGCTTTTCAGACGATGGTCAAAGATGGGGATTTAAGTACTATAAACCCGAGGAAATATTTAATAAAGACGGCTCGCTTGGTAAGGCGGGAAAAATTTTGCAGAAAAAATATGAAGACTATTTTGCGAGTTTTCCGGGCGGAATCAGGATTGATCATATTATAGGTCTTGTTGATCCTTTTATCTACACGGTAGCAAGTCAGAAGATGACACCGGAAAATTCCGGCAGGATTTTTTCGGTTCCCGGCAAATACCAAAAGCATTCATTGGACGATTATGCGGCATTAATAGCCCGGGTAATTATACCTGCGGCAGAAAAATACGGGCTTGACAGGTCTGCAATAATTTGTGAAGATTTGGGGGACTTGACAGATCCGGTACGTGAAGTTATGAAAAAGTATGAGCTTTCTGGTATCGCGGTAACACAATATAATTACAGAGGCAAAGACGTTCCTCCGAAAAATACAATTATGTTAGGTTCACATGACAATCAATCTTATCTTGAATATACCGAAAATTTGTTTGCACATAAAGATGAGCAGGATAATCACGGTGCATTTTTGAGAAAGACGGGACTTCTCGGCGAAGATACAGCTCCTCAAAATGCAACACACGAATATAAGCAAAAATATGTACATGATATTCAGAATGATAAATTGAAGTTTATTACGGCAAGTTTTGCTGAATTATTTACGAGCCCCGCAAGACGTGTTCAGATATTCTTTACCGATTTGTTTGGGATTGCAAAGACTTATAACCGTCCCGGTACTACGAACGGTAACTGGTCACTAAGACTTGGCGAAAATTTTGAAGAGGATTATTATAAAGCTGCCTCAGAAGGCAAGGCTCCAAACTTCCCTCAAGCAATTGCAACAGCTTTGAGACAACGCGGGTTGGATAAGGGCAATGAAGAATTAATGCAGAAGTTGGATTCTTCCGCAAAAATAATTGAGGAAAAGTAAATTATTAATTAAGCCAGGTCTGCAGTGAATACGTATTCGGCAGGTCCGGTCATGAAAACATCGCGATTAGGATTGACTTTATTTCCGTCCCAGTCGATTTTGACCATGCCTCCGGGGAGTTTTACTTGGACGGAGTTTTTAAGACACCCTTTTAATATTCCTACAACAACACTTGCACAGGCTCCGGTTCCGCAGGCAAGAGTAATTCCACAGCCTCTCTCCCAGACGCAGAGCTCTATTTTGTCGGTTGAAAGCAGTTTTATGAATTCAACATTTGTTTTTTCGGGAAACTCGGCACTTGTCTCAATCAAAGGTCCGTATTTTTTAGCAAGTTCCATTAAATTCTCTTCAGGAGAGACAAAAATCACAAAATGCGGATTCCCCATCGAAACTGCATTTCCTTCAAAAATAATATTGTTTACTGCCATCTTATAATTCATATTATCAGCAGGAATAAACGGGATTTTATCACTTTCCAGGATGGGTTTGGACATATTTACCCGAACGTCTCCGTTGTCCATTATCTGAGGGGTAATGATGCCCGCAAGAGTTTTTACGGTAAATTCTTTTTTATCGAGTATTTTTTTGTCATAAACATATTTTGCAAAACACCTGATTCCGTTTCCGCACATCTGGGCGGTGGAGCCGTCAGAATTGTAGAAAAACCAACCGATATCCGCATTATTTACGTCTGTATTGGGGATAATCAGACCGTCTGCTCCGATTCCAAAATGCCTGTCACAGAGTTTTTTTGCAACATCAGACATTGGCATATTAAATTTTGAGTACTGGGCGTAATCAAGTATTATAAAATCGTTTCCGCAGCCTTGCATTTTTGTTATTTTCATTTTAACCCTCATTTGTTTCTTGTAATATTTTAACTTAAAATTTGGGAATATGCACTATTAAAAGTTAAATATTGATGTGCGGGTTGGGATTCTATGTACGGGGCTTTAGTTTTGTGAGAGGTACGAACCCATTTTTTGCGGAGCAAAAACGGGTTTGACTCCCCTTTATCT
>CALUTM010000020.1 GCA_944323705.1 Candidatus Gastranaerophilales bacterium
CTTGATAAACCTACTCTGAATTGATTTTGTAACAATTCACCAACAGAACGAATTCTTCTGTTACCCAAGTGGTCGATATCATCAAGAGAACCTTCATCATAAGTTAAGTTAATCAAGTACTCAATTGAAGCTACGATATCCTGAACAGTCAATGTTCTCTGATTCTTAGGTATATTCAGATTAAGTTTTTTGTTTAATTTATAACGACCGACACGACCTATATCATATTTCTTGTCATCAAAAAATCTTGATTCCAAAATTTGACGTCCTCCTTGTGCAGAAGCAGGATCTCCCGGACGCAATTTCTTATACAAGTCAATTAAAGCATCGTCAGTTGTTTCAGTAGTATCTTTATCTAACGTTTTCTTTAAAAATTCAAAGTGAGTAAACAAAGATTCCATCTCTGAAACGGTAATACCCATTGCTTTTAATAATGTAGTAGCAAGGATTTTTCTATTTTTATCAATCTTAACGTAAATAATATCGTTAGAGTCAGTTTCAATCTTTAACCATGCTCCTCTGTTCGGAATCATTGTAGCGTTATACAATCTCTTTCCGGTAGGAGAAATTTCCCGTTTGAAGTAAACCCCGGGAGAACGTACGATTTGAGATACAATAACACGTTCCGCACCGTTTACGATAAATGTACCCTTATCCGTCATAGTCGGAATATCGCCTATGTAAACTTCTTGTTCTTTAATTTCACCGCTGTCACGGTTAACCAAACGAACCATGACACGAAGCTGTTTTGCATACGTTGCATCATGAATACGGGCTTCTTCAACCGTATATTTTGCATTATCAAACGTGTAATTAGGAAGGAAATGAAGCTCTAATCTGCCCGTATAATCCTTAACGGGAGAAAAAGCTAACAACTCTTCTTTAAGTCCTTCTTTCAAAAACCACTCAAATGATTTTTTCTGCACGTCAATTAAATCCGGTAAATCATCCAAACGTGTATTAGGAATACCCATTGGAGTTACTCTTTTTGCATATTCTGTCGACATTAATTCACCTCATCTATTCTAATGATGTACTATTATAAAAAAATTATTTTTTATCTACTTTTATTTCGGACATAATTATCCCATATACTAGCATGTTATTCTATCGTACAACATCAAAAATATGCGTCAAGTTAATAAGGGTATAATGTACAATTTTTCAAGTGGTTTATTTACAAAAATTTACAATGTAATTAAACGCTCTTATAAAGCTACAAACACAAATACTTAGACAGAAAACAAGTAATATTTTTAATATTTAAAACAATTTATTACATGACAGAGCTGAAATATTAAATTTAATTTATTAATTTTTCTTAACAATTCTTTACAAAAAAGGCAATTTTTTCTTCTTTAAATACTTTATATATACATAAGAGATATATAAGAAATATAGGAGAGAAATTTATGGCAGTTGGAGCACGAGATTTTATTGACAAATTACTTGTAGAAAAATACGCACAGGAAAAAGTAGATAACCACGATGAAAATGCTTACGTTTCAAAGGTGTCCGCTAATGATATGCTTAGAGCAATGGATGCCACATCCAACCACTACAAAACTATGTTGGAATTAAATAAAAGACTCACCATGGTCTGCTACGGCGTTGTCTCTAAATCCGCTAAATATGTACAAACTGAGACTGCATAAAGAGGTTTTACTAATGGAAAATTTGAGAATAAAAACAAAAACCCTGGAACAATTCGTTGCAAATTATAATACAGTACCCGAAACTAACGAAAGAAAAATCGTATTATTTGATAATCACCGTTCAAAACTTGAATCATTAAAGTTTTTTATTGTATAATCCCTGTATGGCTGTTTATTTTTTTTATGGGGATGAAGATTACAATATAGAGCTTGAACTCGAAAAAATGCGTTCAAAATTAAATCAGGATTTTATATCCATGAATTTTCAAACTTTTGATAATCCTGATTATCAGACTTTGATTAACGTCCTCAGAACCCCGCCTATGATGTTTGGTGATATGTTGGTTGTAGTAAATGCAGAAGATTACTTTCTGTTAAACAAAAACTTTTTTGACGAAACCCAACTTGCAGATATAGAAGATGCTTTAAAAAATACATCCTTGGATATTGTTTTTGTCGTTAGGCTTCCAAGAGGAGAAAATAAGAAACTTGATTCCAGGAAAAAATTATACAAGATATTATCTGCGTTTAATTCTAAAGAATTTCCTACCATAAAGACTTACAAAACCGCAGAAATTTCAGATTGGATAAAAAAGCAGGCTAAAAACAAAGGTATAAAACTTGAAGATAGTGCAATAGAGTTGTTAATCGAACAAATAGGAAACAATCTGCGTGAGTTTAATACGGAGTTGGATAAGCTAAAATTAATTGCCTATCCGCAAAATATTGTAACTAAAAAAATGGTTGAAGATATCTGTATCTCCAATCAGGATTTATTTAATTTTACGGAACTTGTAATGCGTGGAGAAAAAGACAAGGCACTTTTAGAGTTTAAAAAACTTTTGGATAAAAAACACCCGTTGGAACTTTTATCAGCAATTCAAACAATGTTAAGAAAGTGGATTATATTAAAAACAAAATCTTCTCTCTCTTCCATTGAACTTGCCAGATTAACGGGGCAGCACGAATTTGTTGTAAAGCAAACAATGACGAAGCTAAAAAATACTAAACTTTCGGATTTGGTAAAACTGAAAGAAAATTTATTTGAGGTCGAATATAGGATTAAGTCCGCAGAAGTGCCTGATATTGTATCGGAGGTTGAGTGTGCTCTTATCAGATAAATACCCATTTCTAACAAACTATTTTACAGCAGCACTATCGGACTCCAACAGGGCATTACCGCAGAGTATTTTATTTTACGGCAATGATTTAAATTCTCAATATATACTTGCAACAGAAATTGCAAGACTTTTGAACTGCCAAGGTGACAAGTCAGATGCTTGTGATTGCCTTAATTGCAGATGGATTAGAGAGCATTCACACCCTGAAGTTCGTACTATTTCAAGACTGGACAACAAACCTGAAGATGATGATTCAAAGACAGTAATTTCGATAAAACAGTCTCAAATGATTAAGGAAGCCCTTATGTCAACATCAGAATTTCATCGGGTGTTTATATTTTGTGATAGAGACGATAAGGGAAGAATATGCGGTCTCAACCCTCAAAATTTTCAGGCTGAAACGGCAAATTCTCTTCTAAAAATTATAGAAGAGCCGCAGCCGGGAGTAACATTTATATTCTTAACCATATATAAAGATGACGTGCTGCCTACAATTATTTCACGTTCACAATGTTTCTTTGTCCCGTCAAAAGAGAACGTTACATACGACTATACACTTATAGAGAATATTTTTATCGACTATTTAAATTTTAAAAGAAAAGATGTTTTTGATATTTCACAAAAGCTTCAGGATTTAACAAAAGAGAGTGACTGTAAGGCTATTTTGACTGCAATACAAAATTACATGCTGCTTTTATTGAGGGCAAATCCTGATAGAACGGAAATAATTGACCATATAAACTGTGTTGAAGATGCCATTCGTCAGGCAGATTTAGGAATGCGTTCAATCAACATATTTGATGATTTATGCCTTAAAATTATAAACTAGCCTTCATGCGGCGGAGCGATTGTCCCTAAAAGATACGCATAAACGTAGATACAATACAGGTATTGAATGTAAGAAAAAATATAGAATATCAAGAGCCTAATACCGCTCCAGAATCCGGGTTCTATATTATTTAATCCCAAAATAAATGCAATCGCAGCTATCAGGGCGTAGTCAACAAGGTAAAAAATTATAAATAAAAGCGTGTTCCAAATATATTTTCCCGTATAATTTCCCATAATATATATGGCTTTTCTTATATTCCACACAGCAAATACGGAATCTCTTACGGCATAATTCCACAAAAGGGCAGGAATAAATGCACACAAGAACACATACAAAAGTAAAGCAGTTGTAATCGGTAATGAAGAGAAAGCTGCCAAAAATGTCCCCGAAGTTACAAGCAAAGCAAAAGGCAGCAGCATCATCACTGTTGCGACTCCGGAAGCTATCCCCCTCCAAATAAATCTCGTTGTCTTAATTTCGGGCAATTCTACTCTATAAATTTCTTTAATTTTCCCGTTATAAACATTTGCTGCTGATATATCCCAGGCTCTTGAAATAATATTCTGCGTAAGTTCCCAAAAGTATCCCTGTATGCATAATAAAGGTGCTATAAATAAAAGAATAGAAAGCCCGAAGAAGCTTGCCATAACTATGGGGTTATGCATTGAAACCAAACCTATAACAAGACAAATAATTGCAGGAACAAAAAATTTTATATACATAAAAAATAAGTACAGAAAATGCTTTTCAAAACCTTCAGTTTTAAACATCCACACAAACGGTTCAAACATAAATCACTCTCCATACTTAGCATTAAATTTATCGTGCAAGAGAAATGCTTGTAACACCTACATTACGAGCACTGTCCATAAGTTTTACAACCGCCCCGTGTTCAGCATTGTCATCTACTTGAATAAGTAACCCGTCAGGATAATCCTTGGCATATTGTGAAACCGTAGCCTCCAAATCAGCAGCAGCAATTTCCTGTTCACCAAACAAATACCTGTTATCGGAAGTAACACTGAAATTCATAATTTTAGGATCTTTCGTAATCTGTTCTTGATTTACAACTTCCGGGACCGCAAGATTGAGCCCTTGTTGATCAAGCAATGGTGCAATTACCATCATAATAATTAACAATACCAAAAATATATCCGTAAGTGGTGTAATATTTATTTCATTAAAACTGTCACGCATAATCAGTTACTCCAGTTTTCATATTGATTTTCTTGTGGGATAGGAGAAGAAGCTCCGTCCAAAGTATTATTTGATGTATAGTTATGAGTCGTCTCAGCTGGATTAGCCTCCTCAAGTTTTCGTTGTTCTTTTTTGTTCAAAGGTTCCCCTGCAACAATCAACTTTTTATAATGAGCATCCTGAGCAGCGTCCATAATATCCAAAATTATAGAACTTTTAGCCTTTTCATCAGCTTTCACAACGACTTCGGCATTTTCATTCGTACCCTTGAGGGCTTCCAAATCTTTTGCCAAAGTTTCTACAGAGGAGCGTTTACTCTCAACATATACCGTCCCGTCTTTAGTCACAGAAACAGTAATTTTCCCCTGTTCGATGGAAGTACCGCTGTTAACTTCCGGTACGCTTATAGAATTATCAATTGATTGGAAAGTCGGAGCCACAACCATCATGATAATCAGCAGCACCAAAAATATGTCCGTAAGCGGAGTGATATTTATTTCCGTAAATAATGCTTTTTTACCTGTCTTTATTCCCATTTAAGAAACCTCCGCCTCTTCCGTCAGGAGAGGACTCAGGGTAAGGCAGTGCCTTTTTTTACCCGATAATTTTACAGTGCCACGCTTGTTTTTGATTGAACATTAACTTCTTCGTCAGAGTCAACAAAACTTAAGAATAACAATTTTATTAACTGGAAGTCATCTTCAAATCTTCTTACCGTAGATTGGAAAGTATTGTAGCAAACAACTGCTACAATAGCAACTCCAAGACCGAATGCTGTAGCTATCAAGGCTGAACCGATACCCATTGCAACCGCAGCAGATTGATTACCCTGAGATGCTAAGTCCTGGAAAGTATAAAGAATTCTTACGACAGTACCGAACAAACCTAAGAACGGTGCAACACCGCCGATTGTACCTAAAATGGTCAATCTGTGTTCCAACTTTCTTGTTGCTAATGCAGATGCGATATCAAAAGAGCGAGAAAAGCCCTTTTTCTGCTCCGAAAGAATTCTTACGCCTTCTTCCGTTACTTCACCGATAATTCCGCCACATTGAACCGCCAGATTTTGAGCCCCCATAAGATTATTCTTAGCCAATTCCTTTTGCAATTTCGGAATAAATTCGATAACGTTTCTTTTGTTAGCATTGTAAAAAGCTGCCCTATCTATTGCAACCATTACGGTTAAAATTGAACAAATCAGTATCGGCAGCAATACCGGCCAGTCCAGTTGAATTGAATGTAATAATAGTTCCATAATTATTTCCCTCTTTATCCTTTATTATTCTAATATCTTGATGCATTAAATACGTTATAGTCAAATGTAAACTGTATATCAATACTTTGACCTCTAAAATCAGCGGGCAGCGGTCTAAATGGTGCCGTAAGTTCTACCGCCTTTAATGCTGCCTGATCTGCAGAAGGCATGCCGGAGGATTTGTGTATACGGCAAGATAAAAGTCTTCCGTCCTTTGCTATCTTGAACAACAGGATAACCCGCTTACTTTCATTCCCCTTTGGGGGATCCCAATTTAATTTAATTCTTCTTTGCAACTCCCTCATATAGGGACCAAAATCAGGTTCGCGTAGTGCATCTATACCAGGAGCACCACCACCGCCCCCGGGATTGCCTATATTACCTGTTCCACCCGGTGCGGAGCCTCTGGAGAGTTGTCCGCCTCCGCTGCTTGCCGAAGGTGATAACGACGGACGAGGAGCGTAGCTTCCGCCCTTTGCCCCGGTGGGAGCACTGCTGCCAACTTTAGCACCTGTTGGAGCAGAAGTACCACCTATCGGACCTGTTGATAATGTTTTACCTACAGGAGCCCCTTTAGGAGCAGGAACCGTAAATGGTGTAGATGGTTTTGCCACAGGTGTCGGTGCAGAAGTAGGTCTTGCACTCGGACGAGCGGTCGGGGGTGCAGGTTTTGCAGGAGACGGTTTCGCTACTGACTTTTGCTGAGTTTTTTGAGGCTGAGCTTTAGGCTGAGACTTTTGTTGTGTGACCTGTTTCTTTACCTGCTGTTGCTGTTGTTTTATAAGTTTATTGGCACTCTGTGCCGCTGCAGAAGGTTTAGAAGCCTTACTGGGAGCAGGAGACGGCATAGAAACTTTTCTTTTCGGGTCATTAATACCACCACTCCGTGAATTCATGTCCGAACGGTTTTTAGTATTAGGATCTCTCGGTTGCCCTTCTTTATCTACAAGCACAAATTCGATATCTTTTTTAAGCTGAACCTGAGGCTTTTTAAATAAACTCAAATTTATACCCATAAGAGCGAGGGCAACGGTTATTAACCATATCAATAAAACTACCGCAGGATGCAAAGCCGTTGATATTGCAAAAGACTTGCGAATCGGAATTACTTCAGGCTTACTCGTCACTATAGAAGGAAGAGTATAGGTCTCTTCATTCTTTTCCTCATCTTCGTCTAGTATAAAATTATTTCTGCTAATCAATGTCACTTTATATTCTTCTCTCTAACATTACCCTATAAGAATAATAAGTTTGCAGGCGATTTAAATTAACCTACTTACTAATTTTCATAACTATAACTTGATGCCGAAACCGTAATCGGTTGAGTCAGCATAATATCAATACAAGAATTTGCAGGGATTTCAACATCGTTGCCTTTATCCCAAACAGATTTTACCAAACCGCCTCCGGCACCTACTGCAGTACCTAAGGCAGCACCCTTACCCACATCTCCTCCGGCAAGAGCTCCAAAAACCAACCCGGATAATGCACCAACAGCACTTCCGCCGGCAAGATCTTTGGCGTATTCTTTTGTTACATCAAGCTTTGTACCGCCAATTAGAACCCCTGATGAGTCATCGGTTTTTATGACTGCAGATATTGGAATCTGAGTACCGTAAGGAGTATATATTTGCGTAAATCTGATGCTTAACTTTCCATTCATGCTTCCGCGTTTTGCCTTTGAGGCTTCTATTACCGTTCCGGTAATTGTGCTTCCTGCAGGAGCAATCAGTTTATTATTATAATAAAAATCCGAATTCAAAGCCATGCTGACACTTTGCCCCGTTGTTGCCGTTGCAGAGGATAATGGCGTAGTAAGCAAAGCCGGAAGCGAAGTTCCCGCGGGAACCATCACTACATTCCCCTGTAGCGGATGATTTGTGCTGTATTGCATAGGCTGTTGATAATATTGACTGTTATATGCAGGTTGAGTTTGGGTTTGTTGATATGAATAATTTGCGGCTGCAAACGCAGAATTTATTGTAAACATTGATGTTAGTATTAATGTTACAATTAATTTATTCATCATTTTAAGTCCTCCCTCCATAATAACATTTTATTATCAATCCTCATTTTGTCAATTTATTAATGTATGTGACATATGAATAGGTGCAACCAACACCACCATAAGATTTGCACCCGAAGATACCGTAATATGTTCCCCCATTTTACGTTCTCCGCCCGGTACATATTGCAACACCCCCATCGCTCTAAACATAGTCCAACGTTGGTAGTGCGGGATTTTTATATATTTCTCCGGCGGCGTTAATTCTCCGCCAAGAGTGTTGTTATTGGCACTATATATATAAGATTTTATAGGAATTTCATATCCGTCAGGAAGGTACATTTTGTTGACAAAAATTCGCATTGCAGCATTTGTACCTTTTATCGGCTCGTTTTTCTTTTCAATATACCCCCTTAGCTTAGTTCCTTGAGGAATTACATTTTTATTAAACAGGTAAATATCAGAAGTGGTCAAAAACTCGACTTCATCACCCTCTTCGCAGTAAGCAGTCGAAAATTCCTGTAAAGAAATTACGGGAATATGTGTACCCGTTGGTATATCAAATTCATCATAATCTCTTAATACAGGTTCTGACGCCGATACGACACCAACAAGAAGTAAAAGAATTATTATCAGAAATTTTCTCATAATAATAATTATAATATTTCCTGATAAATTGTCTAGATTTCTTCATTTTCTTTCAAGTATTCTTTAACAAGATTTATGGGCGTTGCAAAACCGATTCCTATATTTGAGATGTTGTTATCGGGGTTATAAATCGCTTGATTTATTCCTATGATTTCACCTTTTGTATTTAAAAGAGGTCCCCCTGAAGAGCCTGGATTTATGGCTGCATCAGTTTGAATACGATTTTTTGCATAATCAATACGTGAAATAATTCCCTGAGTCAAAGTTCCGCTGAATCCGAACGGGTTACCGATAGCCAACACTTTTTCTCCAACCTTAATCTTTTCTGAATTACCAAGCTTGACGGTTTTTAAGTTTTGATTGGTTTCTATTTTTAAAAGTGCAATATCTTTATTTTCTCCAAGATGTTTAAGCACTTTTGCAGTGTAATTTTGTCCGTTATTCATGGTAACAACAACTGTTTTTCCGATATCAATAACGTGAGCACTTGTTAAAATTATTCCGCTTTTATCAATAATACATCCTGTGCCGCAAGATAAACCGTCTGATAGCTGAGAATCGACGGTAACAATTGCCGGATTGATTTTCTCATATATTGACACTGCACTTTTGTCCTCACGTCCAAAAGCCCATACCGGCAAGGAAAATATAGTTATAATAAATATAAGAACAATTTTCTTTAACATATTTCGATAACCTCTTACTGAATTTTGGCAAAATTCTGTTACATCGACAATTCCCCGCATTAATTACAGGTAGTCTATATATTGCCTGTTTTCAAATTTTAATGTATAATGGACGAGATGTTTTATCACAATCGACACACAAAAGGAGAAAAATATGTCAAGAATTGAAAGTTTTAAAAAAGCATTGAGTGAAAAAAGAGCAGTAAAAATCATTGCAGGTATTGATAATTTTGATGCAAAAAGCGTTGAAAAAGTTGTAAAAGCAGCTTCTTGCTCCGGTGCCAGTGCCGTTGATATTTGTGCTAACCCTGATATCATTGCAATGGCAAGAAGCATAACCGATTTGCCTTTATTCGTTTCTTCAATAGACCCTCAAGAATTGGCACATGCCGTAGTTCTCGGGGCTGATGCAATAGAATTAGGGAATTTTGATGCTCTTTATAAGAAAGGAAAAACTTTTTCCGCTGCACAAGTTTTAAAACTTGCAAAAGAAACAATTGAACTGGTAGGAAATGATATTTTCTTCTGTGTAACCATTCCCGGAGAATTAGAAATTGCCGAGCAAATTGAATTGGCTCGTGAGTTAGAATTAATCGGTGTTGACTTAATTCAGACAGAAGGACATTTTGAAAAAGAAATGCCGTCAAACGGTGTAAGGGGACTGATTGAAAGAGCAGAACTCACTATATCCAATACAATTGAACTTTCAAGAAACATTGAACTTCCTATAATGACTGCAACAGGAATAAATCCAACAACTGCTTCTTTGGCTTTTGCAGCCGGAGCATCTGCTATAGGTTGCGGCTCCTGCGTTAACAAGCTTGATTCAGAGATTTCAATGCTTGCAGTTTCCCGTAAATTAGTAGAAATAGCAGAAAATAACGCTCAATATGCAGTAGAATTAGTATAACAAAGTTTTTGAAAACGCCCGTCTCTATAGGAGACGGGCGTTTTTCTTTTGTAACGAAATGTAACAATTTTAAGAAAAATGCCTCAAATCATTAAAGTTTTTGAAAAAAATGCCGTAAACCATGTAAAGGGACAAACAAAAGGAAATCAGAAATGGGAATGGCAGCATCGCAAGCTCGCTTGCTTACTATCACAGCACGAATACACGACGTTGAATCTCAGGCACAATCTATACAAAATGCCAAGATACAGCTCTCAACTCAATCTGACCAAGTTTATCAAAAATACTTGGATGCTTTAGATGCTACCACTTTAACCGTAAAAAACAGCAACGGCGAAAAAATTGTAGCTAACTTTAATAATTTATGCGGCAAAAATGCAGTTGAAACAGGAGAAAAATATGCATTACGCACATCCAGGGGGCAGTTGATTGTTTCTGATGAAATAAAAGACGGCTATGACGAATTTATGTACTCTGTCGGAGAAAACAATCCTCAGGCATTTGCTTTATTTATGATGAATGAAGACGGATACACCGAACCCAACACAAATACTAATATCAGCCATGATATAACTAATAAAGTTGATATAATTGATAAAATTGATTTTGACAAAGTACAATGGAATAATAAATTCAATAATCTTTTAACACAAGTAGCAGTTCTGTCTACTGCAAAGAAATACCAGTTGGAAGGAGTAAAAATCAGTTCAGAAGCTTCTTCTGTATTAGCTCAGCGTGACGAGTTAATTAAAAAAGCTCAATTTGCAAATCTTTCAGACAAAGATAAAGATGAATACATGACTCTAACCGCAGTTTCTAATGCTATAACTAAAGCCGATTTAGGCATGGCTGATATTTTAGGCGGCAGAAAATTAGCAGAATTATCAACTACGGAAGCTAAAAAGTATAACAGTTTACAGACTTCTAAATTACAATTGGTTGCTACACAAGGAAAATTGCAAAATTTAATATCTCTGGGCACATTATCTTCTGAGCAAGAACAGGAAGTTGATAAATTAACAGCAAACCGTTATAACTTAATTACTAATATTCTTGATTCCGGTGATTTTATGTCTAATCTTGAAAAGGCTGAAAACAAGGTTGCCAATAATCATCTTGATAATCAAATGTTACAATCATTATCCGATTCTATGATAACTCTTTTAAACGGCAGAGATTACAATGACTTAACCGACGAAGAAAAAGACAAATATGATGAACTTGAATTTGCTTACAGAAATCAACTGTATAATTCTTATGCAGAAGAAATTTATACCGAAATTTCTGGTGATGATGATTTTGATTATGAAGAATTTTCATACTATGTAAGTATATTTAACCAAATTCAAGCTGCGGGCGGGAATTGCGTAAGTATATCAGACTACGATGGTACAAGCGGAGATGCTGCAAGTGATTCCGATTGGTTAACTAATATGATTGAATGCGGAAAAATTACAATTGAAATTGTTAATACAGACAGCAAAACCGGGTTGGTAAGCTTTGACACGACCTCTCCAACATCTGATACGTACGTTGATTATACAGAAACTGCATCTATCGATAAAAAAGCCTTAGCAAAAGCAGAAGCAGAATATGAACATGAGTTAAAACAAATCGATCAAAAAGATAAGAAATATGATATGGATTTATCAAAACTCGAGACTGAGCGTACTGCATTAACTACGGAATATGAGTCCGTTAAAAAAGTAATTAATGATAATATCGAACGTACATTCGGTATCTTCTCATAACAGATGTAAGAAATTTGACTAATTCCCTTTATTTAATCCCTTTTCCCTTTTTCCGCTTGAGCCAAAACTCAAGCTTTTTTTTGTGCTACGCACGTAGATAATTGGTCGGCTTATGGGTGGAAACTCCAATGTAGAAGTAGCTCTCCGAGCCGCCTCAAAGGTCCTGTCTCCCGAGATGATGATCAATAAGGGGCTACGCACGTAGATAATTGGTCGGCTTATGGGTGGAAACTCCAATGTAGAAGAGCCTCTCCGAGCCGCCTCAAAGGTCCTGTCTCCCGAGATGATGATCAATAAGGGGCTACGCACGTAGATAATTGGTCGGCTTATGGGTGGAAACTCCAATGTAGAAGAGCCTCTCCGAGCCGCCTTAAAGGTCTTGCCTCCCGAGATGATGGTCAATAAGGGGCTACACACGTAGACATACTATTGGTTTTAAGGTAAAAACTAAGCCTCATTAAACGCTAAAAAACAAAGCCCCCGCATAAGCGGGGGCTTCAATTCACAAGTTAAATTATATTAAGTTCAATGCAATACTCGGCGTCTGGTTTGCAGTAGATAAAAGTGTTGCGGTTGACTGCTGCAGAATCTGATATTTTATATAATTAGAAGATTCCTCGGCTATATCCGCATCTTTTATTGAAGAATTAGCAGATACAATATTTTCCTTTTGTACATCTATCGCATCAACCGCAGAATTAACTCTGTTCATATATGCACCGATTAAAGTTGTCCTATCTGAAACATTTTCTATTGCGTCATCAATAAATTGTAAGAATTCACGTGCCGTAGAGTCATCAGTGTAGACTGCATCACATATTGCAGTAATACAATTTACAACTCCCGTTTCGGGGGTACCACTATCATATTGATCGTATGTTTTGTCTACAATAGCCTCCATATGACTGTAATCATAAGTAGTGCCGTTTGGCAATTCTACAGCAGTGCCTGTTATTCTTGCATAAAGAGCAGGTGTCAGGAATTCCATGGTATTTGCATCACCTGCAGTTTGTCCATCTCTCAAGTACCATTCCGAATTAGTTCTTCCTTCTCCGGTTATAAATAAGGCGGTACATTTCGCAGATGCGAATAATGAGCTTTCCAGATTAATAATATTAGGTCTGCCGGAATTATTACTTACCTGCAAATTAACACCTGCATTTGATGTATAAGCCCAACTGGTACCGTCAAGCAGCTTTATTCCGTTAAAATCTATAACTTCACAAAGACGATTGATTTCCAACATTCTCTGTTGAACTTCTGTTCTTATAGCATTCATAGAAGATGTACCGTAAGTACCGTTAGCAGCTTGTTCTGTTAAGTCCCTGATACGTTGCAAGTAATCTCCAACTATACCAAGAATACCTTCTGCGGTATCAAGAAGTGATAAGCCCATTGTTGCATTCGACTCCGCAACATCATAAGCTGAAATTTGAGCTTCCATTAATGTTGACACTGCTGAACCTGCCGCATCATCAGCTCCCGAATTTATCCTGAAGCCTGTTGACAGTCTTTCCATTGCGGTATTCATACCGCTTGTTGCGGCTGACAAGTTCCTTTGAGCCGTCAGCGACGCAAGGTTTGTGTTGATTGTGATTGAAGCCATAGTGTGATCTCCTTTTCTTTCTTTTTCATCCTTGAACACGGCAACTTGCCGTATGTTCACTAAGGCTTACCTGAACTTCTAGGAAAGCCTTTTGTGGGGTTTTATATATTTCCACACTAATATAATAATTGCTATTTACGGGTTTTTAAATTCCCAAATAGTTAGAAATTTCTCTAACTTTAGTTATAATCCTTTAATATGGTTTAAGGGCCAGAATAAGAAAACGGCACGTCCTATAAAACGCTCTTTGGGCAAAGTTCCCCAGAATCTGCTATCCATAGAGTTTCCCCTGTTATCGCCCATCATAAAATACTGCCCCTCAGGAATAACCAAAGGTCCGCAAAACATATCCTCTTTACACTTGTGAAAGTCATATTCACTCATTATGTAGTCTTCTTCAAGCGGTTTATCATTAATATAAACCTTGTATGCACCATTTGTACCCTGCTTAATTTCAAGTTTCTCACCCGGAAGTCCGATTACACGTTTTATATACGCAATATCCTTGCAAAAAAATCCGGTAAGCCTGCTGAATACTGCCCAAGGAGTTGTTTTAAGCTTTACAAACGGCGGGTAAAATATCATTATATCACCTCTTTGGGGAGTATTTTCAAAACGATGGGTTTTTAAAAGGTTAGGGTATTTTGTCAATTTTTCGACAACAATTCTGTCACCTTCCACCAAAGTAGGTTTCATTGACCCCGATGGAATCCACCTCAACTCGGCGACAAAAAATCTTATTAATATAACGGCTACAACAACAAAGACAATTGTATCCACCGCCTCTTTAATATTTGCTCTAAGTTTTTCTTTATCCGTCATACAGCTTTTAATAAATCCTCTAATCCCTCTCTATAAATATTTTGGGGAATTTCTTCCAAATCTCTTCTTAAATATTCAAGATAATTATCTATTAAAATTTTTGTTTTTTCAATACCAAAAATATCTTTTGGTGTAAATATTTTATTTTTTTTATCCGCATTAGCCGAATCAATTTCCAAATCATTTTTAAGTTGAAACAGAATCCCAAAGTTTTTGGCAAAGTTTTCCGCCCTAATAATATCAAAATTTGTAATATTGGCACAACTTTTGAATATAGCTTCAAACAGACTTGCTGTTTTCCCCTCTGCAATCTTTAAATACTCATCTATTAAAGGCTTCTTTCCCCTCAGAGAATATTGCTTAAACTCTGCTTCACTCATTTCTTTTGTACACTTCCAAAAATAATTTATTATCTCCCAGTTTCCTGCTTCAATAAGTTTCTCAGTAGCCAGTGATAAGAGCAAATCTCCCGAAAGAATCGATATTTGAGGAGAAAATACCTCTCCCAAAGTTGCTTTTCCACGTCGAAATTTTGCCCCGTCAATTACATCATCATGAAGTAAAGAAGCGTTATGTATAAGTTCTCCCGTTGTTAAGATATTTATAAAAAGATTGCCTACAGGCTTATTAATACTGCCATTTGCTTTAAAATACAATAATGCACTCAGTGAGCGTATTCTTTTTTGCGGACTGTTTATAAAAGCTTGTAATTCTCTGTGAATTTCATCCTCAGTATCAAACAGGTTGTTCAAATTTTTGTTTACCGCACAAAGCTCGTCTTCAACAATTTGTTTTATATCGTTCATAACTTGAATAGTAGCATAAACCTTTAGCATAAAACAGTAGTAAACAGGATAAATTAAAACGGACGTTTCAACTTTGTTGAAACGCCCGTTTTCCCATCAACTCCCTAACCAACAACCGCACTTGAATTATCAGCTTTCTCCATAATTCACCTGCTATTACACTAAGTTTAGTGCGATACTCGGTGTCTGGTTGGCTGTTGCTAACAGAGTTGCTGATGCTTGTTGAAGAATCTGTGCCTGAATATAATTTGAAGACTCTTCCGCAACATCGGTATCTCTCAAGGTAGATAATGATGATGTCAGGTTTTGTGATTGTACATCAAGAGCCGTAATTGCTGATTCAACCCTGTTTTGAGCAGCACCGATTCTTGTTACACGTGATGAAATGTCATCAATTGCAGTATCAATGAATTCTAACATCTCTTTTGCACCGTGAGCAGAGCCTGCAGCAACTTTTTCTCCATCGGAAGCAAGCATATATTCGTTATTTTCTGCATCAGTAACTATCAAGCCACTACAAGCTGCTGCAAAATATCTGTTAAAATACTCATCGCCTATAGCGTCCTCAATGGTAGTAATAGTACCGTTAGTAGCTTGGTTTATCATATCATCAAGAGTTGGACTCGTATCATCTCCTTCTATACTGTGACTTCCGCCCATACTTGTAAACAAACCGCTTACAGTTGCACTTCTAAACAAATCTACATCAAGGTTAATAACGCTGTTTGCATCAGCATAAAGACCTACTTGTAAATTAATACCTGCAGAAGTTATACCTACACCGGCAGGTACACCGTTTTCTTGATATGCCATCAACTTAATACCGTTAAATTCGGCATTGGAAGCTACACGGGTAATTTCGTCCAATCTGGCTTCGATTTCAGACTGAATAGCTTTTAATGAAGCAGAAGCGTAAGTACCGTTAGCAGCTTGCTCGGTCAAGTCTCTGATACGTTGTAAGTGGTCAGATAACAAACCGTAGCTTTGTTCAGCAGATGTTAACATGTCAGAACCCGTTGCAGCGTTATCAGCAGCAACATCCAATGAACCCAATTGAGTTTCCCACATATTTGCAATTGAATAACCTGCCGCGTTATCTTTTGCGTGGTTAATTTTGTACCCTGTTGACATTCTTTCTATTGATGTGTTCAGAGTGTTTGTCGCATTGTTCAAACTTCTTTGAGCAATGATTGACGAAATGTTTGTGTTGATTGTGAGTGCCATAGTTGAATCTCCTTTCTCTCTTTTTTGATATGTACTCCTTTGGCGGAATAAACTTACACCTCCCACAAAAAGGTGCAGCTTACCCCAACTGCACATCCCTTGTGCAGCACTCTGTTTATTTTTGTGATAGCGGAATTTCTGCCCCTGATTTAGGCACAGTTTCTCCCGTGACTGTCTAAATTGATTAAACAGCCTGACTAAGCCCCGAATTTACGGCAGCTTTTTTGAAAATTTCTCTCCTTATTTTTTGGTATGTACTTATACGACCTCACCTTTGAGGCTTTTAGTATATATCTCCGTTTAGTTACCCTTTGATTTAAACGATCTGCTACACATTTTTCATAAGCTTGCCCGCGTCCTTTGCTTGCACCACTTATTCAAAACGTACATTCCATGTACTTGAGAACATAACGTCCTCTTTTAGATTTGTGATATATACTTCTTACACTAACATTATTGCAACACTATATAACAAAAGTAAACTGTTTCTTTTGATATTTTTACAAATCTTAAATAAAGTTAAAATTTGTTAACAAAAAAGGCAATTTTTCGGAGCTATTTTACTTTATATATTTAAGAGGATATAACTATGTCAGCATTCAATGTATCAACAAATCCATACGGACAAAAAGAAACTGTTATAGACGGTAAAAAATATGCTGTTCAAACAGACAGGTTCGGAGAGGAATATGTTGTCATAGACGGAAAAAGAATAAATCTTAAAGAACCGATATTTAACAATTCTGAAGAAAGGCTTGATAAGGTCACCGCCCAGCTCAATGAAGCGAAAGAAAAAGCTTCTTTTTGGGGAAAAGTTTTTGATATGAATCTTGGCGGGGTAAAATCCAACAGAAGAGAAAGGATTTCTTTCACAAGAGAATACGGAAATGATATAGATTCTATGGAATCCGAACAGCAGGAACAATACAGAGAATTGCTTGCACGGGGCGGGGAATATCGCTCCGGCAAAAACTATGCACTGGCCAGGCAGCTTTCTTATACGAATCAAGTTATAAGCTTAGCTTGTGATAAAAGAGATTTATTGAACCGGGCTTCGCTCTTCGGAGTTTAAAAACTGCCTGTTTGTAGAATAGTTTAATTTGATTCAGTATTAATACTTGTCTCTGTATAGGAGACATTTTATGATGAAAATGCTATTATTTGATTTCAGAGAATCTGAAAAAGATTTTTTTGAAAATAACAGGCTGAATGATTTTGATATTACGTTTATTAAAGAACCGCTTAATAAAGAAACGGAGCTTTCGGAAAAACAGTATGCAGAAACAGATATAATAAGTGTTTTTACTACTTCAACAGTCAGCAGGGATATTTTGGAAAAATTCAGGAATCTGCGTATAATTTCAACACGTTCCAGTGCACATGACCATATTGATATTGACTACTGTACAATGCAGCATATAGCCGTATTCAATATAGAACAGTATGGAAGAACTGGCGTTGCGGAGTATGCAGTAGCATTGATTTTGGCTCTTGTCAGAAATCTTCTGCCCGCATATTTTGATATGAAAACCCATACAATAAATCACAAAAAGTATGAGGGGAGGGTATTGAGTTCATACACTATCGGAATAATCGGCTGCGGAGCAGTGGGTACTGCGGTTGCGAATATTGCACGTTTTTTGGGCATGAAAGTACTTATTCATTCTTATATGAAGAATCCCGACTTAGCAAACAGTTGCGAATTTGTATCTTTTGAGGAACTTTTGGCAGAGTCGGACATTATAACACTTCATTTACCTTATGACGGAGATAATTATCACATGATATCCACGGAAGAATTTGAAAAAATGAAAGAAGGCGTATACATTGTCAATACTGCAAGGGGAGAGCTTTTGGATATAAAAGCACTTTATGACAATTTAATCAAAGGAAAAGTTAAGGGGGCAGCATTAGATGTTCTTGAATGTGAATTTATAAGCACATACAAAGGCGAAATGGCGACTGTGATTGATGATATTGAGGAACATTGTGTTGAGACAGCACTCATTACACAAAAATTATTTAACCTTGATAATGTTATAATAACGCCTCATATTGCATATAATACCTTAGAATCCGTTAATTATATTCTGGCAGAGACGTTTAATCTTATAAGAGATTACCTGAAAGGCGTAAATACAAATAGAGTTTGTTAAGATTTTGTGCTAAAATTTTCGTATGGCAATAATATCAGATGATGCGGGAATAGAAAAAAGGGCTAAGAGAAACCCTATTATAAAGTCAGAAACAATAGAGTATGACAACACCTTTGAGAACAGTATTCGTCCGAAGGACTTTGAGAGTTACATAGGGCAAAGTGCTTTAAAGGAAACTTTAAGAATAATTCTTGAAGCAGCAAAAAAGCGTGGTAAACCTTTAGACCACATGCTTTTTTACGGTCCCCCGGGACTAGGGAAAACGACCATAGCGGGTGTTATCGCATCTCAAATGGGAGTTGAAATTAAAATCACATCAGCCCCGTCACTAGAGAGACCCCGAGATATAATAGGAATTCTGATGTCATTAAAGGGCGGCGAAATATTGTTCATTGACGAAATACATCGATTAAATAAAGTTGCGGAAGAAATCTTATACCCTGCAATGGAAGATTTTACCTTAGATATGACAACGGGCAAAAGTCAAACGGCTAAAACACTGAGAGTACCGCTTCCGAAATTTACTTTAATCGGTGCAACAACAAAGGCGGGAGAACTTTCAAGCCCCTTAAGAGACCGTTTCGGAATGATACACAGACTAGAGTTTTATACCGTTGAAGAGTTATCGGAAGTTGTTAAAAGAACGGCAAGAATTTTAGACATCGATATTACTCAAGAAGGAGCAACAGCTATTGCAATGCGTTCCAGAGGCACACCAAGAATTGCAAACAGACTGGTTAAAAGGGTATCGGATTTTGCCATTGTAAAATATGACGGCAAAATAGACGAAGATGTTGCAAATGAATCGTTGGATATATTAAAAATTGATGAATTTGGACTGGATAACACGGACAGAGCACTTTTAAGCCTTATAATAGACAAATATGACGGCGGTCCGGTCGGGATAGAAACCATAGCCGCAGCCTTAAGCGAGGATGTCCGAACTATTGAAGATGTTTGTGAGCCGTATTTACTTCAAGCAGGACTTTTGCAAAGAACTCCGAGAGGAAGAAAAGTCTCCCCCGAAGGGTTCAGGCATTTGGGAAGAAAAATGCCCTCCGCACAAACAAGCCTATTCCGATTAGATTAGCGGAATTGCTATTCTTTGTTTAATAGCGACCTTAATGACAAAGGGACCAAGCATGAAAAAAATACTTTTATTAATACTGTCGTTTTTTGTATTACTGCCCGTACGGGCGGAAGAGGGAAAGATACTTCCGTCAGAAACAGGAATTGTGCAGAGCGTACAATACGTGGATTTGGATGAGAATGAGGTATCACAAACCAAACAAACGGTAGAAGTAAAACTTTTGACAGGTGAATTTAAGGGTGAAACGGTGGTTTTGGATAATATGCTCACCGGAAACCCTTATTATGATATTAAGTTAAAGAAAAATACAAAAGTCATTCTGCATGCCGAAGATAACGGGGAGGGTATAGAGTACTCAATTGAAGACATTAAACGTTCAGGAACATTATTATGGCTCTCACTTTGTTTTTGCGGACTACTTCTGTATATCGGGAAAAAGAAAGGACTCTACAGCCTCGTTTCAATCGTAATTACGGTACTCCTGATTTCGCATGCACTTTCTCCTCTTATTTTAGCGGGTATTAATCCTGTTGTTGCAACAATATCCGTCTGCATTGTTTCCACTGCACTTACCATGTATCTGGTAGGCGGATTTAATGCAAAAAGTACATCCGCAACGGTAGGGGCGGTATTAAGCTTAATTTTTGCGGGGATACTCTCTTATATAACAATGTATACCGCACACCTTACGGGATTTACTGGCGAAAACTCAATGTTCCTGTATACGGCACACCCTGAACTGGATTTTATAAGTATTGCAATTTCTGCCATGGTGATTGCAACATTGGGAGCAGTCATGGATGTTGCGATGTCAATTGCAAGTACAATTAACGAAATTTACTTGACGGACAAGAATAAAACCGTTAAAGAGCTTTTTGTCTCAGGCATGAATGTAGGTCGCGACATAATAGGCACAATGGCAAATACCCTGATTCTTGTCTACCTCGGCGGGTCATTGCCTTTACTGCTGCTTGCAGGGAATATAGATTTGCAAAAATTTATCAATCTTAATCAGGTAGTAACCGAAACAGCTTCAGCTTTGATTGGAAGTATTGCAATTGTAATTTGCGTACCGTTTACCGCAGTGGTTGCTTCTCAAATGATTAAACACTGTAAAAACAAGCAGGAAGATTTGAATTTCAAATTCTAATGTGTTATAATCGACACGAATTAATCGGAGGAGAGAATCATGAGAAAGCTTCTGGCATTTTTAATAACTATGTTATTCGTATCCTGCAGTGCATTTGCGGGAACATTTAAGGCAGACGCGAAAACGAAGCGTATACCTGCGGGAACAGTATTTCAATTAGAATTTTTGCAAGCGGTAAGTACATTCTCAGGTTGTGAAGGTGATTCCTTTACGGCAACACTGAAAAATGAACTTGCCACTGATGCAAGTGTAATATTACCATCAGGCTCGGTTGTCAGAGGTAGTGTTTCAAAAGTTAATACCGCAAAACGCTTTTCACGAGGTGCCAAATTATACCTGGATTTTGACCACGTCGTAACTCCTAACGGACGCCAAATTCCGCTCGATATGGCGGTATGCCAATTCGACAAAATCTATATAGACGGTGCTCTTTACAAAAATTTGGGTTACGGTGAAGCCGTAAAAGATAATTACAACCGTGCAGTAGAAATCACAAAGAATGCTACCAACTACGGTCTAAGAGCCGGAGACTCAGCACCGGGAATCCAATACTTGACAACTCCTATTTGTGCAATAGGCGGCTTTATAGGCGGAGTAGGTTATTGGGTCGGTGACAGCGTTGCCGATATGTTCAGAAAAGGACAGGACGTATATATTAATAAAGGCGACATACTATACGTAAAACTTATAAATCCTATTGACGTACCTGTTTATTAAGGTAGCAAAAAATAATTTCAGCGGGTTTATAACGGTATGAAAGTTCATGCCTGTCATACACTCTCATTTCGCTCAAACGCAGGGTTCTATAGAATTCCAAACGGGAATAATATAGGAACTTATACCAAAATGTTTCGTGCAGACTTGGATTGGGATGCTTTTACAAGGTTTTTTGTAAAAAATTTCCGCAATAAAGATAAAGTTCAATTTCTTCAATTTGCCTCCTCAGACGGCTCGGAAGCCTACACCCAAATAATAACTCTGCTCGAAAATCATGATAATATCGAAAAATTTTTGCCCATAAAAGCGTATGATATCGATAAAAATATATGTAATGCCGCAAAAAGCGGATTTATTAATATAACCAAAACTGATAAGAAAAAATTTGCTGACCAAGACATAAACTTTAACAAATATTTTAAGAAGTCTCCGGGGAAATTGTATATTACAAATGACAGCATGGAAGGAGCAGAGACATATTCCGTATCCGAACCGCTTAGTAACAATGTAATTTTTAACCACGGAGACATGAAGGATGTACTGCTAAGACATGAAGATAATTCCAATTCCATAATTCTGTGCCGAAACATGTTATACTACCTTACAGACAGGGAAATTGACTATCTTACAACGCTCGCTGCTTATAAATTAAACAAAGGGAGCCTGTTTGTAATCGGCGAAACAGACGAAGGCAAAGCGGAATATTATTTGAAAAGAAAAGGTTTTGAGAAAGTCTTGCATAATGTGTACAGACAAACATAAAAAAAAGCCTCTTGGGAAGAGGCGAGGGGAATTTTTTAAGTTAATAGGTATACACTTCACGTATGTTTCACACGAAAGTTCTTAGAGTTAGTTAATCTTTATCAAAGTCCGAATCTTGGAGCTCCTTCTCGGGCTTCCTCACGGGCTAATTCCTTAACGGATTGCAACTCTGCCCGTTTCATTGTCAGTCGTTGTTCTATATCATTCATCTCTAACTGTATTTCCTTTTCTTTTTCATCAAGAATTCGTGCTTCTTGCTGCTTTAATGCTTTCATAGACTCTTCTTTAAATTTTGCAAAAGCACTCATCTCCAATTGATATTGACTCATCGGATTTCCTGTCCAAGGAACCATACCTCTCATCTTCATCATCTGTAAATTTTGCATAGCACTCATAGAGCTTGCCTGGTTAGCAAACTGAGCAAACATTGATGCTCTCGGCAGAAGTTTAGATGACAATCCTGCAATGTTACCCATTGTTATAATAGAGGTTCCGCCAAGCATTCCCGCATACTTTTGGTAGTTGGAGAGCTCAATGCGTTTCTGCATCGCTTGCCGCTCTAAAACATTTATATCGCGTGTTAATCGCTGGACCTGCCAGAATGCCATTAACATAGTGAACCTACCTAACTTTTTCTAACCTTACATTTATATAAAGTATTTTTCTTTTTAAAAATTGCCTTTTTTATTATTTTTTGTTAAGATATGTTAAGAGGTTTATATGATAAAAGATAAATTAATCAATGCTGACACATATTACGGACTTTCTAACAGTATAAAAGCAGGGTTGGAATGGCTCCGTTCCGCCGACCTTGTTAATATCAAAGACGGTCAGTACTTTATTGACGGCAACAGGATTTTTGTAAATGTTCAAAGCTATGAAACTAAAAAAGAGGCTTCTTTTGAAGCTCACCGCAAATATGTTGATATACAATATATGATAAAAGGTGCGGAAAAAATCGGTATTGCTGATTATTCAAGCTGCACTCCGATAACTGAGTACGATAAAGATAAGGATATTGAATTTTTAAATTTTAATAATTTCCCCTCTTTTCTACCGCTTAGAGAAGGAGAATTTATGATATTCTATCCGCAAGACGCACATCTCCCGTCTTTAGACCTTGATAAAAAATTGTTTGTTAAAAAAGCGGTTGTTAAGGTAGCATTATAACAACAAAGCGGATATGAGATTCCATACCCGCCGCTTTAAGAGGAGAAAAAGTTTTACGCTGCCGCAAATATATTTTTTGCGTTCTTATCAATTTGAAAATCGTAGAGTTCACCTTGATACGGATTATTTTCAGAAGCCTGATTGTCCATGGCTAATATATTCCAAAGTTCCCCAAATACAGGCTCTCTATGGCGTTTTTCATTCGCATGAGCCTTCAGATATTTTAAAGTTTCTTTTAAAGTATTATTAATACTTATCTGAGTTGATGCCTTGATAACCGACAACTGAGGATTCGTATATAAATCTTTCATTTGTCTGTCACCTTCAAATATTGTTTTTTCTATTATCTTTTGTGTAGCTTCGCTTGTAGCACCGCTGTTATTCAAAATTTTTGCAGCGGTGTTTTTTAAGCTTTCGCGGTTTTCCAATTGCATTGAATAATCCATTGAAATATTTAATCCCATATCCCTGCTCCTTATAATTTTCTGAGCTAATCCCTTTTGTAATATATATATCGGCATAATTTCAAAAAACTTTAGGGTTTTGAGGGAAATTGTTACAAAACTTAATATAAGTACAGTTGATAGAATTATATTATGTCATTTAATTTTTGTGATTCGTGAGTAGTAGTTAAAAAAAGTGACTAAGTGACTAAGTGAATAAGAAGTTAACCTTTAAGAGATTCATCAGTAGTTAATGTCGAGCAATGCCACGACCTTGTTTAGCAAGTGTAAGCGTTCCCTCTCCTTACAGGAGAGGGGGTAGGGTGAGGTGTCAATCTACAAGCCAGTGATTAGTGAATAGTGACTAGTGAATAGATTTTTGTCGGGCAATGCCGCGACCTACAAACTAGTGACTAGTGAGTAGTGACTAGTGAATAGATTTTTGTCGAGCAATGCCGCGACCTACAGCTAATTTTACGTCTTTCAGAGGGCGGGGGTAAATAAAAACAGTTAGACATTAAACTATCAATATCAAGCCCGAAGAATCCCAAGAAGAAATGTTTCGGTAATCAAAGATTACCAAAACCTACCATTGAAAAAGTTTGGGTGGGTGCGTAAAACCCTGCAAAACGACTAACTCCACGTCATTCAGAGGGCGAAAACAGCCATTTTGTGACCCCGAAGAATCTCGTTATTTTGGGGAAAAGAGATTCTTCAGTCGTTTCACTCCTTCTGAATGACGGATGTTTGAAAAAAGATTCTTCTCATACATTTACCTCTTACATTTACCCCCTGAATAACGTCACACTAAATTGGGTAGGATAAAGCAAATCTCAGACTTACCGCACCGGATAACTATATATGTTAAGTTTTGTAACAAAATATATGAGTTGTGAAATTAGATATTTATTAAATACTTTATATATATAACAGATGTAAGAAAACTAAGAGGTACAGGATATGTCAATTCGTTGTCACAGTGCATTTAAACATTATGAAATGTTCCACTCCCGTGGTAATGATGTAATTAATATTGGCAGTAACAATACTACAATATTTAATTGCGGCGGTAGTCATCTAGGCGGCTTCTGGGGCGGTTTTGGTCTAGGTCTGGGCAATGGCTTCGGCAACTTGTTTAGCGGTTTGCTCGGCGGATTTGGTCTGGGCTTCCCCGGCATGGGATTCGGCTTCCCATCATTTGGCAACATCTGGGGCGGCAACGGCGGACAGAGAACTGAAAACGAACATAATTGCTGCAACTGCAAAAATGACGACAATGACAATGTACCAACCCTAAATAAAGACAGAAAAGCTCTTCATGACTTAATAGAAGCAAGAAGAGAACTGACTGACGGTACAACTCCGGCAACAAATGACCAAAAAGCAGCATTTAATAAGAAAGTAGACGATGCAATAGCTAAGTTGGAAAAAGAAACAGATGATATTGATGCTCAAGATTTAAAAGACTTCAAGCTTTTATACTTTGATATAGAAGAATCTGCTGAACCTGAAGACGGAAAAGGCAAAGTAGAAAAAGATCCCGCTCAGGTAGAAGAGCCTGAAGTACAGGAAACAGAAGTTCCGGCTCCCGAGGTTAAAGACAATAAAAATGAGCACAAATACCTGGACGGTTATAGCAACTATGACGGAAAAACTGAATTAAAAGACGGTGATGTTATAAGAGCTACAGATACAAGCGGAGCAACCAGAGACACTGTTATAGTTAACGGAAAAACTTCTAAAATTACAAAAGCAACCAACGATTCTCATCCTCAAACAATTGTAATACAAGATAGCAAAGATATTACATACACTTATTCAAAAACAGTTGACGGTGAATACATCTACACAAGCAATCAGGATAATCAAGAATACGTACTACAAAGCAACGGCAAAGGTAAATACGAATTAGTACAATATGAACACAACAAAGGTTACGGCAAAAAGGATTGGAGTCCTAAAGAAAATTAATAAAATAAATAACCCTTCCAATAAACAAGGAAGGGTTATTTTATGAATATATACTTCCCCGCATACGGCGAGGGAGTATTTTTTATATTTTCCAAAAATTCCCCTAAATCATACAGCGGGTTTGAAGAAAATAATTTATTTCCACTTACATGCAATATTTCATTTGCAGACAGTAATTTTGTGACGGTTTCTTCGCTCGTAAGCTCCATATGTACTCCTTTAAGAATATACGCAGTTTAACACTAAATAAAACATTCTGCAAGTTACTTTTATGCCCCACCGTAGTATTTGTAATACCGCTTCTGTTATATGTCCAACAATGCTTTTTTATATTTTCCCTCTTGATTTGCCCCCATTTCATTTGCCCCATTTCATTTACCCCCATTTCATTTACCCCTTTTCATTTTCCCCCCCCCTTTTTATTTACCCCCTCTTGTTTTTTTATCTTGCTTGTTTTATCATAATTTTGTACACATGAAATGCTATAAAGGTGGTGAAATATAAATGGCAGAAGTTAAGGTAGGCGAAAACGAAAGTATCGAAAGTGCTTTGAGAAGATTCAAAAAGAAAATTCAAAAAGCAGGAATTTTGTCTGAAGTCAAAAAACGCGAACGATACGAAAAGCCTAGCGTTAAGAGAAAACGCAAATCAGAAGCTGCTCGTAAGCGTAAAGTATAATAAATTTGAAGGCGGTTTGTCACCACGAGGACAAACCGCCTTCTTTTTAAACAGATTAGTCGTAAATATCAACCAACTTATTATTTATATTATTACCCATATTGGAAGGGTGTCTACAATATCTTTTCCCCTTGCAAAAAGCTTTTGTTTATTTTAATATATTCCTACGGCGACATGGCCAAGTGGTAAGGCAGAAGCCTGCAAAGCTTTTATCCCCCGGTTCGAATCCGGGTGTCGCCTTTTTAAATCACAAATCTAGAGTTGTATGGAAAATATTGAATTAAAACGCCTTTGGGAGAAAGTTAAAGAAGAGTTAATAGGGATTTTACCTGAGAATGTTCACCCTTGGATTTATCCTTTGGAGGTTTCCGGGTTTGATAAAGGTGTTCTTACAGTCGTTACAGGACAAATGATGGGACGCGACCTTTTAAGGAGGAATTACAGTGAGCAGATGGCGGAGGTGCTGTCTAAAATTACGGGCGATAAAAGTTCAAGAATTGTTATTATATATGACGAAAAAGCTGCCAAAGCACTAAAAAAAGAAAATGAAAAAATTCAGAAAAAGGTCAGTGAAACCATCTTCAAGGAACAGGCTATGGAAAATCTTTCCAATATGCAATCTGCCTCCAATTTGAATTTGAAATATAAGTTTGAAAATTTTGTGGTCGGCGAAAACAGTAAATTTGCACATGCAGCAGCTCTTGCTGTTGCAAAAAAACCCGCAGAGAAATACAATCCACTGTTTATATACGGTAAATCCGGGCTGGGGAAAACCCATTTAATGCAAGCAATCGGACATTATACAATATTTCATAACCCTAAATTAAAGGTCAAATACACTAAAACGGAAGATTATGTCAACGACTTTATTTCAAACAGCAGAAACTCAAAAGATACAATTGAGAATATGTCAAAATTTAACAAAAAATATACGAACATTGACATAATTCTTATTGACGATATTCAGTTTATAGAATCAAAGACAAAGACCATGTCTCAAATGCAGCATACGTTTGACAGTCTGTATAATAAAGGTAAACAGATTGTTATTACCTCGGATAGGCTGCCTAAAGAAATTCCTACGCTTACTGCTGCTTTATGTTCAAGGTTTGAAATGGGACTTATGGTAGAACTTACCCCGCCTAATGAAGAAACAAGATTTCAGATTGTAAAAAAACTTGCGGAAGAAGCGGATTTGGTTTATGAAGAAGAAGCTCTCAGATATATTGCAGAATGTTATTCAAACAATGTAAGAGAATTAGAAGGAGCATACACAAAAGCTGCTGCTTACGCAGAAATTACGGAACAGAATTTAACATTAAAGCTTGCAAAAGAAGTGTTGAAGTCTGAAAATAATACAGACGGAATTAGCTATGATAAAATAGTAAGAGTAACGGCGGCTTATTATGACGTAGATATTGATGATATAAAAGGAACCGCACGTGGGCAAAAAGTTTCCACAGCAAGACATATATCAATTTATCTGTGCAGAGACATTACGAAACAGAGTTTTGTCAATATTGCAAAATTTTATAACAAAAAGCACACAACCATCATGTTTGCTTATGAAAAAATAAAAAAAGAAGTCGGCAGTAATAGAGAAATTGCAACTGCACTGAGGGAGATTAGACAAGCATTAAAAGTTTTATAGTCAATCGGATACTCGTTTTTCCCTGAATTTTATGATAAATAATAGTTAAAAGGGATTCGTCAATGATAGAGAATATAAAATATTTAATGTGTTTGAAATCCGTCGATAAAAATATTGCAGAAAACTGCTATGATTTGGCTTTGGAAAAATTGAATTATCTGATAAAAGAAGAGTACAAGCCGTCGGAAACATTTCTGAAACGCGGAAAACTATGTCATAAACTGTTGATGCTTGAAGACGCTTACTCCGATTTTACCTATATCATTAACCATTGTGTAAATAAGCAGGAGGCTTATTACGAGAGACTGTTTTTAAATTTTGAAATTTCCAATTATTATGAAGCAATACTTGATGCGGATAAAATACTTGAGTGGGACAAAGATAACTTTGATGTTAAGCGTATAAAATTCCTATCATTTGTTTATTCAAGCAGAGAAGATATTGCAAAAAATTATATAATGGGACTTTTTGACTTAAATAAATACAAAGCCATCCAATTTCTGTTTAAAGAAGTTGCCATGGTTCTTGCCAAAGATGAGTTTGCAAAAGGGTTAAAGCTTTTAAGCGTAATTGATATGATAGATAAAGATAATCCGATAAAGCTCTTAAAAGAATCAAATATATACGGATTTGCAAACCAACCTGACAGGCAAAATGAAATACTCAGAAAAATTGACTCGGTTTTTCCGAAATATTTTATATCACATTTCAGGTTCACAGATATGTACGCTAATAAAGATCTTATGGAAATATGCTTTTTATTAGAACTCAAAATTTTTGACAAACAAAATCTTTTTGCGTATCCGATGAAAATACTTGAGGGTTATAAAAATCATCTGGAAGGGCACATTATTGATTCAAAAGAATGCTTTGAAGAGGCGGTTAAAATTAACCCCAATAAGCCTGAAGCATACGTATTGTTAGCACAAACTCTGCAATTAATGTCAGGTTACGATAACCCTGAGTATAAAAAAGGGGCTGAAGAAAATTATAAAACGGCACTGGAAATATACAGACGGGAAAACCTTACCGACAAAGTCGACGATATGAGACGTCAGCTAAAACATCTGAATTCTAATCTGATGTTAAAATAGAATCCACATAGTTGTCGTTTACCCCCTTGTAATTAATTTTTGCGGAGGTTATAGGTTGCCTATAGTCGTATTTGTTAATCGAGCGGGATTCGACAATAACTGACGGAGGAAGAATCGACCACTTATACAATGCAGCAGACATCCGTCGGAAAAATTTATCTATCCATTCTTTTTTTTGTTCCGAGGTTACTGTATTGCGTTTTTCATATAAAAATTCGGCATTCACTAAATCCTGATAGCCTTCATTTTTATTTTCAATCCGCCAAATTATTTCATCGAGAAATTCATACGGCATCAGTGCATCCTCTGCAATCAGCGGTTTACCCGTCTTAGGATCAATTGCAAGCTCTGCACCCGGTTTCTTTAGAATAATCGTCTCAGGTATAGCATTTTTTTCTTCCCTATTTTGATTTAGCCACCTTGCAAATGCAAAAAGTTTTGTTTTCGGAACATCGGCAATAGGAGCAAATCCGCCCGACATATCCCCATTAATAGTTGCATAACCCATATACAACTCTGATTTATCGGAAGTTGCGATTGGAATGCAGGAAGAAAATTCATTGCTTATCCCCCACAAAAACATTGCCCTTGAGCGTGCCTGAATGT
>CALUTM010000021.1 GCA_944323705.1 Candidatus Gastranaerophilales bacterium
ATAGCTCAGTTGGTAGAGCAAGGGACTGAAAATCCCTGTGTCCTTGGTTCAATTCCGAGTTGCGGCATATTTTTTATTTTACAAAACCCTCCGCAACTCGGAAAATGAAAACAAGTACCAATCAGGTTCCATAAAGGTTTTTATGACACATTGTCTTATGAAGAACAATAACCCTGTTCTAATTCAGTTTTGATTTAAGTATTCTTGCGGCAGAAATAAGAATATCAATACTCGTGGAAAATGGCGGAGCGTAGGTTAGGTCGACGTCAAGTAAATCTTCGACTCTCATATTGCTGAGGAGTCCAACTGACACCGTATTAACTCTTTTGTCGGCATCTCCGCATCCAATCGCCTGTGCTCCGAGAATTTTATGCGACCTTCTGTCTGCCACCAGTTTAAGTGTCACATTTTGTACTTCTGGCATGTATCCTGCCCTGTCGCGTTTGGTTATAACAACGGAGACTGTATCATAACCGAGTTTTTGTGCGGATTTTTCGGTTAACCCCGTCATTGACATGTTAAGTGCGTGGTATCTTAAAACTGCGGAGCCCAAAATTCCTTCAAAATCTTCTACTCCGCCGCAGGCATTAATCGCCGCGACACGTCCTTCTTTATTCGCAGTAGAGCCCAGAGGCAGCCACATTGGAGTATCGGATATCATGTTGATTTTTTCTACACAATCACCGCAAGCATAAATATCGGTCAGATTAGTTTGCATTCGGCTGTTTACTTTAATGGCTCCCGTCTGTCCAAGCTCTATTCCTGCTTCCTGTGCTATATCAACAACAGGAGTTACACCTGCTGCCACTACAACCATGTCTGTTTCAAATCCGTAGCCCTTTGAGGTTAGAACACCTTTTACGGAATCCTCTCCGACAAATTCTGTCACGATGTCGTCGTTTACAATCTTAACCAGATTATCGGAATTTTCAAGTATAAATGTTTGGATTAATGATGATATATCTTCATCAAAGGCAGGCATGACAAATGCGGAACGTTCTACAAGGGTTACATTTTTCTTATTTTTTACAAAGGCTTCAACGAGTTCTACGGCAATATACCCTCCGCCGACAATTGTGATATTCTCGGACCTATCCATTGCTTCCCGTATATTAATCCCATCTTCAAGCGTCCTTACTGTAAAGATGTTTTTTAAATCGAAGTTTTTAATATTCGGTCTGAGGGGAACCGAACCCGTTGCAATAATAAGTTTATCATATTCGGCGAAAAAGCAGTTTCCGGACGGGATATCTTTTACAAGAATTTTTTTATCGCCGGGAAGTATTTTATTTACACGATGTTTGATATGGATATTAATTCCGCTTTTTTCAAACTCCTCCTTTGTTCTTACAACGAGTTTGTGCCAATCTTCAAAATCATGGGCAATATAATACGGAAGCCCGCAGGAAGAATATGAAACGTGGCTGTCTTGAGTATATATATGAACTTCCGCCTCCGGGAGAAGTCTTTTTGCTTTTGCCGCCGCTTTTGCCCCGGCTGCGACACCGCCTATAATTAATATTTTCATAAACGGATTATGAATAGTTTTATTAATTAAAGCAATTAGACAGTGAGCTACTTTCTTACAATAAGTGTTATATCGTTAAATACAACGAATATCATAAGGATTATTAAAAGCGAAAAGAATACGGTTGAAATTATTTCAATAACTTTTTCATCAACCGGCTTACCCATAATTTTTTCTATAAACATAAACATCAAATGTCCGCCATCAAGTGCAGGAATGGGAAGAATATTCAAAATCGCCAAATTCATTGAAATCAAAGCTGCCAAAAGAATCCCGGATGATTTCCCGCTCTTTTCAATCATATCTCCACCGATTTTTGTAATCGCAACAACTCCGTGCATATCCTTAAGCGGTATATTTCCCGTAAAAAGCTGCCCGAGGGAATATATCATCATATAGGTGTTATCCCAAAGATAAACGCAACTTTCTTTAATGACAGCAGGTGCAGTCGTCGTTTTGATTACGGTTTGTTTTGCACCGAGTCCTATGCCTATTATGCCGTTTTCGTCAGGGTAAACGGGCTTAAGTTTTATCACTTTCCCGTTGCGTTCTACAGTTATATTAATCGGGTGAACGTCGTCCGATAATGCCTGTGCGACGTCGTAAAGTGTATATTTTCCCGAGGAGGTATAATATTTTTTACCGTTGATTTCTTTTTTTAATTCATTGAGGTTTTCGCTTATTTTAATACCTTCTTTCTTAAAGTATTTTGCACCTCTAAGGGCATACTTATCCATTGTTATAATGTCTTTGTCAATATCCTCGGGCAGCCTTATTGAAAGATTTTCGGGTATAATTTCGTCTCTTGAAAGTCCGGGGTTTAACTCTTTAAGTTTTGTGTAATTATTTTCAATAGTTTTTGTTGATATAATTCCGTTATTTTTTGCACTGTTTTTAACTATTGTTACGAATGAATAAGCATTATTTATGTCACATCCGTTAACTTGCAATATTCTGTCGCCTTTTTGAAGTCCCGAATCCCATATACTAGCTTCTTTAGGAGCACTAATCTCGCTTGCATAGATTTCATAATTCCCTGACGGTAACTGTTTTGACACTATTGCGACAAGCATTACCAGAGCAATTGCACATATTACGTTTGCAATTACTCCTGCGGAGACGACAATGGCTCTCTGCCAGATTGGTTTGTTGGCAAAACGTTCCGGGGAGTCTTTCGGTAAATCGCAGTCTTTTTCATCGTCGGGGAATGATACATATCCGCCGAGCAAAAAAGCATGGACTAAAACCTCAACATCCCCGATTTTTTTCTTAAAAAGAGTAGGACCGACAGGAAGCCCGAAACCGAATTTATCGACTCTTATACCGAAGGCACGTGCGGCAAAAAAATGACCTGCTTCGTGCACAAGGATAAGTAAACTTAACAGTAAAATCATTATAATAATTGACATAATCTCTCCAAATCTTTTTGTTATTTATCTTAGCATAAAAAGAGAGGTTATGTTATAATAAATGCAAAAACAGGTGGTAAGAATGACTATTGCAATTTATCCGGGCAGTTTTGACCCGATAACTAACGGACATATAGATATTTTAAAAAGCGGAGCGGAAATTTTTGAAAAAGTAATCATTGCGGTATCTTATAATGCAAATAAGGAGGGTTTTTTGCCCGTAAGTGTTCGTGCGGAGCTTATAAAAGAATGCGTAAAAAATCTTCCCAATGTGGAAGTAGACTGCTTTGAGGGATTAACTGTCGAGTATGCCAAGAAAAGAGGTGCTTCTGTCCTTTTGAGAGGGTTGAGAACCTCCTTTGACTTTGAATACGAGCTTCAGCTTTCACAGACAAACCATTCTCTTTATAATGATATAAAAACGGTTTTTCTGATAACAAAGCCTGAATACAACTTTATTTCCTCTTCTTGCGTAAGAGAAATCCTCTTGAATAAAGGCGATATTACGAATTTTGTACCGAAGGCGGTAGCAAAATATTTAACCGCTAAATGTGGTATTTAGTTAATATTCTCTTGACCTGTTGCGAAAACTCGGTCTGGTTGAAATTGTCTTTGGGCACGTAATATTCTATTTTAAACCTGTTAAGTTTCTTAAGTGCGGTTTTTGCAGGCAATGAACTCATTACTACAATAGGAATATCCGCATACATTTCATCGGTTTTTAGCCTTTCAATGAATTCGTATCCGTCCACTTTAGGCATGGTAAGATCCGTAATAATTAAATCGTAGTGGCTCAGTTTCAGTTTAACAAGAGCTTCTTCCGCATCAAGAACGGCATCTACCATATATCCTATATTCAAAAGAATATTTTTTATCATTGTCCTTGTTGTTATGGAATCGTCCACTACCAAAATTCGCTTGTACGAAACAATATCCGCAGGTAAAAGCTGAGGAGATGCAGCGGTTGTTATGGCTTTATTAAAGTCATAATGCATAATATCCTGCATGTTTAATATCAAACACAGTTCACCCGATGCAAGATTGGTAATTCCCGATATATTCTTAACTTTATAAAGAGGCGGAGAGAGTTTTTTCTGCAATATATCCTGGTCTCCGAGAAGTTTATCAACTACAAGACCGATGGTTTTTTCGTCCGCTTCTATAATCAAAATGGTTTCCTTTTCTCCCCTCGGTACCGGTTCAAGCTTTAATATATCCGAAAGGTAATAAAGAGGTATGATTTTTCCGTCATACATAATTGAACGAACACCGTTGTTTGTATTTATTTCATCCTGATTTTTTAGAATAAATGTTGTAATAACCTGTATCGGGATTGCAAATATTTGTTCGGAAATTTTAACCAAAAATACCCGCAGTGTAGTCAAAGTAACAGGGATTTCGATGTGGACACAGCTTCCCTTGCCAAATTCCGATATTACTTTGACTTTTCCGTTTAGTTGCGAAATCTTAGTTTTAACTACGTCTAAGCCGATACCGCGTCCCGAAATACTTGTAATGGAATCTCCGGTGGTAAATCCGGGCCAGAAGATGATGTTCATAATCGCTTCATCGGTCATGGAGTCAATATCTTCCTGAGTCAGGAATCCTCGGGCAACGGCTCTGTCCTTAATCTTTTCCAAATTAAAACCGTGACCGTCATCGAATACGTCAATAATAACCTTATTATCATCCTGTTTGGCGGAAAGAAGAATTTTTCCCACAGGATTTTTACCGTTTGCAATACGCTCTTCTTTGGTCTCAATACCGTGGTCAATAGCGTTTCTCAAAATATGTATGAGAGGGGTCTTAATCTCTTCAATAATCTTTTTATCCGCACAAGTATCCTTACCTTCTATTTCAAAATCTATGTCTTTACCCTTTTCGTTGGCAATATCTCTGACCATTCTTGAGAAAGAGTTAAAGACAGTTGAGATAGGAAGTACACGTATATTTTTAACCATTGATTCCATCTCGTCAATGATTAAACGCATTTTCATATCGTCCTCTTTGTAGGCACGATAGAGCGAATTTAAATCATAAATGGTTCTTGAAACATTTTGTGTTATGTCGGACAAAAGCGAGAATACCTGCTTAACAAATGCACTTGTATACTGTTCTGTATTTCCTGTCTGTAAATATTTACGATTATAGTACCTGAGATAGTTTGAAGTCTTAAGTAAATCTTTCTGACAGGATTCGTTTGCATTTTTGATTATATCAATTTTTTCTAAATTCTTTTCGGTTTTGATTTTGGTTATAATCAACTCTCCAAGCTGATTAACAAGCAGGTCGAGTTTTTGTGCATTAACGTGCAGGGTCTTAATTTCCGTTGATGACGCTGCTTTGTTGCCCGCGGAAGTTTGGGTTGAAAGGCTCTTTATTTCGTTAACACCCGTATCTTTCTTGTAATTCAACTCAAGGAGCTGTTTCATAATTTCCAACTGTTGAACAATCAAATCGCTGTCAATGCTTTCGTTTGGAGATGCACAATATTCCACTGCACTTTTCAGAGTCAGCATCATTTGTTCTTCCAATTGGACGGAATTTTCAAGTATAAAGTCCAAAATCTCTATAATCATATTGATGACGTCAAGGATGTTCGGATCATCAATTCCTTCTTTAAGGTGGAGAATGTCGTCTTTAATTTCTTTTGTGTATACGCTGCTTCCTTGAAGCATGGTTATTTTTTCCGCAACATCAAAGAAGGTTAATCCCGACTCCTCCGTCTCTATACAAGAGGTCGTAAATTTTGCCGCAGCAGAGCTCAATTCATTACGCAGCTCCAGTATTTCGCTTATTGTGAACGTATTTGTTGCATTCATTACGAAATCTATTTTGGTCAAAATATTTTCTAAAGAGGTCTTGACCTCATATAAATCAGAATCCTTGAAAAAATTATAAATTTTCTGGACTTCTTCCTGTAAAACAACGATATCTTGAGATTCTTCTTCGGGCACAATGCTGTCAATAATTTCAAAACAATTATTAAACCCCTGATTTATTTCTTCCTGATGTTGTGCTGCCGTATTATCATTTTTTTCAGGCTCGACAGAAGCAATAGAAGTAGTAGGAGCGGGCTTTTGTGCCTGTTCCGGGATTTCCACATCTATGATGTACTCAAGGTTTGATATAACTGCCGAATAATCCTCGCCAATTATTTCACGTTCGTTTTTGATGGATTCCTGAAGGTAAGAAGAAACCTTCTCCAGCGAATGTGACATGAGTTTGATAACATTAGGCTCGAGGTAGAATTTTTCGTTATTCACCGCATCAAAAATATCCTCCATTTTATGAAGAACATTTTGAATATTATTAAACCCGACCATCCTGACGGCACCTTTAAGACTGTGCAAATCCCTGTAAACGGATGCGATAAGCTCTTTATTGGCAGGAGTATCTTCAAGGGCAAACAAGTTATTAAATATGCGTTCTACTATTTCTTCCGATTCGTTTTGGAAGATTGCAAAAACTTCTTTATTATTGTCGCTTCCCAAAAAGTCCAATTATGATACCTCATCCGTCTATTGCAGAGCTTTTCAAATCTTGTGAAAGGTTAATCAGTTTGGAAATTCTTTCGGAATTTGAGACCATTATTTGGCTCAAATCTTCTGCTATATTTGCATTCTCTTCATCAATAACATTTAAACGGTCAATAATATCGTTTTGTTTTTTAGTGTTCTGGTTTAATACATCGAGAGAATCAAGAATTTCTTTAATTAAATTCAGCAGTGTTTCCGAATTAGCCGATACGGCATTAATATCTTTTACGACTGATTCTATTTCTTTTGAACCTTCTTCTGTCGCCATAACGGTTGAATTTGTAGTGTATTGTATATTGCTTGTAAGTGAAGTGATTTTTGTAATTGCCTGTTTGGATTCGTCTGCAAGCTTACGAATTTCGCCCGCAACGACCGCAAACCCTTTTCCGTGTTCTCCTGCTCTTGCTGCCTCAACTGCGGCGTTAAGTGCAAGCATGTTTGTTTGTTCGGCGATATCATCGACAACGCTTATTGTATTTCCGATTTGTTGTGAATGTTCCGAAAGCTCCAGGATAAGTTCGGCAATCATTTGAATTTTCTGTCTCAAAATCAACATTTTATCGGCATTTGCAGAAATAGCTTCGTGCTCTTTTTGAGAGAAGTTTATGGATTGATTAACCTGCTTTTCTGTATTTTTGGAAGTTGCAGCGGATTCTTCGGACAACGATTTAAGTTTTTCAATCAAGCCTGAGATATTTTTTGTATTTGATGTAAGGCTTTCAAAAATGCGTTTTTGTGCGTTAATCGTTGTCATAATCTCAGACGTTGTCTCAGATAAGGATTCCGATTGGGTAGTGATGGTTTTCTTAATCGATCTCAAAATCCACTGTTTTGTAACAAAGTGCACTGCTGCATTGATAGCAACAATGATTGTTAAGAATACAAAAGTATCATACGGCGGTATATGTTTTATCTTTGCAAAGAATAAGAACATTATACACACGATTACGAATACGGTCATATCTATGATACATTTAACGTTAAACTTCTGTTTTAATCCAAAATTCCATTCACTAACCACTTCTTCTCTCCTATAGTTTTTTTTGACTATTTATTATATAATTATTTTATACTAAAATTGATAAAATTGGAATATACAAATATATGGCAGCAAAGATTTTATTGGTAGAAGACAGTGATACTCAGTTGAAATTTCTGAAGGAAGGGCTGGTGCAAAACGGTTTTGAAGTCGAAACCGCTACAAATGGTGCTGAGGCTTATAAAAAGATTTTCGACAGTGTTCCCGACATAATAGTTTCTGACATAATGATGCCTATTATAGACGGGTATCAACTGTGCAGAATGATAAAAAATGTTGATGAGACCAAAAAAATCCCCGTTATACTACTGACCGTTTTGGATAAGAAAATTGACAGTTTCTGGGGAAAAAAGGCGGGAGCACAACTGTTTTTATCCAAATCGATTGACATAAATGAACTTGTAAGGAATATAAATGCTACGCTTAGGCGTTATCCTTTGAGTGAAGAGTATAAAAATGCTCTTATACAAAAATCCGGGGCTGAAAATTCTGCTCAAACACGTTTGAATACAATCCTGAATGACCTGCTGCTAAAATCGGTTTTTGCAAACGAGTTTAGGAATTTGAGCGACTTTCTTAACTATGAAAGAATTTTGGTTGAAAAACTCTTCTCGCTTTTAAGTTCGTTTGTAGAATACAGTGTTGCGGGTATATTTTTTGCATCTCCCGATGAATTTGCGGAAAATATTTTGTATATTGATACTCTGGGCAGAAATTTGTGTAAAAACGTATTATCGGATATTCAGTACGACTTTTTCAGGAAGATGGAGGAGTACAGGAACTTTAAAAATACCAAATTTGAAGTTGTGAGGATTCTGCTTGGCAAGGAAATTGATTACAAATTTACCGATTTGACCTCAAAAATTATTATTCCGCTTATATTCGATAAAAAATTGATAGGCGGTATCTGCTTCTATACGCGGCAGGATATGGATTATGCGTCATTCAGATATTTTGATATTATGATAAGTGAGCTTCTTGCCATCTTTAAGATGAAATATCAATATACGGAAAAAGAATTTATGTCCGTACTGGACGGACTTACAGGACTTTATAACAGAAGGCAGTTTGAAATTAGTTTGGAGCAGGAACACAACCGTTCCAAACGCCACCCTTCCGACTTTAGCCTTGCTATTCTTGATATTGACTTCTTTAAAAAAGTCAATGATACTTACGGACACCAGTATGGGGACTATGTACTGAAAACCGTTGCCAATCTGATGAAATCCGCTTTTCGTAAGACCGACCTTTTGTACAGGTATGGAGGCGAAGAGTTGATTATGATTATGCCCGAAACCAATATAGAGGGTGCTATTATACCCGTACAAAGGTTAAGGAGAATGGTTGAGGACTATGATTTTGAATATAACGGGGTGAAAACAAAAGTTACGGTAAGTATCGGTTTAACGATGAATTATCAGGAACTTAACACTCCCGCGGATATCTTAAAATCTGCGGACGAAGCTTTGTATAAGGCAAAAGAGAGCGGAAGAAACAGGGTAGTTTTATATGAGCAACAATAATGTTATAGAACAGAAGAAAAACACGCACCTGTTTTTTCAAATAGGTGAAAATAAGTATGCAATAAACTCGGACAATATTCTTGAGATTATGAAACTTCCTGCACTGGACTATCCGCAAAAGCTTCCAAACAATATTGTCGGGCTTTTGAAGTACAATAACTTTGTTATAAATGTTGTTGATATAAGATTTTATTTGAACATAAATGTTCCGCCCTACAGTACTCACAATGAGCTTTTGATAGTCAAAACAGACGAAATTATTTTTGGGATTATAACGGATAAAGTCATCGGAATTTTGCCGTTTGATACTGCGTTAATGGATGCAATACCTTTTGTTGATAACAAAATGGTCATTGATTCTTTGTATAAATATAATCAGGAAACCATTTTTATTATAAACATCTATGCTATAGAAAATTTATTAAAGCAGCATGACAACCCTTGGGCAGAAGTCGATATTCTGTCTCTTTTTCCCCAAGATGAAGAGTCGAAATCAATAATGAACAAGCGAACGCTTGCTATTGCGGACAAATCAAGCTTAAAGCTTGCATCTGGCGAGCTTCATGTAAAAAATAAGTATATATCTTTTAACCTGAATAATGATTCATACTGTATAGCCCTTGATTTTGTTAAGGAAGTTCTTAAAGATACTTCCATTACCAATGTTCCGGGGACGCCGGATTTTATAGAAGGCATAATGAACCTCAGGGGGGATTATATCACGGTTTTAAATCTTAAGAAATTTTTGGGACTTGAGGCGGGAAAAGCTCCCGATAAAAAACCTGTTGTTATAATTAAATGCAATGAGCTTAAACTAGCTTTGCTTATTGATAAAATTAACGAGCTTTTTGAATTTCAGGAAAATGACTTCTTTGAACAGGGTGAGGGGTATTTTTCGAACGAATTTATATTTAACGGCACTTTATATACCAAGCTTAATGTCGATAAAATTTCTTCTGATAAGCGTATTATTATAACGGATATGTAATTCAAATAACGTATAGTTAGTTTTGCGACATTATGTTAAAATAATTTGTATGAAGCAGTTTAAAAAAAGAACGCTTGCACTGGTTCTGGCTTCAGTTGTAACGGTAGTTGGAGCTTTTGGGGCTGAAAATTACAAAAACAGTTTAATGTCCTTGAAATTTGAGAGTAAGGGAAGTGGTGCGGTTAATCTGACCGTCCTTACTAAGCGTGACTATCCGAATTCAATAACTCCCGTTAAAAAAGATGCAAGCACTTATGTAATAACTCTTCCCGAAACAAATAGCGAAATGTCATCTCCCGCGGGTATTTCAGGCGATGTGGAAAGCGTTGATGTGAGGACAATGCCTTATACCAAAAACAGCCGCGGGTATACGCGAATTACGATAAGAACGCTTCCAAATACAATGATAACGGCAGGAAAGGGAATTTATATTCCTGAAAAGACTCCTACGGAAACGGCAGCCATACCTGCTTCACCCGTACAACAGCCTAATGTACAGCCCCAACCTCAACCCCAACCGCAACAACAGCCTCAGATGCCGCAACAGCAGCCTCAGACAAATAATGAATCAGCCCCTAACGAGATTCAATCCCGTACCGGAGTAAGCCAAACAAACCCTGTAGATATACGGGAAAGCGTAAAACAGTTTGAACAAACTCCGACGGAGCCGCAGATGGCAGAAAATGCTCCTGCCGAAGAAACGGTACCGCAAAGTTCGTCGTCTTCTTCGGAAACGGTACTTGTTTTGTTGGGTGTTGTTCTTGCAATAGTAATATCTGTTTACTTTGTCTTAAGAGCAAGAGACAAAATGGCAGAGATTACCGGAGAACAATCGGATTTTGATACAAATATTGATGAGTTTGAACCAAAAAAGAAAAAAGTTGTAACAGGGCAGAAACAGAAAATCAAAAATACTATAAAAACGCTTGATAAAATGTATACCAAACCTGTTAAAATGCCCGTAAAAACTGATTTGGTATCTCAGGTTGAGCCTGCTAAAGAAACTAAGCCGGAGGAGGAGTTGAATATTGTTGACCTGGATGAGTTATTCCAGGAAAAAACAAAACAGGAAGACGAAAACAGTGCACTGGAAGATTTTTTGAACTCATTTTCTTTTCAGGAAGAGGAGGAAGAAATTCCCGAGGAAGAAAGCTTTGATGAAGAGTTGTACGAAAAATATATTAATGATGATCATTTGAAATTTTCTCAAGAAGATATAGGGCGGATAAATCAGCTTTTAAATTCGGAAATCAGTGACGATACCATGAAAAATCTCCAAAGTTTTGTTGTTTCCAATCCTATAGAGAAAAAGCCCTCAAGAACAGAAATTTTGGAAAATTTTGTAACAACATATACTATTAATCAGAACATTACCTTTACCAAAGAGGATGTGGATGCGTTATATAAACTAATAAGTGTAGAAATTGACCCTGATTTCTTAAATGATTTAAGGTGTAATCCTCATCGAATGGAAGAAATGCAGAAAGAAATGGCTAAACAAAAAGTAAAGCCGCATAAGACTTCTGAATTATTGACGTTGAATGTAAAAGATATGCTTCCTGATTTATCGGAGGCTTTGAGAAAGCAGGGCGGCAAAGCCATTGAATCTGAAGTTAAACCTCAGGTTGTCTACTATAGTGATGGTTATGATGTCAGCACTTTAAAGCTGGATGAAGATTTACCTGATTTATCTAAGGAAATTAATAATGCAGATGCATACAAAACACGCCCTTCCGATAAAATTCAGTATGTTGCATCAGGCTATGATGTTGATACAATGTCAGTGACAGATGATTTACCCGATTTGCGGGATGTTTTGATGAATCCCGAAAAGTATGAGACTAAGCCTGAAGAGCCTGTTGCAGTAGATGAGAATGCTCTGCTTAACAATCTTGCTAATGTAACGTTTAAACCTTTTGATGACGGATATAATGCTCCGACTGTTTCCGACATGCAGGAAGAATTTAATCAACTTGGGGGAAGTTTTGAGATTGTGAATGAGGAGGAAATTCCTGAGGCGGAACAAAATGACAATGATGATTTTGCTGCTTTGTATGATGACAATTATGTAGATTTGGATAAAGAAGAAAACAATAACAGAAGTGAAGATGCTCAAAAACTCATAGAGCTTATTGAACAAAAAAGGGCTGCTAAGAAGATAAAACAAGAGTTGCCTCCAAAACAGGAAAAACCTGTTAAAAAAGACATTGCTACTAAGAAACCGAACAAAAATTGTGCAATTGGCGGAGAAATATATACAATAATCGCATCGACGTATTTTACGGATAATACCGGATGCTACCTTGCTAAAAACTCTTCAGGATATTACGTTTTGGGTTTTGTTGATAAAAAGACCTTTAAGATAAAATTTTATGATAAGTTGAAAAGTGAAAGACTGGATTCGCGTATAAGTGATAAGCTTGATAATGGTGCTTTAAGGTATATTGTGAGAATAGGAGAACACAAACTTATTATGAAAGCCAATGGAGAAAAAATGGAGTACGTAATGGATTTATGCTGAGAAAATTGCTAATCCTTATAACTATTCCTTTTTTGATGTGTTCTTGTACTGACACTAAAAATGTTGAAGAAATTACATTTTCCTCCTGGGGTTCGGTAACGGAAGTTAAAATTCTTTCGCAGGTAATCAAAAACTTTGAAGCTGAAAATCCCCAAATCAGGGTTAATTTTATTCATATACCTCAAAATTATTTTCAAAAAATTCATCTTCTTTTTGCTTCTAACCAAGAGCCGGACGTTATTTTTATTAATAATTTATATTTACCGATATATGCTTCCAAATTGTATCCTCCCTCCAATTTTACGGATAAAGAGAAGTTTTATTCGGAGAGCCTTGAGGCAATGAGTATAGACGGAAAACTTCTTGCAGTTCCAAGGGATGTTTCAACACTTGTTTTTTACAGAAATAAAACTCTTATTTCCCAAACGCCACGCGATTTGAACGAACTTTTAGAGGTTATAAAAGATGTAAAACCGTTCGGCATAAGCTATGAACGCGACATGTATTTTATGCTTCCTTATATTTTAACTTTTAAAGAGGATATTTATTCCCCTCAAAAATCGCTTGTGTATTACAAAAAACTTGAGGGACACTATGCTCCCGCTCCTTCGCAGGTTGGGAGTTCTACTCTTGCACAAATGTTTTTGGACGGGAAAATCGGACTTTATCTCTCGGGCAGATGGATGTATCCCAAAATAAGTGAGAAAGCAAATTTTGATTGGGACGTTATTACTTTTCCGGGAACTGTTCCTCTGGATGCATCAGGCTGGGCAGTTTCAAAAGCGACTAAGCATAAGGAAGCTGCGGAGAAATTTGTTAAATATTTATCCTCAAAGAAGAATATTGAATTTTTTAATTCTACGGGGTTGATAGTTCCTGCAAGAAAAGATGTTGAGGTCGATAATGTAGTATTTGTCGATGCAATAAAAAAATCACAGGTTATAAAAACAAACAGGGATTATAAAAAAATAACGGATAAAATGAACAGGGAATTGTTAAATTAGCCTTTTTATGCTAGTCTAAACAAGTTAGGAGTTAAGTTATGGATAGAAATGTAATTTGTATAAAATGGGGAACAAAATTCGGGCCCGAATATGTAAATAAACTTTATAGGATGGTAGAAAAAAATCTTACATTACCGCACAGGTTTGTGTGTTTTACGGATAATGCGGAGGGAATTGACGAAGGTGTTGAGATAAGACCTTTGCCCGAACTCAATGACGAGGGGATTCCTGACAGGATGTGGAAAAAACTCGGATTATTTGCAAATCCGCTTGCAGATTTGACAGGCACAGCACTGTTTTTGGATTTGGATATTATTATAAGAAGTTCTCTTAACCCGTTTTTTGAAGTAGAGGGAAGTTTTTTAATCTCAAAAGATTATGATTTCCCGCATGATATTATCGGTAATTCATCGGTTTTCCGTTTTGAAGTCGGAAAACATCCCGAGATAATTGAGCATTTTTATCAGGAAGGTAAAGATATCCGTAAGAGATATAAAAATGAGCAGGCATTTTTGTCTTATGAAATGGACAGAAAAGGTTTGTTAAAATATTGGCCTAAAGACTGGGTTGTCAGTTTTAAACGCCAGTGCCTGCATAAATTTCCTCTCTGTTGGTTTAAAGTTCCGAGGGATCCTGAGGAAGCTAAGATATTGATTTTTCATGGCAAGCCTACGCCCGAGCAGGCATATAAAGGATATTTCGGCAAATGCGGGTTCAGATATATAAAACCGACAAAATGGCTGGATAAATATTGGAAATAAAAAGAAGCATTTTTTCTAATTATTTTGCATAATAATCTCAGGTTAAATTTTGAACATGCATTTTAATCGCATTTTATCTTAAGAAATTTGTAAAAAGTCTTTTTGCTTTGCAGAAAAAGCAGGAATCTTTTTCGTGAATTTCTTTGATTTCTGCAATTTTATACGGCTCCGGCTGTATGGTTCTTTGATATTTTACGGCAGGAATTCCCAGAAGCATAACATAAACGGGTTTATACCCCGACGGTATTTCCAACATTTCGCATATTTCAGGGAATATTTTTAAACATACCTGTGCGAACCCGCACCAACAGGTACCTAAACCCAGATGTTGTGCATAGAGTTCAAAATAGCTGAGAGCGATTATCGGGTCTACCGTAGCACAGGGAGCCGTAATCGGAGAAGATACCACAACCATGTGCGGAGCTCCCCTGAAGATTACATCTTCACCGTTTATAAAAGCGTCTTTGTATTTCGAAAATTTATTGACAATCGGTGCTAAAGCCTTGTAGGACATTGTTTTGATAAGCAGTTCGTTAACCCGATTTCTTATAATATCCATTGCGGATTTCTTTTCTACAATGGAAAAATGTAAGGAATGAGAGTTGCAGCCTGTGGGGATGAAAGGCAGCATTTCTTTTAATTTCGAGAAGGTTTCTTCACTTATTTCTTCCTCTGTATATTGTCTCACACTCCGTCTTGATTTTATAAGTCCGAGGATGTCATTATAGTCCGCAGCTTGGGAGTTTTCGGGATGTTTTTCGTTAAAGGATAATGCTCCCGTCGGGCATATTGCAAGGCAATGCTGGCATGAGATGCAGCGTTCCTCTGCCTTCATTTGGGGAAAATTATCTTCATCAAATTCTATACAGGAAGAGAGGCAGTCGCTTATACACAAACCACAGCGGATACATTTTTCTTTATCGATTGTTATTGTTTTCATACAAACTCCTTATTGATTTAACTTCAAATTAGATGTTTAATTACATTATGTTAATATCAATTTTGGAAAAAATCAATGCTTCTTATGAAACTATTTTTGCCCCGATTGACGGATTGATAGAAAACTTGCCCGCACCGGATTGGGTTGTTGATGCAATTTGTGACAGCATCCATTTGGTACCTTTTTTGTTTGTTGTTTTTGTAATAATTGAGCTTATAGAGTATTATTATGCCGACAGGGTGAATGTTTTACTCAAAAAAACAGGGAAGAGCAGTGTCTTAGTTGGTGTTTTGGCTTCTATTATCCCCCAATGCGGGTTTTCGGTTATTGCAAGCAGTCTTTATACAAAAAGAATTATTACTGCAGGCTGCCTAATCGGGGTATATCTTGCAACTTCAGATGAGACAATCCCGATTCTTCTTGCAACACCTGCCAAGGCGTATTTGATAATTCCGATTGTCGGTATAAAAATTTTTATCGGTATTATAGCGGGATATATGGTCGATTTTCTTTGCAAGCCTGCAATATCTGATGGTGATGATGTAAGCTATACGGAAATTTCGGAAGAGGGGTGCTGCAAACACGGGATAGAGCACGGAAGTAAAAGAGAGTTGGTTGTTCATCCGGTTATGCATACGCTCAATGTTTTCGGGTTTATATTAGCAATAACTTTGATTTTGAATTTTTGTCTTGAGAGTTTTCCCGTAACGGAAATGATTGCGGGCAACAAATTTATTCAGCCGATAATAGCTTCTTTTGTAGGGCTTATTCCGAATTGTGCAATATCAATAGGAATTACGATGATGCTTATTAAAGGTACGATAACTTTCGGTGCTGCAATGAGCGGACTTCTTTCCAACGCGGGGTTGGGTTTGCTTGTACTTTTAAAGAACAATGATTTTAAAGACACATTGAGGATTATTTTAATATTACTTGTTATAAGTATTGTTTCGGGAATTTCAATCGAGTTTTTCTTATAATAGAAATCATTTATTTATATGATGCACGCTTTAAAGATATGTATTATAGTGGTATAAGAGGGAGAGTGTGCAATGTTAAATCAAGTTATGATTAATCAACCGACGGAAATTTCGGGTTCAATAACGAAAAATTGGACCGAACAAGCTATTGAATGCTATAAACTTAACGGGAATTGTCGTGAATGTTCAATTAAAAAGGCTCACTACTCTTTTGACTGTCAGATGCCAAAAGTTGTAGAGATTTTGAAATTAATGAACGGTGAGCCGGATATTGACTAAAACTTAGAGCCGATTTTTTCAAGAAAAACAACTTCATCAAATTCTTTTCGTGTCTTTGTCGTTTCCGTGTGTTCAGCTTCGTATCCTAATGTTATTATGGTCGAAATAATCTGATTTTCATTAAGCCCGAGTTTTTGTTTAGCCTTGGTATAAACGTCGGGAAGCACTCCGGTTATTTCATTTCCCAATGCTCCGATAATACAAGATTTTACGTTTAAGCTTTCTGCCTCAAGCATCATATAAGCGATAGGATATATAAGTTGTTCCAACGTTCTGATTAAAATTCCGTTTTCTCCTTGCAGGGCAGGGTTGAGAGCCGGGTTTTTAATATGCGTTATTTTCGTTTCTTCCCAGGCATTTTTGTCTGCAACGCAAACAATCAGTGCGTCGGCATTTTTAACGTGTGCCTGTCCCACCGAAAGCTCGGAGAGTAAATCTTTGTTTTCCTGTGATTTTACCAGAATAAATTTCCAGGATTGTACATTCATCCAAGAAGGAGCAAGTCTGCCGGCTTCCAGGATTTTTCTCAAATCCTCATCAGGAATATGTTTATCGGAATATTTTCTTACGCTTTTTCTTGATTTAATTAAGTCTAGCATTTTTAACTCCTTTTTGTTTCTTCTTATCTTTATCCCTCAGCCAAAACAAGCGTAAAATCGCTGCCTACAGAGAAGGTTTCCGTTGGGTCATAGACAAACTGCATGTTGTTTAATTCAGGCATTTTCTTTTGCAGCCAGTTTAAGAAATCAACCGTCACGGCACTTTTATTTGCCACAAATCTTGTGTGCGAAAGATGAGTTATTTTTAGCATATTTACCTCAAACCCAAGCTCATTCAGTTTCTCTTTCATTGCTTGAGCCTCTTCTTCTTTAAGCGGAGAATACATAATACCTGCTTTGAACTTGGTGCCGTCTAAAACGGGTTTATCACGATATATCATTCTGTTAATTACATCCTGGGTTTTTTGTGGATCCAATATCCAGTAACTGATGTATCCCCTTTGGTTCGGAGCTCCGGGAAGTGTCGCAATCTCAATTTTATTCTCATCCACACTTCTTGCAAAGGCGGCATACTGTGAAAGTTCATAGAAACTCATGTCGGTTTTAATGTAAGTGTTGCATACATTGAGAACCTCAGGTATTTTTGTTATGGTTTGAGGAGAGTGTAATTTTTCAAACAAGCTTCTCATAAACCATTGCTGCCGCTGCGTTCTTCCTATATCTCCGAGTCCGTCTTTTCTGTATCTCAAATACCCGACTGCCTGTTTCCCGTTAAGAACCGTATGCCCCTTGGGAAGGTCAATATGAAGTTTGCCCGCATAATCATGGTATCGCATCGGTTTTTCAACATAAATAGGAATACCGCCGAGGGCATCTACGATTTTTTCTACGGCTTCGTCATGGACAATTATGTATTTATCAATTTTTATACCGAAAGTTTCCTTTAGGGTTTTCTTAACCAAATTTATTCCTCCCAGTGCATGAGCGGAATTTATTTTCTGAATCCCTTTGTTATCCGGCAGGTATACCTTACTGTCACGCGGAATAGAGATTGCGTTTACGGAATGAGTTTTGGGATCAATATTAACAACTATGATTGTATCGGAACGGGTTCCCTCCCATATATTTGCTCCGTCGCCGTTGGAGTCAACCCCGAGGAGTAATATATTTTGTCTCTTAGGAGAAAATGGAGCTTCAAAGTTTTTACGTTGTTTTCTTGAAAATTTAAAAAATCCTCCTGCATCATCCGCCTGTTCAGGATTAATACTGTTAAGGAAAAAATTGTTTTCTATGATTGTTACACATACGATTACTGCACATAGAACGGCAAATACTATGGTAAACAATAATTTCGCAAAATTTGAGGTATCGTCTCTTTCTTCCCTTATATTTTTTAAAAAAGCTTTATATTCTTCCTGACTGTTGTTTTCGTTTGCTATTTTCATCGTGTAACTCTCTTTACTAGAAAATTATATTTTAAGCATGCCGCAAAATCAATTATTGCAAATGTAACATTTTTAAAGTACAAAAAAGGTATGAAAATACTGTTTATAAATTTTGGCGGTCTTGGAGATGAAATATTGTTTCTTCCGTCAATAATTTCCGTAAAAAAAGAATTTCCCGACTCAGAAATAGCTTTGGCTCTTGAGCCAAGAAGCAAGGGGATTACAAGTCTTACAAATATTATTGATAATACGTTGTTTGCCGATATAAAGAATAAGGGTAAATATTGTGCCTTATTGTTACTTTTATTCAAGATTTGGACGCAAAAGTTTGATATGGTAATATCTTCAGGTTCAAATAAATTTATTTCAATATTTTTGTTTCTTACTTTTATAAAAAAACGTTACGGATATAATACGGGTAAATTAAGTGAACTTTTGCTAACGAAGGCGGTGCCGTTGAATAAAAAGCAGTATGCAGCAAAAATGTATCATGACCTGGTTAGAGATATTACGGATAATAATACGGAATTACCTGTAATAAATGTGGAGAAAAAAGCAGTAGAGCCGAATACCGTTCTCATTCATCCGGGCGTAAGTTTGTTAAGTGTAAAGAAAAATATGATAAAAACCATTCCTGCCGAAAGATGGGCAGAAGTTGTAGAGAAACTTGCGGATGCGGGGAAAAAAGTTATTTTGGCGGGAGGGCCGGACGATAAGGACACGATTGAGACTATTCAAAAGCTTGTGTCCGCAGAAAAGTACAAAAATATGTACGGCAAAACAAGAAATCTGCGTGAACTTGCGGAATTAATCTCAAGTGCGGAAAAGTTTTTGTGTTCGGATTCTGCTCCGCTTCATATAGCCGTCGGATTAGGTGTTAAAACTTATGTAATCTTTGGCTCAACCGATGATAAAAAGCTTATTCCCCAAAACAAAAAAGTTATTCCGATAAAAGCTGACTGCGACTGTCCTCTGCGTCCGTGCTTGTGGGAAAAACGTCAGACAACCTGTGACACTCTTGATTGTTTAAATATTTCGTCAGAAAATATTGTTACAGTTGTTTTAAATAAATAGATTTATGATAAAATATTTTTAATCCAATCAATAATGATATGTGTATAAGGCAAAACAAATGATTCAACCAATATCACAAAGTATAAGTAGATATCCAAATTTTAGAAATATTGACAGTCAAGGTTACTATGGTTTTGTAGGACGCAAGGAAGCTCTAAAAATAAATAATGACCTTGATTATCAAAGAAAAACCGTTGAACAAAATGAAAGATTAATCGGACTGGCTTCTTTAACCTTCTTAACCGTTTTGTTTGGCACATTTTTGTTTAATCTTAAAACTATATTGGATATGGTAAAAAAGGTTGAAAATTATTTTGCCAAAAAGCCATCTTCTTTTGTATCTCTAAAAAATAATCCCGATGTCCCTACACTTGAGAGTTGCAAAAGTATTAATAAAGATTTGAAGTCTTTTTTGCAGCGTCAAGTTAATCAGGCAAAGGCGGGAAGTGATATAATATCGGAAACCGGGGAGCCTAAGGCTTCAAAACAGACTTCTTTTATATGGTTCAGCGGGAGTAGGTAAGTCTTATTTTGCAAAGATTTTTGCAAAGTCTCTTGATGCGGAATATTTGGAAGTTATGCATTCCGATTATAATTCAATGTGGGCGGGGGAAGGTGTTGATAAGCTAAAAAAAGTTTTTGAAAATATTCTTAAGACAGCAAAAAATAACAGTGATAAAAAGTATGTGGTAACTTTTAATGAAATTGATGCGATGGTTGCACCCGCCGATAAAATTACCGATAAAACAGCAGGAACTCATTGGGTCAGTATTTTGGAAGAACGTTCGGTTTTTCTAAACTATTTGGAAATTTTAAAGGAAAAAGCTCCAAATGTAACAATAATAGGTACGACAAATATTTCTCCCCGAAATAACGGTCTGGACAGAGCCGCCATGAGCAGATTTCAAAACATTGTTGAAGTTCCGTATCCTGATAAAGAGTGTTTGTATGAAGCTTTAAAAATGAATTTGGGGAAAATCAAGAATAAAGATAAATTTATTTCCGAAAATGATAATCAGCTCCAAGATTTAGCACAAAAAATGGCGGAGAGAAGATTTTCTTTTAGAAATCTTGAGTATATTGTAAATGATGCAAAGAGTTATCATCTTGATGACTGCGTTAACGGCAAAAAGAGTGATTTTAAATTTGAATATCTTAAAAAATCAGAAGAAAAATTGAAATTCTCCGACGGTGAACTTGAAAAACCTGCTGACAAAATTTAGTAAGTTTATGCTAAAATGTTGTAAATCAGTAAAGGAGAATTATGACAAAAGGTTTAGAATTTGATCCCGGTTTTGCACCTTATATTTTAGCTTTCAGAGGCACGGTAGAATATCTTTATGCGGATATAAACAGGTTTAAAAATTTTTCTCAAAGAAAGATGAAGTTCAGACAATATTACAAAAAGTTTTTTGAACTTTTTTATAACAATCTCGGTTTTTATACAGGATGTCTTATGTGGGCTGCATATATTAAAACACAGCCCGAACAACCGATTCTTAACAATAATTGTTTAGGACAGGAATATGACGAAGAAAGTAATATTTCCGAAACGGAGTTTATGATTAAATTTTTAGAACTTCTGCCTAAGGATATGAAATATTTTTTGGGTGAAAATTACGATATTGATAAAACCGATATGAAAATTTTGGAAATGTATAAAGATTTTTTGATTATTAATAAAGGTTTTGTTAACTCCGAAAAAAATACCGATATTTTGTTACCTTCGGATATGATTACGGAGGGTGCCGAAAATTTTAAGGAAAAAATTGATGAGGTTTTGAAGTCGGGAGACTTGTCAAAGCTTCTTGAGTATAAGGATTTAATATGTCGGATATAATCAATGTAGCACGCGGCTTGGAAAAGGCTGATTTAGTCATAAAAAATGCAAATATAGTGAACGTATTGTCTGAAGAAATTCACAAAGCTGATATTGCAATTTCGGACGGCATAATTGCGGGGGTTGGAGAAAATTATTCGGGAGAAAAAGAGATTGATATTAACGGGGCTTTTGTCACCCCTTCTTTTATCGACGGGCATGTCCATTTGGAAAGCACAATGATGCTTCCTGCGGAGTTTGCGAAGATTGTGCTGCCCGCGGGCACAACAACCGTAATTATTGATCCCCATGAAATTTCAAATGTTCTCGGGCTGCATGGAATAAGTTTTATGCACGAGGCGGTAAAAAATCTTCCTATAGATGTGTATACGATGCTGCCGTCTTGTGTTCCCGCTACTCCGTTTGAAACTTCGGGCTTTGACTTGAACAGTTATGATTTGTCACTTTTAATTGATAAACCCTGGGTTCTCGGTTTAGCAGAGATGATGAATTTCCCGGGAGTATTGAATCGGGATAAAAATGTTATGGCAAAACTGGAGCTTGCAAAATCTGCGGGTAAGTGTATTGACGGGCATGCTCCGTATTTGAGCAGCAAAGACCTGTGTGCGTACATTGCAAGCGGGGTTAAGTCCGATCATGAGTGCACTACACCTCAAGAGGCAGCGGAGAAATTGAGACTAGGAATGTACGTTATGATTCGGGAAGGTACTGCCGCAAAGGATTTGGATGCCTTAATACCGCTTTTGAAAACTTGCAATACACGAAAATGTATTTTTGTGACGGATGACAGACACCCGGAGGACTTGAAAGAACATATTAACGGAATGGTGAGACGTGCCGTGGAAGCAGGTGTGGACGTTATAAAAGCTGTTCAGATTGCAAGTCTGAATACGGCGGAATACTTCGGGCTAAAGAATTTGGGGGCGATTGCACCGGGGTATAAAGCGGATATGCTTATTTTGCCTGACTTAGAAACTTTTAGACCGGATGTGGTTATTAAAGATGGTAATATTGCGGTGCAGGATGGAAAACTTACCTCGGAATTTGAGGAACAAAACGAACTTTCTGCAAGAAACTCCGTAAATGTACGATGGATAACTCCCGAGGACTTTGTAATTGAGGCAAAGGGAAATGAAGTCAGAGCATTGGAAGTTATACCCAATCAGTTAATTACCAAATCTGTTTTATCGGAAGTAAAAATTAAGGATGGAAATGCTGTCAGCAATATTGAAAATGATACGTTAAAAATATGTGTAATAGAAAGACACCGTGCAACAGGTAATATAGGCAAGGGTTTTGTCAAGGGATTTAATCTGAAATGCGGTGCAATAGCCTCAACCGTGGCACACGATTCTCACAACATGATTGTTATCGGTACGGATGATTATGATATGTATACTGCTGCGGTTGCATTAATTAAGTGCCAGGGCGGAAAAGTTGTGGTAAAAGACGGAGAGATAATTTCCCAATTGCCGCTTCCTATTGCAGGTTTGATGTCTGACAGAGATTTTGATTATGTTGTCGGAAAATGCGATGAGCTTAATAATGCGGCAAAATCAATAGGGTGCACTCTTACGGATCCTTTTATGACAATGGGATTTCTGTCCCTTCCGGTTATACCTGAGTTAAAAATTACTGATAAGGGAGTTTTTGATACGGATAAATTAAATTTTGTCGATATTTTTGAACCTGCCGTATTAAAAAAATAAAAATTTAATTTTGTATGGGGCGGGTAAAACTTGATAAACTCTAATATGCAGGGTTGGTTATGGTGTTCTTGTAATAGCTGTAAAAACTCTTTTTCTTAGGTTCGGATGATTTAAAAAAAGATGTTGCATCTAAAATTTTACTCATATTATTTAAAATGTAAAGAATTGTAAAAATTTTTTATAAAAACCTAAAGTTTTCGCTAAAAATGCCGATATACATGTAAAAGGGACTAAATAAAGGAAATAAAAATGGGATTAGCCTGCTCACAAATTAGACTTTTAACACTTACTGCCCGCAAAGCTGATTGCGAGTACGGCATTTCCGTTACTTCAATGAGAAAAATGGCTCTTTCACGGGAACAAACTCAACTTTCTCAAGAATATCAAAGCAAATTACAGTCCAAACAGATTTCTTACTATGCGAACGGGCAATATAACAAAATTAATTACAATTATTTAATGGGATATGGTGCTAACTATTTGGCTATTACTAACGGTTCACAGCCCCTGAAGTCCGATAACTCTGCAATTTTGACGGACTATAACGGTCAGGTTGTCATGAGTGACAGCTACGCAAGTGCGATAACAAGTGTTTTAGGCTCATCTGCAATGGACAGCAAAGGCAGAGGCGGAACTTTCTCAACCGAAAAAATACCGGAGATTTTAGCGAAACTTCTTCCGGGCTTTACTGTAGAACAATTTCAGACAGTTATTGATGGTGGTCAAGTATCGTCAGAATATACTGCTGATGATACACAAACCCTCACCGGTGAACAAACAGGTAACCAGACTATTGTTAATAACTCCGACACAGTAACTTCTGAAATCCAGTCAATTGTTGATTTCTACTATCCGATATTCCAAGCAGCCGCTGCTAACGGATGGACTACAGAATATAACAAAGAAATGGCTACCAACGAAGATTATATCAGTGATGCAATAGTAAGCGGAACATTCCAATTAGCAACTGTTGAAGATGACGGTAATTACACGCCGAATACTTCTCTTACATACTTCCTGACGAGTGGTTTGGTACAATCACGCACGGATTCCGATGTCAGAGAAGAAATTACTGCCTGGTATAATGCAGAAAAAGAAAGAATTACAGAGAAAGAAAACTATTTAGATATAACTATGAATGACCTCTCCACGGAGCTGGAAGCGATTAATACGGAAATTCAATCAATAAAATCTTTAATTGATGATGCCGTCAGTTCCGTATTTGATTGGGGTTCTTCATAGTATAAAACTCTTTTCCCTTATTTCCTTTTTCACAAAAAGACTTGCAAGAAGCAAGTCATTTTTTTATTATAATTTATTGGTTTCGATATCGGCTCTATTTTAGCAATTAGGCTTCCTGGAATACGATTGTATCTCCTAGTTTAATCTCACTTTCACCGTTCGGGACAAAAGAATCATCTTCTCTTTTTATCAATACAATAAGAAATCCTTTGGGACAATCAAGTTCATTAATTTTTTTATTAAGCCATTCATGACCTTTATCTATGACGGTTTCACACAATTTAATATCACATTTAGATTGTACGACAGTCGTTCCCATTAATACTTCATCACCCGTTTCAAGTTGAGTATCTCCGTTCGGAATAATCCTTTCTCCATCTCTGTTTATAACAAGGATCAATGAATTATCTGCCAGAGTTAAATCCCTTAATTTACATCCTCTCCAGTGGTGGTTTTCCTGAATTATGAATTTTGTCAGGCTGATAGCGGATTCTTGTTGATAATCATTAAATGTCTTTCTGACATCAGTAAATCGGTCAATCATAGAATCCCTTTTAGCGATAAACGGAAGCATTGAACCCTGTATGGCAACCGATAAAAGAGCAACAACAAAAACAATGTGAAATAAATCGTATTTTAAATCCGTGCTTTGTGCAACTGCCATAATTGCAAAAACTATAGACGCGGCCCCTCTTAAACCAGCCCAGAAAATAAATGAAATCTGATTCCAAGGTGCTTTAAAAGGAAGCATAATGAACATAACCGCAAGCGGTCGGGCGACAAACGACAGGAATAAAGTAATCAGCACGGCAGGAACCAGTATTTCGGGAATTCGGTGAGGAAAGGACAGGAACCCGATAAGGAAAAATATAATAACCTGTGACAGAGCGGTAATTCCGTCGAAGAAATAAATAAGGTTTATTTTATTCCTAATTTCACTGTTCCCGAGGATTATACCGGTAATATAAACACTTAAATATCCGTTTCCTCCGATTAAATCAGGTAGAGAAAAAGATATAAGGGCAATTGCAACCATAAAAATGGTGTCAGTACCTTCTGTAAGCAGTTTTGTTTTTTTGAATATGAAAATAGCAACATACGCAATCAATACACCGAATGCGATTCCGAATATCAACTGTTTAAACAATAACGGCGTAAGTGAAAAAGGGCTCTCTCCTTTTAATAAAAGAAGTCCGAGCATTGTTAACATATAGGCAAACGGGTCGTTACTTCCGCTCTCCATCTCTAAAATCGGTGCTGTATGAAACTTTAGATTAAGCCTTTTGGAACGTAAAATTGAAAACACCGATGCTGCATCTGTGGAACTTATAATAGCTCCGATTAAGAAACTTTCCGCAAAGGGAAGCTTTAGACCATAATAGCAAAATACTGCCGTAAATATTGCCGTAAGAATTGTTCCTAATGAAGAAAGAAGTATAGCTTGAATTGTGACTTTGTTTTCATTCGGTTTTTTTGTACAAAATCCGCCATAAAAGATAATGAACAAGAGACCTATTGAACATAGCTTGGAGGTCAAGTCATAATCATCAAAAGAGAGTTTCAAAATTCCATCAGAGCCGAACAGGACTCCTAAAAACATAAAAAAGACAAGTGATGGCATGCCCAATTTATTAGAGAATTTGTTAGTTATAATACAGGATATTATCACGATTGCACAAAACAAAATAATTACGGACATTATCCCTCTCCCTCTTTATATTTATATTATCATATTATTTAAAAATAAAAAAGCGGCTGTAAATAGATACAGACCGCTCTTTTATTGATTAATTTTAATTACTTACTTGTCATCCAATGCTGCAACGCCCGGAAGAACTTTTCCTTCAATAAATTCTAAAGAAGCACCGCCTCCGGTTGAAACGTGAGTGAAGTCTTCAGCCTTGAAGAACTTCTTAGCAGCAGAAACAGAATCTCCGCCGCCTATAACAGATGTTGCACCATTTTTGGTAGCCTCAACAATTGCCTCCAGAACAGCCTTAGTACCTTCTGCAAATTTAGGATTTTCAAACGCCCCTACAGGTCCGTTCATAAGTATTGTTTTTGAGGATTTCAAAACTTCTGCGAAAGCTTTTCTTGAGTCAGGTCCTGCATCAACGCCTTCAAATCCGTCAGGAATTTCATTAATCTTAACGAATTTGTTTTCGCCGTTGCCGGAGAAATCATTGGTAACGAGTACGTCTGTTGCCATAACTAATTTTACACCTTTTTCTTGAGCTTTCTTTTCAATGGCTTTAGCAACATCAAGCTGATCATCTTCACAGATAGAATTGCCTATTTTCCCTCCGTTAGCTTTAACGAAAGTGTATGCCATACCGCCGCCTATTATCATATTGTCAACTTTATCTAAAAGGTTTTCCAAAACACCTATTTTAGAGGAGACTTTAGCCCCTCCTACAACTGCGGTAAACGGTCTGGTCGGATTATCAAGGGCTTGAGATAAGCATCTGATTTCTTTTTCCATTAACAAACCGGAAACGGCAGGCTTAAGTATTTTTGCCAACTTTGCAGTAGATGTATGGTTTCTGTGAGCTGCACCGAAGGCATCATTAACATAGAAATCACCCAATTTCGCAAGTTCTTCGGCAAATGTCATATCATCATCTTTAGCTTCTTCGGCTTTATAGAAACGAATATTTTCAAGAAGGGCAATTTGACCATCCTGAAGCTTTTCTACATAAGGTTTTGCTTCTTCAACAGAAGGTATGAAAACAATTTCTTCACCGAAAACTTTTGACATATATTTAGCAACAGGTTCAAGAGAAAATTCCATATTTCTTTCGCCTTTCGGTCTGCCTAAGTGAGCCATAAGAATAATTTTCGCACCTTTGTCTTTTAAAAATTTTACTGTCGGAACAATAGCCTGAATACGTGTATCGTCCGTAACGTTTTTGTTTTCATCCAAGGGAACGTTAATATCTACACGTACTAAAGCACGTTTACCCTTGATGTCACCTAAATCATGAATTGATTTTTTCATAGTCTCTTTCCTTTCTTATATAAAATAACGCAAAACCGACAATTTTATACTTAGCCGAATTGTTTCCCCTTTATTATATTAAAAACAAAAAAGAGCTGCAATCATCAATCATAAAACAAAAAGAGGAAGCGGATTGATTCCGCTTCCTCTCATTGCATGAGCGAACGACTTGACAATACTTACTATTCGCCGCTGCAACCGAAAGCAATAGTAACGTGTTCTTTCGGATTAATAGCAGAGATTTTATATCCCTTAGCATCAACAAGGTATCCGACTTCGTCGCCTGTAGCCTGAACAAGCCCTACGGTACCGGAAATAGCAGTTCTTGTTAAGTCAATAGGAGCTTTGATTGTATCTTTAGCAACATCTCCGAGACTTCTTGCGGAAGCCATAAATTGACCTTGGAAAGCCTCACCCAGAGCAATACCTGTACCTGAAGCAACATCTTCAAGTGCATTACCTAAGTTAGACAGCATACCGCCTGTTGTTCTTCCTACTATACCGAGCATCTGACCGCCCCATGTAAGAGGTGCAGTAACGATTCTTGATACTATGTTAGGAGTGTTGGACTTGTTAATTTCGGCATTAAGAATTTGTCTCGGTAACGTAGCTCTGCAACCGCAGTTTTCGATTTCCGTAAATGCAAGTTTAAGTGCACCTTTTTGACAACCTGAAGGTCTTACGACTTCTACAACTTTACCGTATACATTTGAACCGCAAGGGTACAATTGACCGTTAATTGTTACATCTTCTAGCGTTTTGGCTGCAAATTTCTGACCTACATGAGAAGATTTTGCACTGATTTGGTCTCTAAATTGAAGTTGAAGCGTCGGAATTTTAACGATTTCTTCATTTTCAATAAATGCTTTCTTGTCAACAGGACACATCGGGCAATCGTTATTTGCAGTTACAGGGTTTTTGTCAATGCCCGCTGCAACACGAATATTCTGCAACATAGCTGCTATATCTGCTCTGGAAGCATCTTTGAACGGAGCAATCGTATTCGGGTTAGGTGAATTGTTTAAAGCACCTTTATCCAAGGCTTTTGCTATAGGAATTTGTGCCCATTCCGGGACTGTATTACCGTCACAGTATTTTGACAATATTTCCTGAGCCTTGCATTTATCCATTTCTGCACATTGTATTCCTTTTGATAAGGCACAAAGAGCTTCTACCCTTGTAACATTATGATTAGGTTTGAACTTGCCGTCAGGATATCCTTTTAACAAGTCTTGATGTACGGCAACAGTGATAGCAGAGTTAGCCCAGTGGTTTGTCGGTACGTCAGAGAAAAGTTTTTCAGGTGCACAAGAATACATATCCTTGTCGAAACCTTTGACTAACATTGTAGCAAACTCAGCACGAGAAATGTTTCTTGACGGTTTGAACAATCTGTCGGGATAACCTACGACAATATCGTTTGTAGCAAGTTTGTCGATTTCGCAAGAAGCCCAATACCCTTCGGGTACGTCAGGGAACATCTGTAACCCCGCTGCTGCACCTGTCATGTTTTCAAACGGTGACAAATCAAAAGGTACTAATGTCTTTTTGATGGCTTGGATTGAATTTGCCGTTCCCATTTGTATAGGGCAGCCGTTACCATCCATTTTTGCTTCATCTCTCACAATAGGAGTTCCGTTGTGGCTTGACAGGTCATTTAAACACGGTATGTTAGTTGCAGCACCGGTCATGGAACCGTCACTGGCAACGGTAGTTCCCATTGTTCCTGCTGTAAGCTGATTAATTTCTCTGTTTACCGAAAAACCCTCAGCTGTGTAGATAGAATCCTTTTCCGTACCTACAAAGTTGTTGTACCCGTAAACAGCGTTAGGATATGAATAAACCTGTTTCATATCAGCCCTTGATAAGTCTTTAACCCCCGGGCAAAGT
>CALUTM010000022.1 GCA_944323705.1 Candidatus Gastranaerophilales bacterium
AGATGGTATGTCAGCTATCATAAGCTCTGCCGATTTTAACTTCTGGGATGATGTGGCATTAAAGTCATACGCGGAAGTTATCGGAAAAAGGCATGCACAACTTGGTTTAAACTTTGAAGAAGAATTGATATCCAAATTCAACGCGGACCACGCAATCGTGGGGCATAGAATTTCCGAAATAGCAGAATCATTAGCAAGTGCAATAGATGCAAAAGACCCGTATACCAAAGGTCACTCCACTTCGGTTTCAAAATTTTCAGAAGCTTTAGCAAGGGCTATTAATTTACCGGAAGCAGAAGTTGAACGCATAAAACTTGGTGCTCTCCTTCACGATGTCGGCAAAATCGGTATTCCTGAAACCGTGCTGAAAAAAGAAGGACCGCTTTCCGATGATGAATGGAAAATTATGAAGCAGCACCCGACAATAGGTGCCGAAAAAGTTCTCACACCTAATCCCTCACTAAGGGATTTAATTCCGATTGTTAAATACCACCATGAAAGAATAGACGGTAAGGGTTATCCCGAAGGTCTTAAAAACGGGGAAATACCTTTAGCCGCAAAAATCGTAGCGATTGCGGATACATATCACGCACTAATCAGTGACAGACCTTACAGACGCGGTATGAATATAGAAGAAGCCATTGCCATACTAAAAGAAGGTGCGGGAACACAATGGGATGAGGATTTGACCAGAACATTCATTCAAATTGCACCGTCTCTGGGAGTTTAGACTATTTTGCATATTTTAAGAAAATCTGCTCTTTTGTTTGCATAAGCTCTTCTGTTATAAGCCATTTCCCGTCCGGCTGCTTTTGGACTATCATATATGTTTTTAACTTATATGACTCACCCGAAGGCTGACGCAAGGAAGATACCTTATACTTATTATCACCAATATGCGTAACCGAAACATCAGAATATCTGTTTGTATAATGTCTTAATTTAGCCCCTGCCTGTCCGAGTTTCATTTGCGTAATATAAGTAGCCGTATTTGTTTGCACATCAACTGTTGAGCCGTCAGGCTTTACTACCTGCCTTATAATCTTTGCGGAGGGTGAATACATTTGCGTTATAACCGGATTATATGTGTTTGCCGCACGAACATAACTGTTAAAAAATTCTAAAGCCTCCGACTTGTCATCCGCCAGTGAGGGTAAAGATATAAAACTTAATATCAATAAAGAAAACAATATTCTTTTCATTTTTTCTCCTTATACGTCAGGTAAATCCCCTTTTACCTCTGCAATTTCGTCACTATCAAGATGGAAAGCTTTATGAAGTGCTCTGACAGCTTCTTGAGCTTTATCTTCTGCAACAATACAGCTGATTTTAATTTCACTTGTAGAAATCATCTTTATATTTATATTAGAATCCGCAAGCGTTTTAAACATCTTAGCGGCTATACCCGGTCTGTCTATCATGCCGGCACCTACAATTGAAATCTTAGCAATTTTATCATCGACGAAAACATTACTATATTCAATCTTATCTTTTACTTTTTGTATAACTTCCAAAGTCTTTTCGATATCTCCTTTATCAATCGTAAAAGCAATATCATTGGTATTCAATGCTTTTCTTGCGTAAGATTGAATAATCATATCAACAGAAACATTTTCTTTAGCCAAACCGTTGAACAAAACAGCCGCAGTACCGGGATTGTCTTTGACATCACAAACAACAACCCTTAGCTGAGACAAATCCGATGCAACACCCGTAACAGGTCTGTGTAATTCCATATCATCAACTCCTAATATTAAAGTTCCTAAATTATCAAGCTTAAAAGTACTCCTTACTCTCACGGGCACGTTGTACTGTTTAGCGGTTTCCACTGCTCTAGGATGCAGAACATTTGCCCCCACTCTTGCAAGCTCAAGCATCTCAATATACGATATCTCATCTAACCTCGACGCACGAGGCACGATACGGGGATCTGTCGTATAAACCCCCTCTACATCCGTATATATATCACATCTTTTTGCATGCAAAGCACCTGCAAGAGCAACTGCCGAAGTATCAGAGCCGCCTCTTCCGAGAGTTGTTATTTCCAAATCATCGGTTACCCCCTGAAAACCTGCAACAACAACAACTTCGCCTTTGGCAAGATGACTTTTTATTTTCTCGGTTTTAATATTTATAATTCTCGCCTTAGAGTGCACTTTTTCAGTCATAATCCCGACTTGAATAGCGTTCATACTTACCGCGGGACACCCTTGTGCCTGTAAAGCCATCGCCAATAAAGCAATCGAAACACCCTCACCCGTAGACAAAAGCATATCCATCTCTCTAGACGAAGGAGCGTCAGAAACTTCTTTTGCCATTTTTATAAGATAGTCCGTTGTGTGCCCCATAGCCGAAACAACAACAATTACATCATTGCCCAAAGCCTTCTCTTTAATAACAGCTTTTGCAACATTCTTAATCTTATCCGTATCGGCAACGGATGTGCCTCCAAACTTTTGAACTACTATATCTTTCATTAATTTTTATACCTGCAATATGCTCTTATATATTATATAAGTAAATAAATTGTTTGACAACACGCAATAAATAAAAGCCTGATATTAAGTTTTGTAAAAATATGATATATCAGTAGCAAAAAGATTTTTTATACGTTTTAAAGTTGGTACGCAGTTATAAAAACTTATGTAAAGGAGCATAAAACACATGAACATCAATTTAAACGAACTTTTGTTACAAACAAAGAAAGTAAAATTTGGAGAAAATCAGGGTACTCCTGCTAATGTAACAGTTCCGTCACCGGAGACGGATAAACCGCAAACAGGTTTAAATGTATTATCATTTCAGGGGTTAAACAACATAACAAGCAATCCGGTGCTTGCGACAAAACTTGGAGCATCTCAACCGCAGCAAGTTGAGGACAAAACTGCGAATGAATATGTCGCTCCTTACAAATCCAATATAGCATTTCAAGGCGGAAAATTTAAAAGCCTTAAACTCGCAACAATAATGGCATTAGCAACATTAGGTGCTGGAGCCTTAACTTCTTGCTCAGATGAAGAGCCAATACCACCCCAAACCATTATTAATGTTGATAACAATGTAACTATAAACTATGCGGAAGATTCCTCTAAGTGGGAAGCTATGTATGATTTATTAAAACAATTAATGCTGCAACAAGGTGAACAATATCAAGCAATACAAGAACAAATGGCAGCAATGCTTGAATATATGCAGCAGATGATGGAGTTAATGCAACAACAGGGTGCAGATGCAAAAGCATATTATGAACAGATGTTTAATTTCATTACTACAAGCATTGCAAATCAGGAAATAATGATTACATTATTGACTCAAAATGGTATGAGTCAAGAAGAAGCAAATACTTTATTGCAAGAATTGATTGACAAGGTAGAATCAGGACAATTAAGTGCGGCGGATGCTATGAAACAAATTCTTGATTTACTCGGTGATATCAAAGGATTGCTCGGTCAGGTTCTCACTGCATTAGAAAAAGCTGAAGAGGACAGAGCGGCATTATTGGAAATTGCTAATGAAATCAAGAACTCTTCACAAACTACAAATACACAATTGGCAACATTAATTCTTCAAAACCAGACATTAATCGCAAGTCACCAAGAAGCCGTTGAAAAGCTCGACAGTATCAGAGAAGCTATTGAGCAAGCAAACCTTGACAGTAATGCAAACTTTGAAACTGTTGTAAAAACTCTCAATATGACAAAAGACCAATTAATAAGTGTTATGATTAAATTAGGCTACACTCAGGCTCAAATTGAACAAATGACAGCAGCACAAATCATAGCAGCAATCAAAGAAAACACTCAGGTAACCAAAGATAATAATGCTAAATTACAACAAATTCTTGATGAATTAAAAGAAGGAAGAATTTCAGCCGAAGAAGCTGCACAACAAATTATTGACTTACTCGGTGAAATCAATTCCAACCTGCTTAATCTGACAGAAAGCTTCAATCAATTTGTAGAACAATATAACAATGATAAAACCAAGCATTTTGCATTAATGGAACAACTCGTAATGGATAACAAAATCCAAACTGCACAATTGAACTTAATGCAAGCCACACAAAAAGATATGGCAGAAAGCTTGGAAGGTATTAAAAAGAATACGGATGACCTGCTTGCAATAGCATCTGATGACACTAGATTTAATCAATTAATAGAGGCTATAAAAGAAATCCAGGCGGGAGGCTCCGGCAACATTGATTACCAAAAACTGGAAGATATGTTTAAATTAATGGGTATGCAAATATCTGATGCCATAAATATGTCAAGTTCGGAACTTACTGCAATAATTAAAGAATTCCAGGAAACATATATTGAAACAGAACAAAAACAAGTAGAAGAACTTCAAACTATTAACGGTAAGCTTGATGATTTACAAATCTTTGCGGGTCTTTCTAAAGACGAAATCATAATGGCAATAGATAAAGTAACATCAGCGGTAAACAGCGGTAACGCAAATCTTTATGAAGAACTGAAAGCTCTGGAAGCTCAACTTGACAAATTACAGGCAGCGGTTGATGCAATGTACAAAGCTATCGGCGAAGCGTCAGAAATTGCTAACAATAATTGGAAACAATTTAATTCCAAGTTTGATAGTGCGTTAGGTTTGCTGGAAAATATTGATACTGATTTATCAAAGATTATGTCAAATCAAACAATCGCTAATATGTATCTGGAAACATTGAATAAATCTTTAGGCGATTTAAAAGTTGAAATACAAAAAATACAGGTTGCAATAGAAGGTAATGGCGGTTCAGGAAGCGGCTCTTCTATTACGCTTGACCAGTTGGAAGAGTTATGGAAACAACATGACGAAGCTAACTATAACAGATACAAAGAATTGCTTCAAAACCTTAAGGTTGATGTAGATGTTGATACAACTACAATTGAAGGTTTGTTAAAATCTATTGATGAAAAACTCAACGGTCTTAATGACAACTCTGAAATTCTGGATGAAATCTTGAAACTGCTTAAAGGTATTGATTGGACAAGTCCGGACTATACTTCAAAATTAAATGAAATTATTGAAATCCTGAAGAACTTCAAATGTAACTGCGATTGCGGTAACAGTAACGAAGGAATACTTGGGGATCTTGAAGATGTCTTGAGTTAATAACAGACTGGAAGTAAGAAACACAAAAGACCGATTATGTAATCGGTCTTTTGTGTTTGAAAAACAACCATATTGCTTCTGCTATTTTAAAATATCTTCCTTTGTATATTCGGTTTCATGTTGTTTATTGAAATTTGTAAGAGCTTCATCAACATTAGCACCCTTTGCAGTATTGCCGTTACAATCAGTAAGTGTAACTTCATTATATCCGGTTTTCACTCCGACTTTACCCATATAACCTTTAGGAGTACCTACAGGAGTTCTGAATTGAACTTTACCGTCGTCATTTCTCAAACAATCTCCAAGGTTTTGAGGAATGTTTATCTCAGAAGGAATATAACCTGCTAATAATTTGCTGTACAATTTTTGGTCTCCGTTGGCAATAGCAGATTTTAATGCTTGGATAGCTCCGCCCTTACCGTACATTTTACCGAAACAATCTTTCCAGGTCGGGAAGTATGCTTTTACCAATTCTTCCCAAGAATCGCCATATTTAATCTTGTGTGTTAAAGTTGTATCAACATGCTTAGAATCCTGTTCAAGCAAGCATTTTTGCGGTTCTTCACAATGTTCCTCTTGTGTTGGAGGTTCTTGTTTTGGTTCTTCCTTTTCAGGTTTATTCTGAAGAGCTGCAACAAGTTCTTTTTTATTAAGAACATCATTACCTGCCGCTTTTCTTAAGAAATCTCTGTAGCCTTTGCAATCCCAATTACCGTCTTTATCATGGAATGTTAATGCAATCATTGTTAAAGCATCTGACCACTCAGGGAATTTCTTCTCAACACGTTTGATATAATCGGCATAAGACATATCATCAAAGTTAATTTCAGCTATAGGAATTTCTGAAGCATCGTCCGAAAGAACTCCGTTAAGGAATCCCAAAGCCGCACCGATTACCGCACCGCTCATAGCGTTGGTCAAAATAAACTTTCCGCCTTTAAATGCAATATCTTTAATTACATCAACATTCGTTGTTACATCAACAATAACTCTTGCAGCGTTAGTTGCTCCTTCAGGTAACGTAATGCTAACCGGGGGCACCTCACTGGGAACTTCTACGCCATCAATTATTGTGGTAATTTTCATATTGTCTAAATCATCAGTATCAATATGGATTGAGTTTGATATACTGTTACTATTATTATATCTGTAAGTATGATTTTGACGTGCAGCTTCCGCACCGCCTGCCGTTAAGGCACCGAACAGACCGCCGACCACTGTTTTTAAGAGGACTTTACCCCAATTTTTACCTTCAATCTCGTAACCGCATAATTTGATTAACTGCTTAGCCTCCTTATCAGACAAGTCATCCAGTTTTGTCTGTACTTCCAATTCTGTATAAGTACCCAACTTTTCTCCGATTGCCTGATATTTCTTGGACATCTTATCCAAATAATTGTCTGCACCGACTTCGTTTCCTATGATTGCAGAAAGAACAGACAAATCATATTTACCGTCTTTTTCTTCTATTAATCCGGTTGCAACAAGTGCTTCAAAAATTTCGGTTTTACCGCCGAGAGCCTTTAAGATTTCTTCTTTTGTTTGTTCTTTAGCTTCTTCAACCTTATTAGCTCTGACTCTGTTCGCAGCTGCTATATGAAGCCTTGATTCTTCACCTCCGAATGCAATTTTTGCACCTTCCTTTTTAATCGTAGGAACATACTTATCATCATTGTATTTTTCTTTTATAGTATCATTGGCATTTCTGCGAACTTCTTTAAAACCTGTACCTTCAGTATTATTGATAACATCCATAGCAAGTTGAGTTCCAAGTTCACCTTTTACATAGTCTTCTCTAAAATCTTTTAAGAGACCGCCGCGTTTATGATTAATATACGAACCTCTGTCTTTGAACTGTTCTTTTATTACATTATATGTTTCTTCAAGGTTTTTACCGCCTTTATTGTACTCGGCAAGGAATGCATCTTTAATTTCTTTATATTCTTTTGCTTTCTGTTTTTGCTCTGCACTTTTTACCAAAAGTTCAAGAACATCTTTTTCAAAATCATCTTTCTTTCCGATACCAAGTTCTTCTTTAACGGCTTTTTCAAGTTTTTCAACATCTTCTCTTGAATTATAACCGATTTTATCAATAGCAGCTTCTATTGACAGAACTTTTTCCTGTAATTCTTTATATTCAGGAGTATCTTTCAAAGTACCTAATTTTTCAGCCAAGCCTGCTTCAATGTCTTGACCTTCATTAACGATTGTATTGAGATAACGAACAACTAAATTTTCTTTTGATTCTGCTTCTTTCTTGGCAGCTTTCTTTTCTTTTCTTGACATAGGATTTGTCGTTTTTGACTCTTCCTTGTTTTGCTCGGTCTTTTCAAGTCCAAGCAAGCTGCTCATTTTATCTGCATCATCTTGAGTCAGTTCTTCTTTTGCAACTAATTTTGCAAGTTCACCTTTAAAAATTGAACTTTCAGCTTCCGTATCAATTTTACCGTTTTTGTTTCCGAAGTCGCCATCGACCGTTGCAACAACTTTTTGCAAAACTTCCAATTTAGTTGAATCAATTCCCATGATTATACTCCTTTTTCTCGTTAATCCTCTTTGAATATATAAAGTATTTTTCTTTGCGGGAATTGCCATGTTTATTTACAAAACTTTACAAATCATTAAGATTTTTTTGTATCAAATCGACGGAACGCCTTGCAAGGAGCTCATTTTTAAGTTTTTTATCTTTTGGAATTTTTTCTTGAAGAGGAGCCAAAATTCCCCAATTTGCGTTGATTGGCTGCGGGGGCAAATATCTTAAAGAACCGTCTCTTGAGGATATATGTTCAAGATGAGCTTTATCCGTTATATAGAAGGCAAGAGCACCGAGCATTGTTTCGCGGGGAAGCGTTAACAGGTCGGAATCAGCGACTTTTCTTGCCATATTAATCCCCGCAAGCATACCTGTTGCAATAGATTCCGTATAACCTTCCGTACCCGTAATCTGACCTGCAAAAAACAGCCCGGGGCGTTGACGGGTTTCAAGCGTCGGATTTAAAACTTGGGAACTGTTTATAAAAGTGTTTCTGTGCATTACGCCGTAGCGAATAATATTTGCATTTTCCAAGCCCGGAATTGCATGAACTAACTCTTTTTGGGCTCCCCACTTGAGATTTGTCTGAAAGCCCACGAGATTAAAGAGCGTTTTGGCTGAGTTATCCTGTCTCAGTTGTACAACTGCATAATTTTCAATTCCCGTCCTTTTATCAACAAGCCCCACAGGCTTCATCGGACCAAATCTCAAGGTATCAAAACCTCTTGAAGCCAAGACCTCTATCGGAAGACAGGATTCAAAAAACTTGGCGTTTTTATCAACCTTATGTTGTTCAATCCTCGGAGAATTTACAAGTATATTATAAAATTTTTCATACTCTTCTTTATTCATCGGGCAATTAATATATGAAGCCTCTCCTTTATCGTATCTTGAAGCCCAAAAGGCTTTATCAAAATTAATGGAATCAACCTCTACAATGGGGGCAATTGCATCAAAAAAATGCAAATGTTCACTTTGAGTAAATTCCTTTATAGAATCCGCAAATTTATCGCTAGTAAGAGGGCCGGAAGCAATAATAACATTACCTTCAGGAATTTCTGTCACTTCTTCGCGAATAAGCTCTATATTGGAATCTTCTTCAATTCTTTTTGTAACAGCCTTGGCAAAATCTTCTCTTGCAATAGCCAGAGCATTCCCCGCAGGAACCGCATTTTCGTGAGCAATTTTGATAAGTTCTCCGCCAAGCATTTCCATTTCTTTTTTTAAAAGCCCGCTTGCATTTGTAATATCGGCAGAGCCCAGGCTGTTTGAACATACAAACTCGGCACACTCACCTGTCACGTGTGCACCCGTAGTTTTATTCGGACGCATTTCATACAGTTTAACCTTTATGCCCCTTTTTGCCAACTGCAATGCTGCCTCTGAGCCCGCAAGTCCCGCACCTATAATTTTGACTTCCGGCATTTAGTACCTTCCTACCTGATTTCTGCCGTGTTCTTTTGCGTAGTATAAACCTTTATCCGCCCATTCAATCAAATCTTGCGGTGTTTGTGCATTATCAGGGAAGGTCGCAACACCGAGACTTATTGTTACATTTGCAGTATCAACAGGCGTAAGATGGAAAGGTTTTTCCGCAACCGCTTTACATATTCTGTTTGCATTGTTTAAAGCTTCTTCTGCACCTGTATTCGGAAGGATTATACTCATTTCTTCTCCGCCGTACCTGCATACGTAATCCGTTGTTCTGGAATTTTTCTTTAATGTCTGTGCAACCTGTCTTAATACCGCATCACCTGCCTGATGCCCGTATGTATCATTAAACTTCTTAAAGAAATCTATATCCACGATTATCAAAGAAAAGGATTGATTGTATCTTCTTGCAATATCAATTTGTTTTCTTAAAGTATCCTGAAAATATCTGTGATTATAGAGTTCCGTTAAACCGTCAATCGTTGCAAGTTTATACTGATATTCGAAATCTCTTGATTTCATCAAGTATTTTGCAAGAAAAGACAGGGCAAACGCTGCCATTATTGAAATTATCGGCAACACAACAGGAATCCACAAGTTGTAAAGCTCCATAATATAGTAGGAGATAAACAGGTATGCAATTCCAAACAATATGGTCGACAGAAATGCAAATACGGTTGACGTTGAGAGCATAACTATCGCCCCGACAATTATTATAACCCCGACTAAAAGAATTATATCCGTCAAAATATCCGTTTTATGAATAAAATTGTTATCCAACATGTTGTTGAAGAAGGTTGCGTGAACTTCTACGCCCGGATACACTCCCTCTTGAACGGGGACGCTTTTCGTATCATGCAAAGCCATCGCGGTTGTCCCTACGATAATAATTTTATCTCTAAAATTAAATCCGCTCTTTATACCCTCATCCATCTCTTTAATCACTTTATACAAAGGTACAATAGTGTGCGTTCCGCTTGGACCGTACCAGTTCAGAATAGCTTCTCCGTCTTTTGTAAGCGGAATTTTGGTTCCATATACACCTAAGTTTGAGTTTTTATCAATCGTAAAACTGTTATCAGACTGCTGTAAGAGATAATCAGCCCCCGCCTTAAACGTCAAATATGGATAAAATTCATCTTTGTATTCCATAATCGGAGCGACTTTTCTGATTATACCGTCACTGTTTCGCATAACGTTTGTCATACCGATATTAACTTTGCCATCCATAAGAGAAGCAAGTATCGGGCGACAATTCATAAATTTGTATTTATCAAACTTTACTCCCGAATTATTTTTTATATCAACGGCAAGCCGTTTAGGTAATTGTGCGGGAATTCTTACGTCCGAGGGTTGATTATCAAAATTCATTGCGGTATAAATATTCGGATATTTGTTCATAGTCTCAGCCAAATATTTATCTGCACCGCCCGTGGTTCTTATGGATTTTATAAACATTAAATCAAAAATGATTTGTTGCGGTTTCTGTTTTTCAAGATAATTTATCAAATCCGCATAAATATTTCTCGGCATTGGCCACTCACCGTATTTTTCCCACAAAGCCTCCAAACTTGCATCATCAATTGCCAAGACAACAATATCTTTGTTGGGAATCGGACGTTTATGAAGAACCTGCAAGGATTGACGGTAATCAAAAGTTCTATTCTCCGCCACTTCAAAAAATGAAACGATGACATTTTTTAGTGTATTATTATTCTGCAATAACACAAAACCTATCAAAAAAGTTGCCATAACAAGCAGTAAATAAGTTCCATATATAAACCACTTTGTTTTTACAAGATTTTTCAAAATAATCTCTCCTCCCCCAGTTAACTATATTCCAGTATAATTAACCTTGGTATTTTTTGCAAGGAACTGTTTATTAAGAGCCCCCTTCGCCAATAGGCTGTTATTAAGCTTCAACAACTCTGTAGAGCGTAGTAAGTCCAAGGGGTTAAGTAAATATTTAAGTAAACATTCTTCATGTAAATTCATATTTAACTAAACGACAAATCTTGACATTTCTTTAATAATTATTAAAACGATACTACAAATGGAGTATTTTAAAATAATTACCTGAATTATTTCCAAAATAAGCCGATAAGAATAATAAAAGAGGTGAAGTTTATGTTTAACGGTTTTTATCCGAGATATGATTTAGAAGCAAGAATTCAACATACCAAACTGGATAGTTGGGGGGATATTCCTTCAGCTAGAATGAATCGAATTGAAGAGCCTGCTACAACGGATTTTCAGAGCGTAATGTCCGGTCTTGTTGAGAATCTCAATACTTCAATGAATGCACCGGATAATCTTTTAAAAGATGCTATGATGGGGTCCGAAAACGTCGATGTTCACGACGTTATGATTGCAATGTCAAAAGCTGAAATCGCCATAAACGTAGCAACTACTGCAACGGGAAAAATCATCCAAGCGTATGATAAAATAATGCAAATACAGATTTAGACTTCTATTATTTAATATATATGTGTATAATTAATTATATAGGGCAGGATATATGGATTTCAAAAAGTTACTGGAAAATAAAATTCTTCTAGCCTCAGTCGCCGGAGGTGTTGTTCTGCTGCTTGTAATCTTCATTATATGCGGAACAATTGCAGCCACTAACAGTTCTAAAAATGAACAAATAGACGTCAGTAAAGAGCCTCTGAAAGAGGATGTAGACCTTTTGACAACAGACAATATGGGTAAAGCCCTTGAAATTCAAGCACTTCTTGCCCGAAATAATATAGTTGCAGCCCGAGCGGTAGATGGTACGAAATCCGTTTTAAAACTAAAAAAGGGAGACTGCACTCCCGGAATGAAAAAGTGTACAACGGAGCAAAGAGACCGTGCAATTATGGTTATTGTAGAAAGCGGATTATATGACCAGAATGTAGGTTTGGAAATTTTTGACAAAGGAGATTTTACCTCCACAAAAGAAGATAAAAGAATAAGACTGGTACGTGCAATGAACGGCGAATTAGCCCGCCTTATAAGAAGAATTGACGGGATTGAAAACGCCTCGGTATTTATTTCAATTCCCGAGCAAACAATGTTTTCTTCAATGCAAAAACCCGTAACAGCAACAGTCCAACTCCAGGTTGCAGTTGGTCAAACACTTAATATGGGCACAATTAAAGCTGTTTCAAACCTTCTTTTGGGAAGCGTTTCAGGTTTAAAGTCGGAAAACATTTCAATAACCGACACAAACGGACACGTATACAACAGTTTGATAGACGCTCAGTCTGAAATGCTTGCAAGACTGCAAGAAAATGACAAATATATGCAAGAAAAGGTTCAGGCTCAGTTAAACAGACTAATCGGTCAGGGTAAATATGTTGCAACGGTAAGTACTTTCCTTAAACAGGCACCTGTTGAAAGATTTACCATAGAATACGACCCGACCAAAAAAGCTTCGGTGAATGAACAAACTTTCTCCGAAGGTTTGGGAGACCAAACTCAAGATGTTAACAAAAATACAAATGCAGTAAGTGTATATCTTCCTAACGGTTTGCCCGCAGGCAGTTCTGATTCTACGCAAAACAGAAGCTATTCAAGAACGGCAAGAGAAACTCAATACGGCGTAACAAAAGTTCAGACGAATGAATACATGTCACCCGGAGTATTAGAAGAAATTTCTATTGCGGTAACATTGGAAAAAGATGCACTTCCTGTAGAGCTTACTCTGGAAGAATTAAAAGAGCTTGTTGCTCATGCAGCAAGCCCCAAGGCAGATCCGGAGAATGTAACAATAGCATTTGCGGATTCACTTGATCCGTTTATGGCGGGAGACAAGAATGTTAAAGCTCCGATTAAGGCAGAACACGGAAACCCCTGGTGGCTTGCAATTGCACTTCTGGCATTCGGTCTGTTCTTCGGACATAAGGCTTTAAGTCAAAAAATTAATGCCGCAAAAGCCGCTCAGGAAGAAGAACTTATGCGGTTGAGAGAAATGAACGAAGCTCAGGAAAAACAAATTAAAGATCTGAGCGTTAACGCAGCAGACCTGATTGCAAAACAATCCCAACTGCAGCAAGGACTTCTTGAACAACAGAACAGACCTGTATCAATACCGACTTCGGGTGCCGAAATAAGGGAAGCCTTGAGAGAACTTAAACGGGAATTCGACGGCGTAGACGAAGCAGAAGCGGGAGAAAGAATAAGAAGCTGGATTGAACAATAAACGGGAAGGGGAATAAAATTTAATGCCAATAGAAGGATTTGATTATAAAGGCTTTGCGGCAAATATGGCGGAACAGGCAAAAGAGCTTGTTCCAAAAGAACTTCAGGACAGAGAAAAAGAATACATTGTAAAAACTCTGGGAAACTTTACTCTGCTCGCCGGAGAAGCTTTATATAACGATACGCAGCTTAACCTGACCGTTGATCAGGCTGTTTTTATAACCCAGGTTATTGCAGAATGGTCATTCCATAAATCCATTGACTTGGTACACTCGGGAATTTTACCGCAATACTGGGACAGTATAATGCAGAAAATCGCATTCACAATTTTTGAAGTTGCAAAACAGGCGGTAATAAGAAAAATCCCTCAAGACCAACTTTTACAAGCGGTTGAACACCACGTTGTTAAAGTCTATAACTCAAGTATTGAAGAACTCCAGAAAAAAGGGATTATTGATGAAGAAGTCAAAAACCGTGCCGAAAGCCAATCAAATATAGATTCTATGGCAAAAGCCGCTCAAGAAGAGCAAATGAAACAAAAACAGGCAGCTGCGGAAGAAGCTGAACGCAATATGCAGGAAGCCGAAAAACGAAGAGAAGAAAAAAGAAAACAAAGACGCCATGAAAAGCAAGCTGCAGCCGCGGTTTCTCAGCCCCAGGGAATAAGTACAAAGCAAATGAAGCTTATGTCGCTTGCACTTGTTCTTAAAATTCTTTCTCAAGACAAAGTTACAACCATCTTGAATAAATTTGATTCAAACGATTCGCTTGCAATCTCTCAATATATGAATATGGCGGATTTAGAATCGCATCTTGACGGAGATTTGGTTTCCGACTGCCTGAAGGAAATAAAAAATTACCTTCCCGTTAAGAGAAAGCTGACCAAAGAAAACGTATTGGGGGATTTACTCAGGATATACAAGGCAAATCCGAGAGAACGCATAGAAAAAATTATAAAAAACGAACGTCCTCTTGTAAAGAGATTTATTGCTCAGGCATACGACGGAGAATATTCCGGACTTCCGCTCAAGGTTGCGGGAATTGTTGCACAATACATCGAAGATAGTATATAATATTAACTATGATTATTAAAAAATCTAATCAAAAGCTGAGGGAGAGGAAAAAAGAACAAGTGCAGGAAAATACTCCTGTAGAAACTGCACCTGTAGAAGAAGAATTGCCTGTGCCCGAAGTTGAAGCAAAACCGCCGGAGCCGGAAATAGATTTGTTCGACATAGAAAATATTGATTTTACGCAAAGGCAAGAACGCCGAAGAGGTTCAAGAAGACGCGGTTACAGAAGGATTGATGACAGAAATCTTGTCTCCCGTGCTCAGGAAGAGGCCGAAAGCATTAAAAAATCAGCTTTTGAAGAGGGCTACCGCAAAGGACTTGAACAGTCAAAAGAAGATTTGGATAAATTCAGAAACGAACTCTCAAGCTTTATGAACGCACCCAAAAACGTTTTTGAATATATTGCACCTGATATTCTTGAAATAAGCGTTGACATAGCCAAGAAAGTCATAAAAAAAGAAGTCGAAACAGACCCGCAAGTGCTTATAAACACAATTGTTGATGTACTAAAGACCCTTTCTAAGGGTGAACCTAAAATAAACATAAGGGTAAAACCTCAGGCAGTCCAATTTATTAAAGATACACTGCCCAACATAACATATCAGTACGGAATCGACGCCAAGATTAATATTATAGCTGACCCCTCTATCGATGACGGCGGATGTGTTTTTCAGACAAACAACGGAATCGTGGACGCCTCCGTTGACACCCAGCTCGAAATCATTAAAAAAGCTATAGAAGGCATGTAGAGGAGGTAAATAAAGGGGGAGGGTAAATGAAGGAGTAAATGAAGGGGTAAATGAAGGGATAAATGAAGGGGTAAATAAAAAGGTAAGAGAGTAAGATACAGGAAAGCCCAAACGGTATAAGCGAAAAAAGTTAAATTAATCGAGATGAACAGAGCCAAACAGGAAAGGAGATAATGGCAGCAGAAGGACAACAAAATAAACCCATAAGCGAAATATTTTTGGCACTCTTTGTAATGACATTGATTTTAATCCTTATTATAGAGATGCCTAATTGGGTTATCAATTTTTCCATAAGCTTAAATATTACGCTTGGAATCGTTCTTCTTATGATATCTTTGTATGTACAAAAGCCGTTGGAGCTTGCGGCTTTTCCGTCCATTATACTTTTAGGTACAATGTTCAGACTGGTACTGTCAATCGCATCAACGCGTCTCATACTTGCAAAAGGGGATGCGGGAGAGGTAATTCACGCATTCGGAACATTCGTTACGGGCGGAAATATGATTGTAGGCGGTGTAATCTTCCTGATTATTACGGTTGTGCAGTTTATGGTAATCACAAAAGGTGCTGAACGTATTGCGGAAGTTGCGGCTCGTTTTGCTTTGGACGCTATGCCCGGTAAGCAAATGACAATTGACGCCGACTTTAATGCCGGCTTGATATCCCCCGAAGAAGCGGTTAAACGACGTGAGGACCTGCAAAGAGAATCCAGTTTATTCGGTTCAATGGATGGTTCTATGAAGTTCGTAAAAGGTGATACCATTGCGGGTATCATTATTGTTTTAATAAACATTGTAGGCGGCTTGGCAATAGGATGTATCGTAAACCAAATGCCGATTGCAGATGCCGTAAGCAAATACACGGTACTGACAATCGGTGACGGTTTGGCATCTCAACTTCCTTCACTCTTGATGTCTATTGCGGCAGGTATCGTAATGACACGTGCTTCTGCCGGAAATACATCACTGGGCGGCGATTTAACAAATCAAATAATGTCAAAGCCTTATTCACTGTTTTTCGCGGCATTATTTTTGGGACTGATTACGGTTACATCACCAATTACGGGTCTGCCGTTCCTGCCGTTCCTTTTGTTTACAATAATTCTTGCTATCGCAGGTTTCTCCGTATTGGTCAATGCGGACGTTCAATCACAATTGGGACAATTGGAAAGTGTTCGTCAGAATATGCAAGACCTGGTTAACCCAAATAAGATGTACGAAAGACTCGGTGTTGACGTATTAAGCTTGCAGGTTGGTGCCGGACTGTTAGTCATCGCGGATCCTGATCAGGAAGGTCAATTACTTGCAAAAATTGCCGCTTTACGTCAAAGAGTCACGGACGAATTGGGCTACATTCTCCCTAATATACGTATTATGGACTCCTCTGCACTGGAGGCTAATGAATACGTTATTTCCATACGTAATAACGTCGTCGCTTCGGGTTATGTATACCCGGGTAAATACATGGTTATTGCGGATCAGTGGGATTCGGTTAAGAAAACTATCCCCGAGGATGCTATTGTAGGTGTTGACCCGACATATCAAACCCAAGCATACTGGATATCACAGGAAGATGCAAAAGCTACCAAAAACGTTACGGCTGTTGACGCAACGGATGTTCTTGTTACACACCTTCAAGAGTGCGTAAGAAAACACGTTGATGAGGTTATGACAAAAACCGATGTTCTCAAACTTATGGAACTTGTCCGTTCTCAGGATCCGACGCTCGTAAACGACCTTGTTCCCGCTATAATATCAACATCGGATTTAAGAAAGATTTTTGTTAACCTAATCAGAGAAAAAGTCTCAATAAAGGATATAATATTTGTATTTGAAAGATTATGCGACTATGCAAGATTTTCCAAAGAACCTGATATTCTTTCAGAACGTCTGAGAGCGGCATTAGGACGACAAATTTGTCTAAACAACGTTGACAGAGACCATGTTCTTTACGCACTCACACTCTCACCCGAGTGGGAAAAAACACTTGATGACAGTTGCCAGAGAACAGAGCTTGGTACAATGTTTTTGCTTAACCCGATGCAGGTGCAAGACTTAATTGAGTCTACGGCAATGACACTTATGCGTGCACACCAAACCATCGGACAACAGCCTGTCATCTTATGTTCACCAAGAATACGTCTGCCTTTATATCAACTTCTTGAGAGACATATACCTACTATTGTAGTAATATCATATTCGGAATTAATTACGGATATTAAAGTTGAAGCAGTTGATACAATCGGAGAAAGTTCGGGGTACTAATAATGTAAAAAAAAATAAAAGTTAAAACAAAAATAAGAAAGGATAGCAAACGTGAGAAAACAAAGAAATGGATTTTCATTGATGGAAATGATGGTAGTGCTGCTTATTGTGGCAATTATAGCCGCAGCAAGTGCACCGATGGTGAGCAAAAATATGGCTCGTAATGCAGGTAGCGGCGATAGCCCCTGGGTGTTTACAGGGACATCAAATTCAATTGCCTATAATATGCGTGGAGATGCAAACTCAAGTGCCATAATAGGTGCAACAGCACTTCCCGCAAACGCCGCAAACAGACCAAAACTTTATGTACAGTCCAGAGGGGATGAACCTCAGATAGGTTTTGGCAGGAGCGGTAGCAGCGATATGATATCGCTAACTATGGATACCGTTAATAATCGAGTAGGATTTTCTAATGCTACGATACCTGCCAGGACTGTTGCCTTTGGTACTGGACAAATTATCAGTGCGACAAACTCCTATTCTACAATGCACCGTTTAGCAGTTGGAAATAATGTAGAAATAGGTCCCGGCTCAATAGCTGTCGGAGCGAATGCAAAAGCTACAGGAGATGTTTCTATGGCTTTGGGTGGAACATCAAGTGCTTCTAGTAGCACACGTGCAACAGCTTTTTCTACAGTTGCGATAGGTATGGGTGCTCGGGCAACTACCTCTCGAGCTGTCTCATTTGGAGTAAATACCATTGCAAGTGGAGATAGTGCTATTGCATTAGGAGTATCAACTGCTAGTGGGAGAAGAACTGAAGCAAATGGAAGAGGCTCTATAGCAATTGGACAAGCAGCAAGAGCAGAGCAGACATATTCTGTAGCAATCGGATATGGTGCACAGGCAAATTCTGAACGTCAAATTGTTTTGGGTACAGCTCAGGATACTGTCTACATTCCGGGGAATTTGGTTGTTAGAGGTGATGTAGCATTGGGTTCCTCAGGGCACGATACTTATGTTAGTACGTCTTATAGGGATAATGGACAATACTTTAGATTTAGGTACCAAAGCGATGGCGACAAGGTTAAAACAGATAATTGGTACTCCAATGTTTGGGTAGGGGGAAAAAATTATAGTATGTATTCTGACCGCCGTTTAAAGAATGTTGGAGAAAAATTTACATCGGGGTTGGAGAAAATTAAAGAACTTAAAGTATATAACTACACATTCAAAAAAGACGAAACCAAAACACCTCACGTCGGCGTAATTGCACAGGATTTAAAGAAAGTTTTCCCTGACGCGGTTACGAAAGGTGAGGACGGATATTTAAGAATCCGATTTGAAGATATGTTCTACGCTCTTGTTAATGCAGTAAAAGAACTTGATGAGAAAATAACAAATGCTTTTGATAATATTGCCAATCTTAATAAGCGTTTAGATGACCAGGAAAAAATCATCAAGCAACTGCAAGAACAAAATAAAAAACTGGAAACAAGACTGGCAGAATTGGAAAAGAAATAAGTTAATCGAGAATTCGGGGTGACAAATCTTTTGAAAATATCATCCCGAATTTATTTCCACTATTGTCTATAATAAATTTAAATAATACCGTAACATTTGTATTTATTATTTTTTGTTGTCGGGTTTCACACAACCCACGATTTTTTATGTATCTTCAAAAAAAGAGAAAATGAACAAATATTCGCTTTTTATTAAATTTATGTCATTCTGAAAGTGCAGAAAAATTAATTTATTTAAAACGATTAATTTTTCGCACTGTTCAGAATCTTATCAATCGGGTAAAATGCTTGGATTCGGGTAAGATCCTGAACAGATTGAAAAACTACACTCACGTTTGTTTTTCTAATCTTTCAGGATGACATTTGTACTTATTGTTTTTTGTTGGGTTTCACACCAACCTACTCCTTTTTCCCCAAGAAATATTACAATTTTATGCAAAAAATAAATCCAATGTTACATTTCTTAATATTTAATATCTAAAAAGGCAATTTTTTCTTCTTTAAATACTTTATATATACATAAGAGATATATAAGAAATATAGGAGAGAAATTTATGGCAGTTGGAGCACGAGATTTTATTGACAAATTACTTGTAGAAAAATACGCACAGGAAAAAGTAGATAACCACGATGAAAATGCTTACGTTTCAAAGGTGTCCGCTAATGATATGCTTAGAGCAATGGATGCCACATCCAACCACTACAAAACTATGTTGGAATTAAATAAAAGACTCACCATGGTCTGCTACGGCGTTGTCTCTAAATCCGCTAAATATGTACAAACTGAGACTGCATAAAGATTGTAATCCTTCTTTTTTCTGTTAAAATAGAAAAAAGAGGGGAGAATATGAGCATAAATCAATCTATCAAACCAATTACCACTGAAGAGAAAGAAAATTTAACCATTGGCGGCTGCGATTTGGTTGAATTGGCAAAAAAATACGGCACTCCCCTATATGTCATTGATGAAGCTACCCTGAGAGGAATTTGCAGAGAATACAAAGAGGCTTTTAAAAATTACGAAAATATAAAAATGATGTACGCCTCCAAGGCATTATGTACATCAGCTGTCATAAGAATTTTGGATGAAGAAGGTTTCGGGTTTGATACCGTTTCCGCAGGAGAAATATACACGGTTTATAAATCAGGTGTTGATATGTCCAAGGTTCTGTTTAACGGTAACAACAAAACCGCACGGGAAATCGAACTTGCACTCGATTATAAAATAGGAAGATTCTCCGTAGATAATTTTTATGAGGCAGAAATTTTAAACAGCATTGCAGCCCAAAAAGGAGTTAATGCCGAGATATTACTGAGAATTACTCCCGGAATCGAATGTCATACGCACGACTATATTCAGACGGGTCAAATCGATTCCAAGTTCGGATTTGATCTTTCTCAGACAGATGAAATTATTGAACTTATTAAAAATAAATACAAAAACTTAACCCTGAGAGGACTTCACGCTCATATAGGTTCTCAAATTTTTGAGGTCAAAAGTTATTATGATGAGGTAGAAATTCTGGTTAAGGAAATTGCCCGCATAAAAAAGGTCCACAATCTTATATTGGATGAAATGAATATTGGCGGCGGTTTGGGAGTAAAATACACAGACGCGGACACTCCGCCTTCTCTGAAAATACTTTCAGATGCGGTAACAGAAGCTATGCATAAATACGCACTTGAAATTCCTACAATATACATAGAGCCCGGAAGAAGCATCATTTCTACCGCAGGAGTAACTCTGTATACGGTAGGAAGCTCAAAACAAGTTCCTAACGGCAGAAAATATATTGCCGTAGACGGCGGAATGGCTGACAACCCCCGTCCGAGTATGTATAGAGCCGAATACACCGCACAAGTCGCAAATAAAATAAATGAAGCTGTTAAGGAAAAAGTTACCATCGCCGGAAGATATTGCGAAAGCGGAGATATATTGATTAATGACATAGAACTCCCGCTGACCGAGCCGGGCGATATTATATGTGTATATAACACGGGCTCCTATAATTATTCAATGGCATCCAACTACAACAGGGTAGAAAAACCCGCAATGGTACTTGTAAATAATTCACATTCTGATATTATAGTATATAGAGAGACATTGGATAATTTAATCTCGTCAGATAACATTCCCGATAGGTTGAAAAAAGATGGTTGATGCATTAATTTCGTTAATTCAGGATATTTTAAGTCCGCTTCAGTGGTCTCTGAGCTGGATTAATGTTTTGGAAATAGCATTTATTGCGGGAATTTTGTTAGTATTTTACAAAAAGTTTATTAAAAATACACAGTCGGAAAAACTTGTAAAAGGATTATTTATACTTGTTTTTGTGTGGATTTTAAGTGAAATACTTATAATGCTTGATTTGAGAATAATAGGAGTTTTTCTAAAATCTCTCGTAACACTGATTGCACTCAGTTTAATCGTTATATTCCAACCCGAATTAAGGAGATTTCTGGGATATTTGGGGCAGCCCGGATTTATCAGAAAAGCTTTCTTCTCACCCGGAACTTTTCAAGAAAGTATGGAAAATGACGTTGATATCATCAAGGAAATAATTGAGTCGGTTAAGTATTTTACAAAAACAAAAACAGGAGCGTTAATAGTTTTTCAAAAGGGGATGAATCGCGGGATTTATTCCGATGTTGGCACAAGATTGGATGCGATTATTTCGGCAGAACTTATTATTACAATTTTTCACCCCAACACACCGCTTCATGACGGTGCAATGGTAATAGAAGAAAACAAAATTCATTCGGCAGGTGTACTTCTGCCACTCACGGAGGACCCGAAATTAAGTTGGAGATACGGGACGAGACACAGGGCTGCAATAGGTATGTCCGAAGTCTCTGACGCAGCCTGTCTTGTTGTGTCGGAAGAAACAGGGGATGTTTCCATATGCATGGACGGAATACTTAAAAAATACGAAGATTTAATGACTCTAAAAACAGATTTGGAATCGATTTTGGGCATTAAACCCAAAGAAACGGCAGAAAATAAGCATAAGAATATTTTTGAAATATTGAGAGGCAGAGAGTAAGCAGGGATGTTGTTCAAAAAAAGAAAACCCGAACAAGTAAAGAAAACAAAAACCGAAATTGCAAGAGAATACATCATTAAAGCTTTTTTTATAACTCTGGGAGCTTTTATAGTAGCAGTCGGACTGGAAATGTTTTTACTCCCGAATAAAATTATCGACGGTGGTGTAATCGGTATTTCAATGATGATTTCATATATAACAAAATGGAATCTCGGTTTGCTTATTTTTTGTATAAACATACCGTTTATTTTAATGGCTTTAAAAAATCTCGGTAAAAAATTTGTTATACAAACATTCTTTGCAACAGGTATGCTTGCTATTGCGACAAATATCATGCACGGCAGACAGGCTACGGAAGACTTGTTGTTGGCGACAGTATTCGGCGGGATTATTCTCGGGCTCGGGGTCGGTCTAATACTCAGGAATAATGCCTCTTTAGACGGTACTGAGATGGTATCCATAAATCTTTCAAAGAAAATTAAAATTATCTCTGTTGGCGAACTTTTAATGTGTATTAACCTTTTTATATACATGGGAGCAGGCTTTCTATACGGTTGGGACAGAGCATTGTATTCAATTTTGACATATTACATTGCTTCAAAAGTTATAGATTCAGTTCTGGAAGGACTTGATAAGGCTAAATCGGTACGAATTTTTTCCGAGTTTTACAAAGAAATCGGCAATGCCATTATGAAAGAACTTGACGTTAGCGTCACATATATGCGTACATTGGGCGGATATTCAAAGCAGGAGAAAATTCAGACATACTGTGTCGTAAACAAGTTTGAGATTGCAAAGCTTAAAGAACTTGTCCATTCAATTGACTCCAAAGCTTTTATGGTAACAGAAGATGTTCACGAGGTTGAAGGCGTGAGAGTGCATAAAAAGAAACGTTAGAGACTGGACATAAACGGAAAAATATTATAAAATTAATAAGAGAGGAAAATAAATGGCTAACAGTGATATGATACCCGTAGAGGTAATAATTTTAACAGATAATGATGATATAAAAGGTACTGTTTATGTCTCAAGCAATGTGGCTGCAAACAGACAATTAACCGAGCTTTTAAATGATGCAAATCGCAGGTTTTTGGCAGTAACGAATGTTGAAATTTATGCAAAAAATTCAAACCAACCGCCAAAAAGATATGAATTTTTGGAAATCCACATGGATTCAATACGTATGGTTCATCCTACATCTCAGGCTCTGTTCAGGGAATCTCCAAAAACCCAGGAAGATATCGCAAGGTTTAGAGAGTTGAGAGCAAAATTGAATCAGACAAAACCGTTTTAAAAAAAGCACCCGAAAGGGTGTTTTTTTAACCTTTACCTGACGAGCCTTTACCGACCTTATCATCGGGGGGTAAATATAAGGGGGGGGTAAATATAAGGAGGAGGGCGTGGTGGAGATGTATTGTAAATTTTTGTTAAGATTTCCTAAAGTTTTTTATTTATTTGCCGTAATACATATTGAAAGGAAAGTCTTTGATTATGGGTATGGAAGTTAACGGTAGCGGAAACACAAATAATGTAAATGAAGGAATAAAACCTCAAGAAAAAACTGTACAGGAAGTAAAACTAAATACCATTTTTGATATGGACTCTATAGGAAATAACGACGGAACCGTTGATGAAGAGGACTTTAATATTGCATTTTCAAAAAGCTTGGAAACAAGTATAAGAGAAAAGGTTGAAAAATTTTATATTGAATTTGTAGCAAACTTAAACCCCAAGTCAAAAAGAGAAGTCGGAAATCAAATTATTATAGAAGTTAATTTGCCTTTGCAAGCAGAAGGAACAATTGAAAAACGTACCATAGTAAAGGACAGAAATTCAGACAAAATACTAATGAAAAAATCAACAAAAATCGTTGACGAAGGCGAAGGATTGGTCTCAGTAAGCTTTGTCAGTCAAAGATTTAACGGCAATAATGTAGCTGAAAACAAAGTAGAATATCAGTACGACAAAGAAGCGTTAGAAAATTATATTATTAACGACGCAAAGGATGCAAAGGGCAATCCGATAACAAGGTTTAAATCCATTCCGGAGATAAAAAATATTCCGGAGAATGAAAGAACCCCCGAACAAAAAGCATTGCTTGAAGAATTTGATAATATGCTTAAATATACAATAGATGCGGGAGTAAAATACGGAATGGACCCCAAATACATTCTGTCGATAATACAACAGGAGGTCGGATTTAACGGGTTAAGCGACAAAGTAACCGGAGTAAACGGCAAAGGCTATATGCAGCTTACATCCGCCCCCGTAAATGATTATTTAGGTTTTGCAGGCGGGGGTAAATATTATAAAATTAAAGATGCTCTCTATGGACCCGAAGTCGAAGAATTACTTACATCAAGAGGTTTTAACGTCAGCGAAGCAGTAACCCCCTCACAGAAAAGAGTTTTATACAAAAATATTATGGCATATTTAAAAGAGAACAAAGATGCCGAATTTAATATACATTTAGGGACTCTTGTACTGCGTTACTATATGAATAAAGCCGACGGCGATGTTACTAAAGCCGCAAAAAATTATAACGGCAGCCCGCTAAAAGAATATTATTCCAAATATGTAACAGAGTATTATACAAAATTTAAAGATACAGTACCCAATGACACAACTTACGTGTATGACAAAAGAAAAATTTTTGATTAAACAATCACGTAATTATAAACCTGATGTATGACATCATCAAAGGCATTTTGATTGCCAAAAAACACATACATTTCAGCTTTGTTATTTCCTATTTGCTGCAAAGTTTCAACCTCAATCGGCGGACCCGCAGGTGTAGTCCTTGCAGTGTTTTGCGGATTGGAAATAACCCCCGTCGAACGCAATATCGGTATCAACAAGAAATTTTTATACACTTCATACTGCGTTAAACCCTTTGTTACAACCCCGAGGTTATTGCTCTCTTCGTCTATTAACAAACCTCGCTGCATCGGAGCCGTATTTGTTTTCGCCTCCACTCCCCTCTTGTCGGGAAGATGCTTTCTGATATCGTATTCCGAATCGAATTTTCTTTTTATCAATACATTCATATCTTCAGAAAATACCTCTCGTATATTTTTTTCAAGCTCAAAGCGAACGCAGAGAAGATGATTTTTTTGTGTATTCGTCCAGTCAAATTTAAACCCGAGATATGAAGAATTTCTGTCTAAACTTACCGTCAAAGAAATTACGTCCCACGGACCGTCAAAATCAATTTTCAAAGCAGCTCTTGTTAAGGTTTTCAAAACGACTTTTGACCTTAAAACTTTAAAGACAGTTCCTTTATCATCAGCCCTTGGACCGTTATTGTAACTGTCGCCAAGATCCGTAAAATCTATAAGTGAAATTTGTATACCGTTTACAAAGACCTTTTTATCATTTATCACCAGTCGTACGTTTGAATTTTCAATGGAATGCTCAGTAATTTTTATGTCGGAAGGATTTATTGCAGGCATTAAATACTCAACTTCTCCCGGCTCAACATTCTCAACCTCCGCAATATATGTGTAAAGATTCGTATAATCCTCCGTTACGGGGATTCTCTGAGTATCCGTTAAAAGAACCTTGTCAAACCCTTTTTTGATATTGACGCAATCATACCCGTCCATTTTTTTGGCGGCTTCAAACTCAATTACCCCCGAAAACGGTCTGTCAGAGAGATTGAGAATTTTCTTTTCTTCAAAATGATTGTTATATTTTAACTCGTCAATAATATTATCGGCAATCTGCTCAATTTTTTTGTACCGCATAATATTCTCATTATGAACATCATCAGTAGAACACCCGCATATACTGTCGTGAGTTTGATTACGTAAAAGCATTTTGTAACCGTAATCCAACAGAGTATCGTACTTAACTTCTCTCTGTTGTTTTACAAACCTTGATGCCAAATCAAGCTTGTAACTGCACTCGACATTCATTCGTTTTAAATCCAATCTTGATGAGTAGCACCCTTGTAACGTAAAGGTTTTGGAATTATCCCGTAACTCATCATTCCATTCAAAATCTTTAAAATTATTCTCCACCAATTTGAAATACTCAAACGGCGAAGAAAGTTTTATTACGTATTCATCCTTTAAAATTTCATTCACTGCGGCAATTTGCTCCGCAATATCGGTTTCAAGCCCAAGATGATCTGCTCCCAAAGGCAGTAATATACAATTTTTTGATTTTTCTGCAATTAAATCGAGATTCTTTTTTAAATACTCCGCCTTCTTTTCAATAGAAGCATTCATTGAAAAATAATCGTGAAAATACCCCCTGACAAGGTTAACCGTATCCATGCCGCACCAGGAAAATTCCGCAGGAAAATCGCCAACCCCACGCCAAACCATACATTTATCTATTCCAAAATCTCTGAGAATATCAACAACATTTTGGCTATGCCCGAATGTATCGGGAAGATACCCTATAAAATCAGTACATCCGAACTTTTGAGCAACAGACATACCCATTTCAATATTTTTGGTAAAACAAGTCTTGTCAGTCAAAAATTCATCAATAAGATAATAAAACGGACCGATAAAAAGCCTCTTGTGACGTATAAGAGACTGAACCAAGTCCTCCATCTCAGGACGCATTTCCAAATAGTCCAACAAAGCTCCTACTTGCCCGTCAAAATAAAAACAGGGAATCTTATTCTTGGAAAGCATCTCCAATACATTATCAAACACCCTCAAAAGACGCATCCTGAATATTTCAAACTCTCTATACCACTCTCTATCCCAGTGAGTATGCAAATACGCAATTACTTGTTTTCTCATAGGCATATAATACATCAAAATGAAATTGCAGGCAATATTACATCAAATGTATGATTTTTTTGTCTATTTTTAAAGTGTACACTGATTTATGTCGTTTTTCATGTTGACTTTAAGTAAAAAATAATTAAAATCCAATCAGTACAAACATAGGAGAGTCCGCTATGGGAATGGCAGCATCACAAGCAAGATATTTGGCACTTACGGCAAGAAAAACCAATACGGAATGGGAAGGGCAGCAAATTAACCAGGCAAGGACAGCCCTTGCAAACCAGAGTGCTAACCTGTTTAACAGGCTTCTTGATTTGGAAGTCCCGAATGCTCCCAAAACAACGGACTACACCGAACTTCAGTATTCGTACACGGACGGAGACAATGAGTCTGTTCTCGACAGTTGGCAGCAATTATCCTCAGCAGACCCAAATTACAACTATATCGTAAATCATTACTACTATGCAAATATTTATACAGGTTCACAAAAACTGCTTGAAAATCCTCAGGTGCAAACAAAAGGTGAACTGACCATAGATGAATTTAGAGACCAAAACCCTGTGGTTACATATAACGCAAATAATAACACATACACAATTACAACCGCAGACGGAAATTCACAAACATATTCGGCAATAAGTGAAAAGCCAATGGATACAAAGCTTGAGAATGCCTTGCGTGATTTTGAAACCGCAAAAGACATGGCACAAGCTGACGGCGTCCTTACAACCGATGGTGTATACGGGTATCAGGACAGTAACGGAACATGGCACTTCTTCCTTGAAGAAGAAATAGAAGAACCCAAAGACTATTCAACAGTCTACGTACCTTCATACGTAGGAAATTCTAAATTGACAGAATTGGAAAACCTTACGGAAGATCAAAAAGCAGAGTTGGCACAAATACTTAAGGATTGTTCAGATACATCAATCAGCGACTACCTGAGTTTTGACGAAAACGGGGAACTCGTCTACAACGGAGAAGGTATCTATACTTTTGATATGCAGGGACAAACATACTTTACTACCGAAAAAGATTTGTACAACAGTATGCAAACACAATACGAATACGAAAAACCCATAGACATTCAAGAAAAACTGGCATACTATAATGCTTCGTATGTAAAAACAAAGATAGAAGAAACAAACCACGCACTCCTTGAAACTGACGGTAACGGGAGATTTACCTCTGTTAAATTTGACGACGACAGTGTCGTATATTCTCTAAACGTTGAAACCGTAACGGATGAAGCCGCTTATCAAGATGCCATGAATGAATATTTGTATAAAAAAGAACAATACGAAAAAACCATTGCCGATATAAATGCTCAAACATCCATAATACAACAGGAAGACAGAACACTGGAATTAAGGCTTAAGCAGCTTGATACAGAACAAAATGCGTTAGCTACGGAAATGGAAGCCGTTAAGAAGGTTATCAAAGATAATGTCGAGGCAACCTTCAAAACATTTAGCGACTAGTGCTACGCACATAAATAAATGGTCGACAGACATAGGTAAAACCGCCATAATATACCTAAACTACAGGTCTGTCTCTTGGATAAAACTACAAAACGGATTTACGCCGCGGGGCTACGCACATAAATAAATGGTCGACAGACATAGGTAAAACCGCCATAATATACCTAAACTACAAGTCTGTCTCTTGG
>CALUTM010000023.1 GCA_944323705.1 Candidatus Gastranaerophilales bacterium
TCACCCTCTTTGGTAAATTACATTTTTATCGCAGCTAGAACTAAAACTCGCCTTCTTAATTACTTTTCTTTACTAAAAAGAAAAAGTAATCAAAAAGAAAAGAACATTAGGTCGGGTGACATAGAATACACTACATATTTTAATTTAGACTTATTGTCACCCTCTTTGGTAAATTACATTTTTATCGCAGCTAGAACTAAAACTCGCCTTCTTAATTACTTTTCTTTACTAAATCAAAAAGAAAAGAACATTGGGTCGGGTGACATTTATCCCAGACATTTAATACTTCAAGAATTAAAAAAGAAAAGGGCATATTGTCAGTTAACTAAAAATAATTTTTCTCTCGACTTTACTTATCTTAAAATATAATGAGTTGAGCGGCCTTTTCCCATTCGTTTTAAAATCTTTTTGTCTATTAATTCATTAATATCTAAAGTCGCGGTATCTTGTGAGCAATTACACATTTTAGCCCATTTTGTAGTTGTGAGATTTCCTTCAAAATTATCAAGAAACCTATTTAAAACTTTAATCTGCCGTTCATTGAATACGATATTGACATTCTTTTGCCAAAATTCCGCTTTCTTCAATACTTGATTTGTAATTTCGCCGCTTGACTGAATAGCAGCAAGAAGATTTTTCAGAAACCACAAAAGCCAATTGGTGATATCCATTGAGCCCTTTTGAGTTTGTTCTAAAATTTCATAATAATTTTTGCGATTTTTTTGAATTTGCGAAGACATTGAGTAGAATCTAAACTTTGAATCATCACTCTTTGCAAGCATCATATCAGTTAATGCTCTTGCGATTCTTCCGTTCCCATCATCAAACGGGTGAAGTATTACAAACCAAAGGTGGACGATTCCGGCTTTGACTAAGTAATCTTCATCATTTTCAGAATTAATGTAATCAATCAAATACTGCATTTCTGTTTCAAGGGTGTTAGCAGCAGGGGCTTCGTAATGAACTTTTTCTTTGCCCGCATAACCCGAAATTACCTGCATAGGCCCAAGCTCATCCGTTCTGTAACTGCCTACATTAATTTTATACATACCGCTGAATCCTGTCGGAAACAGTGCCGCATGCCAACCTATCAGACGCTCTTTTGTCATATTTTGAGAGTAATTTTGGGTTGCATCTAACATCATTTCGACAACACCTTCGATGTCTCTGGAAATCGGAGTCTCCCCGCCAAGGTCAATACCTAATCGACGTGCAATTGAAGAACGAACAAGATGTTTATCTAATATCTCTCCTTCAATTTCGGATGATTTTATAATATTTTCAGTTAATACCTGTAATAATGCGTTATTCTTAACATCAAACCCAAGAGAATCCATTTTGCCAAGTAAAAATCCTTGAGTTTTTTTGATTTCTAAAAGCAGTTTTGAAATTTTTTCTCCGCAGTATCTAAAACTGTGCCAATCAGTGTTTTGATAGATATATTTCATTTTATCTCCGAATAATTTACGGATATTATAACATGTTTTCTCCGATATTTGCAAGATAAGAAATAGAGCAGTAAAATTTACTGCTCTATTTTATTTTTAAATTAATTCATCCAATAATTCATCGACTTCTGGATTCGACATCTGGTCTAATCTTAAACCTCGATACTTATCACTTGCTCTTTGCGGACCTAAATGTTTTGCTCCGCATGTACGTTCATAACTTGAGACCTTAGTTCCATCGTTTCTGGTATAACCGCTTACTTGATAAGTCCCTACGCAGTTATCACTATAAAAACCTACTGATGACATTCTTATAGGTATATGCTTTCCTGTTTGAATATAGTAATCTAACTCTCCTTTTGCTTTTTGGGCTTTATGATATTGATGTTGCAGATATTCTCCAGAAACCTCTTTACGTTTTTCTAAACTGTCCATATTCTCAAGCACATGTGGATTAGTTCTAAAATCAGAAGATGTAATTGAAAAGCATTTACCTATATGATTTTCAGCATTTATTCTTGTAATAATATCTTCATCACAACAGTAGTTTATTACTTTATCTGTACAATATTTTATGTTTGGATCCAAAAGATTTTTTACTCCATAAGCATTAAATGTTACAGCATCTACATCTCTTTTAGCACTTACTATTTGAGCTAAACTACCCCCTAAAGAATGACCTATTACTGTAATATTATAACCATTTTTCTTACAATATTTATTTACTTCATCATAGAGATCTAATGCTTCTCGTTCTTGCGTTGGTAATTGTTTTTGATACCACATTTTGAGATCATCCTTTAAACCATCAACATTGTCTGTTCCTCTGTAGACAATGACTACATCATTTTTATTTTTTATTACATCTGCATAAAACCCTTTATTTCCAGGTTTGCTAAATAATCTTTCATATCCTTGTGGTAATTCTTGTTTTGGATGATAGCTACTAATACAAAGTTGTTTAAATATCTCATGTTTTTTTATTTGTGAATTCATTGTGAGTTCCCTTTCTAATTGTTTTGTGGACTTTAATTTGTTATAATAAGCCTATGAAAATATCAGGAATTTTTGACAATATAGTTAATAGATACAGTTCACACTTTTTAGTTGGTTTAATGTTATTAACAGTATTATCTATAAAACTTTTTACCCAATATTTTGTTAGCTATGAGAACCAAACATTAATCTGGATTGTTCTTATCTTTGGTTCTACGATTTTATTACCTATATTATGTATGGCTACAATTCTTATTTACAAAGCTTTTTGGGATATAGAAAATAAGTTCTCCGTCTTTCGTATAAAAAATAAATTAATTAATAATTGTATTTATAAAATAATATTTAATATATTATTTATTGTTGCCTGGATTTCATTAATATTCATAATCTGCAATTTTATTTTTCACTTGATAATAAATCCGAATATGCAAAGTTTATTTTTCCCAATAGGATTTTTACTAATGATAGCCATTGTACCTTTTTATTGGTTGATTAAAAAGATTTTACATAATATTGCAACATATAAATGTTGATTAATATTCCAAGTCTGCATTTTCCATAAATTTTCTCCTTATTAAACTAATACAAATTAAGCAAGGACTACTCTATCCGATATTCATATAGGTTTTTCAGAGCCAAAGCTCGTTGCTTTACAATGGACTCTTTTTCACCTAGTGCAATAGTCTGGTATATTGTACCTTGTTTGTTGATGATAATATTTATTGCAACAAACTCAGCTTCTTGATATTCTTTCCATTTTTCTTGAGCCTTTAGGATGTCTGAATATTCTTCTTCTGGGGTAACTATTTTTAGTAAACCCAGATATTTATCAATTTCTTTAAACCAAGAATCCATTGCTTTATAGGAACATTGTGATATATCATAAGTTGAAAATACCTTTGCGATACAGTCCTTTTCAGCCTTGTCGATTGGATGTAAATTTTCAATATCTGGTTCTTCTGTTTTTTGTGAAGTATTGTTTTCTAAATCTTTTTCTTTATTTACCCCACTATTTACCCCTCTATTTACCCCTTGATTTGTTTGTTTAATTGGATTTTCATTTACCACTTCTTCTTGAACGGGATTTTGTAAGGCAGCTTTAGATTGAGATACCCTCTTAAGACTACAACCACAAGTTAATACAGAAACTAATAATGTTGTTACAATAAGTTTTTTCATTTTTTTATTATAACTTATTTTAATATATTTCTTGAAATGTTAATAAAATTTAATAATCCGGGCTCTAATTTCTTTACGGCATTCCCTGTTTTTAGCGTGGAATTTGTGTTATAACACTCCGAAAAAATGGCTTTGACCGGATACACTTAAGAATGATACAGTTTTTTATAATTATGTGTTAAAATAATAGTATGAAGTCAGTAAAAGAAATTTCCGTAGAATCGAAGATTCTGAAAAGATTACACAACAACCCTAATTGTCTTAAGCTGGTAAATTATTTGTTTGACGATGAAGAATTGCAGGAAATGCAGGATTATGCAAACAATGTTTCCATCAAACGCTTGGGGTACAATGACCACGGACCTGTTCACATGAGGCAGGTTGCTGCCAATGCAATCAAAATGTTGAACATTTTACACGAGTGCGGAATCAAAACATCGCTTGAGACAGAAGAAATCGGGACTTTTGAAGACAGTATGTGTGCCGTTATTTTGGCGGGATTAACACATGATTTGGGTATGATGATAGGACGTCAGGGGCACGAAGAAATGTCCGTCATCCTTGCAAAACCTCTGGTGGAAAGAGCTTTAATGCATGTATTTCCTGACGATTTACATAAACGCGTGATAATACGTTCTATTGTCATTGAAGCTATTATCGGTCACATGTCATCAAGAAAGATTCATTCTACCGAAGCCGGAATTATTCTGATTGCAGACGGATGCGATATGACAAAGGGAAGAGCCAGAATCCCGCTTTCAATAAATACAACTCCGAGGGTCGGTGATATTCATAAATATTCCGCCAACGCAATTAATCGTATAAGGATACAACACGGAGAGAAAAAGCCTATCAAAATATCCGTCGAAATGAGTGCAGATGTAGGATTTTTCCAAATAGAAGAAGTATTGTTTACAAAGATTGACTCAAGTCCTGCTAAACAGTATGTTGAACTTTATGCGGGAGTTGAGGGACAAGAGCCTAAATGTTATTTATGATTTCCAAAACAATTTACGCTGTTTTTTCACTTTATTCATAAGGCAGGATTTTGCGAAATCTATCGCATCAGACTCGCTGTAAAACAGATGGTTTTCACCGATTTGAGCAACAATATTATGTTCGTCAAGCTGCTTAAAAATTTCTTTATTTTTTAAAACCAGAAGAATTTTAACATTTTGTGCTTGTAGTCTTATTATTATATCTTCAAGGGCAAAAATCGCGGAAATATCAAGCAATGCATCCGAAGAGTAGTCAAGAATCAAATATTTTGTTCCCCATAAATCTTCAAACTGCGAGATTAACTGAGTGGCAGAGCCGAAGAAAAATTGTCCGTCTATGTGTACCACCCTGATTTTATGTTTATAATCTTTATCCAAAAGTTTCTCCAGCTTTGCAATGTCCTTATCGTATACCGATTTGTGAATAAGCTTAGCACTGTCAGCCGTCCTTTTTGCGTATAAAAGAGCTGCACACGTAATTCCCGCACCGACCGCCACAATAAGATTGTAAAATACTGTCAGTAAAAACACTAACGCAAGTACGTATAAATCGTCTTTGGGGGCAAATTTGATGACTTTCAGCAATTTAACATCAATTATGTCATATCCGATTTTAATCAATATGCCCGCAAGTACGGCAAGCGGAATTTGGGCAACAAAGCCCGAGAGTTTAAATAACAATATGATTAAAATTAAAGGATTAATTACTGCGGTTAATCTTGTCGTGGAGCCGGTATTAATAGCCGCAACCGTACGCATTGTAGCGGCAGAACCGGGAAGCGAACCCGTAAGAGCACAAACCATATTTCCGATACCTTGTCCCAAGAGCATTGTCTTGGAGGAAGTCTTTGTTTTTATTAAAGAATCCGCCACCAACACAGTCAAAAGACTCTCGGCGGACAAAACAATTGCAAGCATTACCGAATAATGAAAATACGTAATGACTTCGTGCAAATGAGCTTTGGGAAGCATAAAAGTCGGCATACTGACAGAAACTTCGGAAATGCGTTCGACATTCAACCCCGTTTTTATGGAAATAAATGTACAAACAATTAATGCTATCGCCTGAGACGGAAATATCTTATTAAACTTTTTAGGTATCGCAAATACCATCAAAAGAGTAATTCCGCCGATAAATAGTGCATCATAATTAATATGACTTAAATTTTGGAATAATGCGGTTATACTGTTAATAGTATTGGACATAATAGGACAGCCGAGAAGCGGATTTAACTGCATTATTATAATAATTACGCCTACGCCGTTCATAAATCCCGAAATTACGGGATAAGGAACATACTTTACAATGACGGGCAGAGAAGTCAAACTTAAAATAACCTGTAAAATTCCTGCCATAAAAATAACCAAAATTACTGAAGAGATATCCGCATTTAACGCGTGCATTATTGATGCCACAACAATCGTGACGGGACCGGTAATACCCGAAACGAGAGGGACTCTGGCACCAATAATGCCTGCAATAAAACACAATATTATTGCACCCCATACCCCGGCACTTGCCCCGAAACCTGTTGCTACACCGAAAGCAAGAGCCTGCGGTAATGCTACTATAGCGGAATTTAATGCCCCCAATATATCTCCGGCAAATATTTTTAATTTCGTTTTTATCATAAGATAATCCTAACATAAAACAGCAAAAATATTTTTTCTGTGTTTTAAAACAAATAAAAGGAGATTAAAATAATGCAAATTCAAAATACGGAAAACAGGTTTTCCAACACAAACTTTAGAGCCGTAAAAGTCTTACGCACCATTACAAAAACCGCAAAAGATAAACACGATATCGTAGAAATCTATAGGCTAAGTGCTAAAGACAAACCGTTTATCAATCGATGCATAGATGTAACAAACGGGAAGGATCGTTCAATCCCCGATAATGCCTGTGCCATATATTATGATGAGCCGAAAAAAACTTTTAGAAAATTTTTTAATAATATTTTAAAACCAAAATTTGAAGACCGTGAACAAAGCTTTATTGCAATAAGAAATAACAACGAAATCTGCGGTGTAGCTAATATTTATGATTGGGGAAAGCCGGGTAAGATTACGGATTTTCTTGTACTTAGAGATTCTCGAAAGTCTGCGGTTAAAAAAGGTTTGTTATATACTATTTTGAAAGCAGGTTCATGCAAAAATGAACTTGTGATTAATTCTGCAAATTGTAATACAAAAGCTGCTATTTTTTTCAAAAAGCATGGTTTCTACTCGCCGAAAGAAGTCACAAACAGTTTAATCATAGATTCTCCGCTAACTTTTAATATACAAATAAAAAATTTAAAAAAAGACAAAGATGTCATAATAAAAAATGTATCGGATAAAAACGAATATGATTTACAGAAAGTTTTGGATTTGGACTAGTTTGTTTATATGAAGATTTTATCCGGCAAAAATGATACTATCTATGTATGAAACTTAATGGCAAAAGAGATGACTTTATAAAAAGTCTTGAATTTACACCAAACGGTATAAATATAGTGTACCGCTACGATAAAAAGACCGAATATCTTGACTATGCGGCTGCCGAAAGCTTAACTACAAATGTATTCATAGGTACATATACCCATAAAGGCAGTACTTATGCTATAGTCTCGGATATAAATATAATCTTGAAAACGGTTAACGGTGAAGAAATCAATATTAACCCAAAGGGCAGCCTAAATAATATATACAAAATAATCGACATAAAGAAATATTTTCAAAATTTTAAATTGGAAATCGATGGAGCAGATGATTTTGATACCTGCTTGAAAATATACTCAAAATTCGGGGTAAAACTTCCCATTCCGCGAAAATCGTCTATTGTCGGTGTGGAATTAACTTCCCTGCTGCTTTGGGGAACGGGTGCGTATTTTTTCTATGAATTCGGAAAATCAGGTGTTTCAACAATAGAATTTATTGCTCCGCTGCTTTTATTCTTTTTTGGCGTAAGTACAATTTTATCGGGAATTCTTATATGGCAAGAGTATTCTAAGTACAAAATTAGAAAGGTTCTCGGAATATGAGAAAGATAATTGACAGTTCATGCAATAATCAGATTGACGGAAGTATTATTGAGTATTTAAAAAATATACGTCCCTATGGGATAATATTATTCGTCATTAATGTACTTTCAATATTGATTGTGCTTTCCATAACTATACTGCAACCTCTGGTTTTTCAAAATAAAGATAGTGCTATTGAAAAACTGCCGATAAAGCTTTTGGGAGATGAGATAGAAGTTAATGCTCTCAGCGAACTGGACGGCTATTCTAAAGACCAGGTGTATAATTTGCGGAAACGCTATATTTTCCGTTCTATGTTCAAATCAGACTCATACAACCCAAATGAAAAAATTTTTGGCGGTATTGAAGATGGCAAGTACTGGTACGGGACTGAAAATTTAATATGCTATGATGGCAGCAAAAGCCCTTTATTACGAGCAGAAGGGGATTCTTATGTCAGTCGTCTTATAAATAATCCGTCATTGCTCATAGGGCTCGACTTGCCTTATGTATGGAATACAAAAGAACCGCAAAAATATAATGTATGCCATAACAAGAAAATTTTGTTTATACCCGAAGCCATAAGTTATTCAAAAGAATACAATATGATAACTGCGGAATTTAAAATCAACCGCAACGTTTTGTCCAACAAGAGATTTTATATGCTAAACGGGCTCAATGCAAGGGATTTGGGTTATTCATACGGATATGTATATGATACAAAGAATGTTAATTTTAAAGATAAAAATGCCGTAGATAAAAAGGTTTATGAATTTCGGGACTATTTAGCCGTAGGATACAGCTGCAAGATAGACGGGGGATGTAATAATCTGTGCCCGATGCAGAATAAAATGATGTTTCAGTTTTTGGCACGTCCTGCCGTTATAAACTTTAAACTCTGGAAAGAAAAACCCAAGACGGTTTTTGATAAACCCGATATTTATTATAGAATGATTTTTACAAGATGAAACTATGATAAATTTTCCCGCAAACCCAAATAGCAAAAAATAATCTTTACGGGTTTTACATTACAACATGCGAGTTTCAGATTTTTATCAAAATAATGTTTCTCATAAAGGAATAACAAGAGTACTAAAGAAAAATCCGTTTATTTATAACGAAGTTACGGCACCCGTAATGAACGGAGAAAAACTCATCGGAAAAATTCCGCCGGATTTTCTGAAACTGCTTAAAAAAAACGATGTGCGGCAGGCGTTCTCCGGGATTGACAGTACCATAAGCAACTCTTTTGGCACTTTCAGCTTTTTGGAATCGTACATTAATACAAGAATAAAGTCTTATGTTAATAAATTATCATTTCCGCAATTTATTCGCTTCTCTATTGAACAGATAAAATACCTTTGTCATGGAAAAAGCATTTATGACCGCAATTTTTTATTCCACTCCATAGGACTGGATGAAAATTTCATTAAAACAACCGAAAAAACCCTGACCAACGATTTAAAAAAAGGATTTGTACAATCAAAATTAATCAACGAAGATGATACACTTGCGGTTGAACTTCACGATTTTGGTGGTTTTGGTACAATATACAAAATGTCCTGTACGGACAAAAATAACAACAAAGTCTTTACGGATAAAGTAATTAAATTTTATAGAAACAAAGAAGAAAAAGACTCAATTAATACGGAAATAGAACTTCTTAATTACCGAATGATAAAAAGTCATAAAATCATAGTCGGTCTGGTGAGCAAACTGTTAAACATAGCCTTTGTCAAAACGGGAATACTGGATAAAAAGATTTTTAACAAAATAATCGGTGAAAAACTTGCACAAATAGAGGCTTGTCCAATGGCAGCAGATTATAAAAATATTGTCACTAATCAAGAAGAAAAGAAAAATCGAAATATATACAAAAAATACCACGGCGTTTACAGAGAGGCGAATATAGCACTGTACATCCAAAAAAATATCGGACATCGACTAAAAAACTCCGATGCCATTGATTTTTATTTTTCAAACCCCAAATATCAATATTCAGTATTTGAATTTTCGGATAAAGATACTCTTGGAGAAGTGAGAAAACATAACATAATTTCCGACCTTGGCATAAGAACAAACGATACGGAGTTTAATAATCGCAAAAAGAATTATGTGGCAGACCGACTAATTGATTACGGAGATTTTAAGCCCATAAACAAGACCTTAATTGATTCAAAGGTCGCAAGAAGATACTACAAAAAAATTAAGAATGTAAGCGGCAAAGGGGATGATAAATACATTGCCCAAATGCTTTTATTATCTCACTACTATTCGCTTGCACTAAACAATAAAATTCCGAATAGCAAAGAAGTTCTTGCAGGACTAAATGAGGCTCTATCTTTGCTGCCTGAAAAATACCGAAAATTGGTTCCGTAAAATTAACACAAACTCTCTTATCTGTGATATAATAAATCCCATTGAAGGAGAATTATATGGATAAATTAAAACTCGGTATCATCGGCTTTGGAACTGTTGGGACAGGAGTTTACAAAACTCTTCAAAACGTAAAAGAAGTTGAAGTCGTAAAAATTGCGGTCAAGAATATAAATAAACCCCGCCAAGTAGACCTTCCCACCTCAATGCTTACGGATAATCCGTATGAAATCATCAATAATCCTTCAATAGACGTAGTTGTAGAATTAATCGGCGGAGTAAATCCCGCCAAAGAATACATAGAAACCGCCATAAAAAACGGAAAACATATTGTAACCGCGAACAAGGAATTGCTTGCAAAATTTGGCGAAGAATTGTTTAACCTTGCGGAAGAATATAACCGTGTAATATTGTATGAAGCTGCCATAGCAGGCGGTATCCCCATTATTATGCCCATAAAGACAATACTTGCAGGGAATAAAATTACTAAAATACAAGCTATATTGAACGGTACAACCAACTATATTCTTACCAAAATGGACTCTGACGGTGCTTCCTACGAGGATGTTTTAAAAGAAGCACAGGATTTAGGCTATGCGGAAACAGACCCGACAGGGGATGTCGAAGGCTTTGATGCGGCGTATAAAATTACGACTCTTTCAACGATTGCTTTTAAGACCAGAATAAAACTTGAAAACGTATATAGAGAAGGGATTACGAAAGTTCGCAAAGAAGATATGGCTAAGGCTAACGAGTTGGGTTATAAAATAAAGCTTATTGCAAGTGCAACAATTGATGAAAACAATAACGCGGATGTACGCGTGCATCCCATGCTTGTTTCAAAAAACAGTATGTTGGCTCATATTGACTATGTAACAAATGCCGTTGCAATAAGCGGTCATCCGATTGGAAATATTGTTCTCTCAGGTCCCGGGGCAGGAGAATTCCCGACCGCAAGCTCGGTAGTCGGTGATATCCTTGCTATTCAGGCAGAGTTCGGAAAGACGGACTACATGCTTCCGATGATGAGATGTCATCACCATTCCAAGGCTAATCCCGTGAAAATAGAAGATACGTTTAACAAGTATTATATTTCCATAACTGCACCAAATGCCATTGGTGTCATTGCCATGATAGGAACTATTTGTGCCAACAAAAATATAAGTCTTTCCAGTATTCTTCAAAAAGGCGTCTCGGAAGATAATACCGCAGATATTACGGTAATAACCGAACGCTGCCGGGAAAAACTTATACGGGAAGTTGTCGCAGAGTTAAAAGATTGTACGGTTAACAGTATAATAAGAGTAGCCGAAGGGGGTTAAGATGTATTATCAGGGATTAATTAATAAGTACAGAAAATATTTACCCGTAGCGGATTCAACAGAAATTATTACGCTTAATGAAGGTAATACCCCCCTTATTAAAGCCGATAATCTGGCAAAAAAAATAGGGTTAGATGCCCGGGTTTATTTAAAATTTGAAGGTTCTAATCCAACAGGCAGCTTTAAAGACCGTGGAATGACCATGGCTGTAACAAAAGCAAAAGAAGAAGGTGCAAAGGCTATCATTTGTGCCTCTACAGGAAACACTTCCGCTTCTGCAGCGGCATACGGGGCAAAAGCGGGACTTAAAACATTTGTACTCATACCTGACGGATATATTGCCCTGGGTAAACTCTCTCAGGCAATGATGTACGGAGCGGAAATCATTGCAATTCAAGGAAATTTTGATGAAGCTCTTGAATGCGTAAGACAAATTTCCGCAACTCATCCGATTACACTCGTAAACTCCGTTAACCCCTACAGGATAGAAGGACAAAAAACAGGGGCATTTGAAATATGTGATTCTTTGGGTAAAGCTCCGGAATACCACTTTATTCCGGTTGGCAACGCGGGAAATATTACCGCATATTGGAAAGGGTATAAAGAATATTTTTCGGAAGGTACAATCAAAAATTTACCGAAAATGATGGGGTATGAAGCAGAAGGCTCGGCAGCAATCGTACGCGGCGAAAGAATTCTTAAGCCGGAAACTCTTGCAACCGCAATCCGTATCGGGAACCCCGCAAGTTGGAAACAGGCAGAAGCTGCCCGCGATGAAAGTAACGGTAAAATCGGCTGTGTCTCCGACGAAAAAATAGTCGAAGCATACAAAATGCTTGCCGCAACGGAGGGGATATTATGCGAACCCGCAAGTGCCGCTTCCGTCGCAGGCTTAATACAAGCTCACTCCCAAGGTTTGGTCAAGGATGGCTCCGATATTGTTTGTATACTTACCGGGAACGGACTAAAAGATCCCGATAATGCAATTAAGTATTCTAATTCCGACGTAAAGAAAACAACATCGGATATAAATGACGTTTTGAAAGCAATGGGTATATAAAAATGCAGAGAAATGAATTTATTGATGTAAAAAGAATCGTAATAAAACTTGGAACAAATGTTTTGCGAAACGAGGATGGCGAAGTCGCAATTTCACGAATTTACTCCTTTATTGAAGATATGTCTAAATTGGTAAAGAACGGTAAAGAAGTTATTCTCGTAACCTCGGGAGCAGTCGGGTTAGGAAAGAAAAAACTCAACCTTGATTCAACGTCGGAGGACGGAGTCAAGCAGGCTTGTGCTGCGGTAGGACAAAGCAGGCTGATGTCCTTCTATGAAAACGGGTTCGGAATTTACGACATACCTATTGCCCAAATACTGTTGACTGAAGATGATTTTTCGCTGAGATACAGATACTTGAGCCTTCGCACAACATTGAACAAAATTTTGGAATTCGGTGTAGTGCCGATAATTAACCAAAACGATACCGTATCGACAATCAAAATGAATGCAATAATGTCAGGTATAAAAGTCTGTTTTTCGGATAACGATAAACTGTCCGCCCTTGTTGCAAGCGAACTTGATGCGGATTTACTGATAATTTTATCTGACATAGAAGGGCTTTATACCGCAAATCCCAAAGAAAATCCCGACGCACAACTTGTTAAAGAGGTATCCTCCGTTACTGATGAAATAATGTCGATGGGAACGGATGCTTCGGAAGGCGGAAGGGGCGGGATGAGAACTAAGCTCGAAGCCGCAAAACTGGTTACACGTTTCGGCGGCAAAGTTCTTATTGCAAACGGAAAAATTCCGTATGTTATAAGTAAAATCTTTGAAGGTGAAGATATCGGAACAATGTTTCTGCCGACCAAAGAAAATCTTCCCGATAAAAAACGCTGGATAGGTTATGCCACAAATATTATAGGCGGACTCGTCGTGAATGAAGGAGCAAAAAAAGCCATTCTCGAAAAATGTTCAAGCCTTTTGCCTATCGGAATAATTAATGTCATAAACGATTTTAAGCAGGGAGAAGTTGTGTCCATTATGGATGAAAACAATGTAGAATTTGCCAGAGGAATGGTAAACTATAACTCTCAGGAATGCCGCCAAATCGTAGGTGCTCACTCTAACAACATTGAGACAATCCTCGGATACAAAAATTATGACGCAGTAATAACAAGAGATAATATCACGGGTCTGGTATAAAACTCCCCAATTTTAAGAAAAACTATTTGGAAATTATTTTTGCAAGCCTGTATAAATTTCTAATCTCTTCATCTGAGCTTTTTGCGATTAGTTCGGTTAACCTTTCCGTAAGGACATCCCTGCTTTCCTGATATTCAAAGTCAAATAAATCCTTTATTTCTATGCCCAATGCCTCTGAATGATGCTAAGTCTGGGATATAACAACAAGCGTATTTACCCCTCCCCCCCCCCTTGAAAAATTGTTAAAAAAACACTATTATAACTATATAATGGAACAGTTCGTAATAACATTTGATGAAATAAGAGCTCTTTTGACAGAGCAAGAATATCCCGAGAGCGACATAGAAGAATTGGAAAAAGCATTTGAGTTTGCCAAAAAGCTCCATGCAGGGCAATATAGGGTGTCTGAAGAACCTTATATTATTCACCCGATGGAGGTTGTAAAAATTTTAATCGGGCTTAGAGCCGATAAGCATACTCTTATGGCGGGCTTTTTGCATGATATTCTTGAGGATACCGACACCAAGCCGGAGGAAATAAAAGAGCAGTTTGGTGAGGATGTGCTTAATCTTGTGCAGGGTGTGACAAAGCTCGGAAAGCTGCAATTTAAGTCTACTGAGGAGAGACAGGCAGAGAACTTCCGCAGGATGTTCATAGCGATGGCAAGCGATGTGCGGATTATTTTCTTAAAACTTGCAGACAGACTGCATAATATGCGTACATTGAACTACATGGCTCCTGCAAAGCAGCAGCGAATTGCACAGGAAACACTTGATATATTTGCTCCTCTGGCAAATCGTTTGGGGGTCGGTAAAATTAAGGCGGAATTGGAGGATTTATCCTTAAAGTATTTGCATCCTGACAAATATTATGAGATAGCTCAGCTTGTTTCGCAGAAAAAGGCGGAACGTGATATGACGGTCAAGCTTTTGATTGATAAAATTTCCAAGGATGTTAAAGCAAGCGGAATAAACGCTCAAATAACCGGCAGAGCGAAGCATTACTACAGTATCTATAATAAAATGAAACGGTTAAACGTTGCATTTCATGATTTGTATGATATTACGGCAGTCCGTGTAATTGTAGATACCGAAAAAGAGTGTTATGAGGTTTTGGGGCTTATTCACTCGCAGTTTAAACCCATTCCCGGTCGCTTTAAGGATTATATTGCAATGCCAAAGGGCAACATGTATCAGTCGCTTCACACCTCCGTAATCGGTCCGAGACAAAAACCACTGGAAGTTCAAATCAGAACTTGGGAGATGCATGAAATCGCCGAATATGGTATCGCGGCACATTGGCGGTATAAAGAAAAGGGTTCGAAGAAAGCGGATTCTGCAAGTGATATTAAGTTTTCCTGGATGCGTAAACTTGTAGAATATAATAAAGACACAAAGAATGCGGAAGATTATGTTAATTCTGTCAAACTTGATTTGTTTTCGGACCAGGTCTTTGCCTTTACTCCGGGCGGCGACGTAATCGACTTGCCAATCGGTGCTACTCCGGTTGATTTTGCATACCGTATTCACTCTGATGTGGGGCACAAGACTGTTGGGGCTTTGATAAACGGGAGAATAGCACAGCTTGATACCAAGCTTAAGAATGGTGATATTGTTGAGATTATGACTTCCAAAGTCTCCGCACCAAGGCTTGATTGGCTGAATTTTGTTGTCACAAAGCAAGCTGCGTCTAAGATAAGACAATGGTACAAGAAAAATAAACGCGAAGACCACATTGAAATCGGCAAAGCAAATCTTGAGCATGAACTTACTAAGACAGTATTTGACGAATATGTCAAAAACGGTGAATTTGATAAAGTTGCCAAGCAAATGAATTATGTTAGTGCGGATGATTTGTTTGCCGCACTGGGTTATGGCGAAACCACAATCCATAAAATTGTTAACCGTCTTCGCAAACCTCAAAAGCAAGAATCTCAAATCCAGCATAAGCCTAAAAAGGCATCGGAAAAAGATATTGTCGGGCTTGAAGGGCTTTTGTATTCTTTTGCACGATGCTGCTCGCCAATACCGGGAGAGCCGATTGTGGGTGTAGTAACACGCTCGAAAGGTGTTACTGTACACAGATTAGATTGTAAAACGCTTGAAAACATGCCTGTTGAAAGGCTGATTGATATACATTGGTCGGGCAATAATGTAAACAAGACATACAGTACGACAATTCGTATTGAAACGGCAGAGAAAATGGGGCTTTTAAAAGATGTTATCGGAGTTGTTTCGGATAACAATACCAATATCAATTCCGCAAATGTGAAATCAAAAGGTAAAGTCGGGATTATAGAATTGGGTATTGAACTTGATAACATCGATACGTTGCGGCGTGTAATGACTGCTCTTCAGGCTATGCCCGACGTATACAGCGTAAAAAGAATACAAACTTCTTACAGTGCGGCACCGCAGCAGTTTACAAAGAAGAATAATAAAAAGCACAAAAAACAAAGTTCTAAGTGATTATTTGGTTTTCTGTTTTTTGTTCTTTTTGGCAGCACTTTTCCCCACAGCAGATTTTAACCGTTCGACTTCATCTGCATCACATTTATTTTTCAATTCCTGAAGGTTATTGAAGTCAAGCTCTTGAGGTAAAAATGACGGAATTTTAAGGAAACTTTCTTTCTTCGCACGTTTTGTAAATTTTCTAGGTTCTTTTTCTCTTTGGAGCATATAAGCATCTTTTGTGTATTTTAAATGTTCTTCACACAAAAATTCGTGCTCCTTAAGTTTTGCAAGATATTCAGCATCTTCAATCCCTTCCATCGCAGGGCTTGGCGGTTTGAGCGGTGCAAGCACTTTTTCAATCGGGGCATATTTCCTTTTAAGATTTTTCCCGTTCTTAATTTTGTAGCACATGTCCTCTAATTCTTTTAGTGCTGCAATATCATGCCCCATTATTTGGAGTTCACCCGTAATACCGTTCGGAAGTTCAGTCAAAATATGAATAGCCATATAATTAGTCGGAGTATTCTCGTCAACGTATCTTATGTCTCTGCCTGCCAGTTTTGAAGCAATTTTTTGTAACTTTACGAGATACATGGGAGAGGCATAGTCATAGCTCTTAACAACTTCACCGTAATTATTATAAATGGGAAGCGGTCTTTTATTTTCAATTTCAACAATCTTTATCCCCGTTTCATTAACAAACTGGATGAGTCTTTCTATAACTTTATTCACTTGTTCTCTGGAACCGTCACGCATGATAATCTTCATGCCGGCAAGATCTGTCATCTCTTTTTTTATTTCTGCCAACCTGTTCCAACCGCGGGTAACAGCTTTTTCCCTTATGGAATCAGGCTCTTTTGCACGTTTTAGTATAGCTTCAATAGGATTTTCCGGTGCATAAGTTGTCGCCTCCAAGTCATACAGGAACGGCGTCAGTTTATCCTCCATATATTTTAATGCTTTTTTTGCTTCTTCGTGTATACCTTTTGCGACCTGCATTGATATTTCATCAGCCCTGCTTCCCATCATTTTTGCAGTAGCCTTAAATGTAACCGTGTCTCTTATCAACGGTTTTGTCATTGTCAGACCATATCTTGGAGGAATGGTATTTTGCTGCCTTCTTTCCTGAAGGGGGGAGGTTAATTTTAACCCGATTATTTTGGGAATGTTCATATACTAAGTACCTTCTTTTACACTGCAATTTTACTAAAACAACTCAATAACAAAAATTGCTTTTATTGTTAAGAAATATTAAACTGTTACCGACTCTTTTAACGACTCTTCGACTTTATTTTCGTATCCCGTCATCTCACACATCTGTCTTGCCCATTCGCGGACGATATCATTTTCATCGAGTTTGTAAGAAATTGGTTTTCCTATTTTTACCGTAATATGTTTTTCAAACAACTTTTTTGCGTATCCGTCAAAGCCGCATATACCGACCGGAATTATGTCTGCTTCAAACTTTTTGGCAAACATAATAAATCCTTTGTGGACTTGTGACAGAATCGGGTCTTTAACTATTTTTCCCTGCGGGAAAATTCCCAATGACCAACTTGTATTAAATATTGATTTAACGGTTTTAAAGGTTGCGATTTCAGGTTTTTCTCTATTCACTGCAAAAGCTCCGAGAATATGTACAAGAAATCTCAGTAATTTATCTTTATCAACAAATAATTCTTGTTTTGCCATATATGCAATATTTTTCCAAGCAGCAAGCGATATAAGTGGCGGGTCGATGTATGAAACATGGTTTGCCGTATAGATTACGTGGGAATTTTTAGGCAAGTTTTCCCGCCCTACAATTTTCACATTATACATAAGTTTTGTAACAGGCCATACAACAAGCCCCAGGAATAACATATAAAAAACAGTTCTAAATATGTTATAATCTTTTTCTGTTCTTCTATTGTAATTTTTTTCAGTTATCATTAATCCCATCCAACTTTAGTTAACTTTAACAGTGTCACCTACATATTTAAATCCCGTTAATTTTTGTATAGAGTCAATCCAGGCATCTGCCATTTCTTCGGGATTATCCGAACAAGGGATTAACTTCCCTATATTAACGACAATTTTTCCTGAAAAGGGAAGTCGTTTGACTTCTTGGGTCCCCGTAATTCCGACGGGCAGAATTCCGCATTTTGTAGTTTTTGCAAGGGATGCAAACCCTTTTGTTATATGTCCTATTTCTCCCGGTTCCTGACGTGTTCCCTGAGGGAAGATACCGAGTACCCATCCCGTTTCTTTAATTGTTTTTACGGTTTTTATGGTTGACACCCCGAGCTTTTCTCTGTCTACGGCAAAAGCTCCGAGCCAATTCAGCCACCAACGCATGAACGGATTTTCAAAAAGTTCTTTTTTTGCCATATATGCAATGCCTTTGTTGATAGCCGCACAGATTAACGGCGGGTCAAGGGTTGAAAGGTGGTTGGCAGCAATTATAAAATCGTTTCCTTTCGGGATATTTTCTTTTCCATGGACTTCCATTCTGTATACAAATTTGAAACGAATCATATAAAAAATTCTGGTTACAATAAAAAGAAAGATTCTTCTCCAACAATTGTAGAATTTAGGATCTCTTAACGAATACTTGCTCGTTTTCTTAGCATCATGTGACATAATAAATTCCCCTCGTCAAGTTATAATATTATACTACAAACCGTTGTGTTTGAATAGTATAATCGGGCAATTTATTCTTGTGCTTCTCTGAACTCTTCATCGGCTTCAGCTTCAAGACGTTCGATTTCTTCCTCTTCCTCTTCTTCATCAAGAACATCTTTTACGGATTTTTTATGTTTTTTTGAATTAAGCACGGATGCAACATTTGTCATGGCAAGCGAATTCAACGTGGCTCTGAGGAGTGCACTTCTGTCGACAAACGGTTGGTTATAGAAGTTTTCTCCATCTTCTTCACCTTCTGCGGGCGGGAGGTACATTGCTTCGGAGCCGTATTTATCTTGACTCATTTTAGCTGCAGTACCTGAGGGATCACCACTTTTGAAGTTAAATGAACCGCCGATTCCGTAAAATCCTGCTGACCTGTTATCTACCACTTTAAGACCTCATGTTTTAAGATTATTATAAAATAGTCTTATAGCATAATATAACCTCTAAAAGTATTATTTGCCAATTTATGAAAAAATTGTTACATTTTTTAAACCTTTATATACAGATATATAAAAGTCGTAGATAATTTTATTCAAAACCTGTAAAAAGATTTATTGGGCTCAATAAACTGCTGTTTTCTTCTCTTTTGCCTCCGTTTTTCTCTTCTTTTTTTGTCTGAAAAAAGAATAGAAAAACACATATTTTTTTAAAAGTTTTGTTGGGCTAAAAGTCTACCTTTTAGGCTGTTTTCCGTCATTCAGAGGGCGGGGAAAATAAAAAACAGTTGGATGCAAAATTATCAATATCAAGCCCGATGAATCTCGATTCTGTCATTGCGAGGACGATTAGTCCGAAGCAATCCAGCCTTTTATAAACTTTAATATTTTGATATTATTTATTTATGAATAACAGGCAATATTATGTATATATTCTATTTAATAAAAAGAATGGTACTTTATATGTGGGTGTAACTAATAACCTTGTAAAACGAATATGGGAGCATAAAAATAAAGTAGTTGATGGCTTTACTCAAAAATACGGTGTTGATAAGTTAGGTTATTATGAAGTTTATGCAAATGTTAATTCTGCAATAACCCGTGAGAAACAACTTAAAGGTGGGAACCGAAAAACAAAACTTGAATTAATCGAATTGAATAATCCCGATTGGCAGGATTTGTATTTCAGTATTTTAGATTAAAATATAATAGTTATTAATAGGCTGGATTGCTTCGACTTAATCAGTCTCGCAATGACATAAAAATAATGTTTCGGTAATCAAAGATTACCAAAACCTACAAATTTATAAATTCGCACGCGTGTGAGCCTTGGCGAACAATAGCGTGTGTAAGTAATTGGGCATATGCCCAAAGATTAATACATTTGAGCGTAAGCGAAAATGTCGGAAACAACGGCAGTTTTTCTTCTCTTTTGCCTCCGTTTTTCTCTTCTTTTTTTGCCTGAAAAAAGAAGAAAAAACAAATATTTTTTTAAAAGTTTTGTTGGGCTAAAAGTCTACCTTTTAGGCTGTTTTCCGTCATTCATGTATATGTTACGTAATGCGATGACAAATTTTACAATATCCGAAAATCAACAATTTTTACCGTTCGGTAAAAAATACGTGCATAAAAACCGAATTTATAGCAAAATTTACCGTACGGTAAATTTTGCTATTTGAAATCAATCTTTTCAGCATTTATCTATAATCTTACAATGAGAGTCTATGATTAATAATAAATTATACAGGACGGCAGCCTGTTTCTATAAACTCAAGCCCGTTTATTGTTTGATAGCCTGGTAATGTCGGTATGTTTTCAAGAATAAAATATGTTGAGCCCGAACCTGACATTATTGCGGAAGGATATTTGGATTTTATCTCCCGGAGTTCTTTGTAATCTTCAAATACTGCATATTCCAAATCGTTATATAAAAATTTCTTTATGTCATCTCCGCTCTCAATTGCATCAATCATTTTTTCCGTCATGTTATACTTAGGCTTTTCTTCTTTAAGTGCATATTTTGTATAAGCTTCTTTGGCGGAAATACCCAAATTGGGAGGCTTAATCAGGCTGACAGGCGATTTTATTGTTTTAAGTTTCTGAATTTTTTCTCCTTTTGAAGTCGCAAGAATACATCCGCCTTCAAGGCATACGTTCAAGTCGGAACCTAATTGGGCACAAAGTTCATGCAGGGATTCATTCGAGAGCGGTTTGTTGAATAATTCATTTAGCCCGATAAGCGTTCCTGCGGCATCGGTGCTTCCTCCCGCAAGTCCTGCGGAGATGGGAATGTTTTTTTCAATAAAAATATCAATTTCTGCGGTTTTGTTGATTTTTTGCAGAAATAAAACCGCTGCTTTATAGACAAGGTTATTTTCATCGTAAGGTATTTCTGTACAATTCCCCGTGAGTTTTATTTCGGTGGAAACAGAAGGACAAGCCTTTATTGTCAGATAATCATAAAGGCTTATCATCTGCATTATACTTTTTATGTTATGAAACCCATCCTCCCGCCTGTTTACTATTTCTAAAGTCAGATTAATTTTTGCGGGACATTGTATTTTTATTTCGCACATAGACTATCTGTATATTACCTTGAGGTTATTGTCGAATATAGAGCCCGCACAACCTTTTCCCGTTGTTACGGTGTTCTCGTTGCAAGCCGTATCACCCGATGAGACGTCATATTTCAAGTTGTCATCATTTTGAACCCAGGCATAAGCGGTACTTCCAACAGGGATAACAGAGCCGTTCCTATCAATCATGAAATTAAAAATATCTTTTCCCATTACATTTGGTGCATTTTGAAAACCGTTGATATCAATAGCCATATTAGCAAAACCGCCTTTATATGCTCCTCTTGAACCATAAACATTTAAAGTTCGATCTGAAAATCTAAAGAGCATGAGATTCATATTATTAGGAAAATTAAACTGGCGAAAACTGTTAAGCCCTAATCCAAAATCATTAGAATTGTAGTTTGAAGGAGTTGGTGAAAAATTACTGTTATTCATGGCAGTTGTTTCATAAGAAGAACCGCTTATTTGTTCCGATAATTTTTCCATATAATCGTCCGTACTTGTTCCTACCTGTTTTAAATCAGTCACGGCGGCATCCATTAATATTTTTCTGTTTGCATTCTCTATTGTTGATACTGCTTTTGCGAGTTTAGGTCCGACCTGTGCATTTGATGTATTATTGACTAATGCCGGAGCCGTAAGAGCAGCTACAACGCCGATTATACCAAGAGTAATAAGTACTTCCGATAATGTAAATCCGATTTTTTTCATCATATAACTTCCTCATATTTTGTGTATATAACAATTATACCCCAGGAACACGGTTTTGTGAACTGCGGCAAAATTTGCAAGCAAAAAGCCCCTTTCGGAAGAGAGACAAAAGGAGCAAGGCTAATTATTATGAAGAAAAGATTTTGTTATTAAAGAAGTAAGCCGAACACACACACAATGCCTAATCATAATTTTCGTCGAAATCCGACAATTCACTAGCTGCCTTCGACTTACATATATATTGTAGCATTTTTTTTAAACCTTCTTAATCTTCTTTGGTAGTAATCCTTAGGAATTATTTATTCTATTTTACAAAACAATTGTTTGAAGTATATAATTAGATTATGGAAAAAAAATTTGAACTGGTGTCGAAATATAAACCCGCAGGTGATCAGCCAAAGGCGATAAAAGAACTTGTTGAGGGACTTAAAAACGGTGATGATGCTCAGACTCTGCTTGGTATAACGGGTTCGGGTAAAACTTTTACCATTGCAAACGTTATAGAACAAATTCAAAAACCTACGTTGATTATTGCTCACAACAAAACTCTTGCGGCACAATTGTATAACGAGTTTAAAGAACTTTTTCCAAATAATGCGGTTGAGTATTTTATATCTTATTATGATTATTATCAGCCGGAAGCCTATATTCCGAGAACGGATACTTATATCGAAAAATCCGCAAGTATAAATGAGGAAATAGACAGATTAAGACATAATACGACACGAAGTCTTTATGAAAGAAACGATGTAATAATTGTTGCATCTGTAAGCTGTATATACGGTTTGGGTTTGCCTGAAAATTATTTTAAGGGTGCAATAAAACTTGAAGTCGGTGCCAAATTGGATCGCGGAGAATTGATTAAACATCTTGTCTGCTCTCAATATACAAGGAATGATTTGGTGCTTGAACGCTCCACATTCAGAGCCCGCGGTGATATTGTCGAAATCATGCCCGCTTACGAAAAAATTATAACAAGAGTCTACTTTTTTGACGACGAGATAGAAAAAATAGTCAAAATAGACAGTCTGACGGGAGAAATTCTCGAAGCCCCGGAAAGTGTAGTTATTTATCCTGCCGTCCATTATATCGCCTATGATGAGAACGAGGACGAAACCATCCAAATGATAAGGACGGAACTTAAGAATCGTGTTGCCGAGCTTGAGAGCCAAAATAAAATCCTGGAATCGCAAAGATTGCAGCAAAGAGTTAAATACGATATTGAGATGATTAAGGAAATGGGATATTGTTCGGGAATAGAAAATTACTCCCGAATAATTGAACGTCGTCCGGTAGGCTCAGCTCCCGCAACTCTTTTAGACTATTTTAGGGGTGATTTCTTAACTGTTATTGACGAATCACACGTAACCCTGCCGCAACTGAAAGGTATGTACCACGGTGATGCTTCAAGAAAAAATACGCTCGTTGAGTTCGGTTTCAGACTTCCTTGTGCTAAAGATAACAGACCGTTAAAGAGCAAGGAATTTTTTGCCAAAGTCGGACAAAAGATATACATATCCGCAACTCCCGGAGAGTTTGAGAGAGAAACTTCCGAGCAGCTTGTAGAACAAATTATCCGCCCGACGGGACTTGTGGACCCAAAAATCAGCGTCAGACCGATTGAAACTCAAATTGCGGACTTGAAGGTGGAAATTGAGAAAAGAGCAAAAAAAGAAGAACGGGTGTTGATAACCACGCTTACTAAACGTATGGCGGAAGATTTGTGCGATTATTTCTTGCAGGAAGGAATAAGAGTAAGATATCTGCATAGCGGGATTAAATCTATAGAACGTGTGGAAATCCTTAGAGACTTAAGGCTCGGAGAATTTGATGTTCTGATTGGCGTTAACCTTTTGAGAGAAGGGCTTGATATTCCCGAAGTTTCTCTTGTTGCGATTATGGATGCGGACAAGGAAGGGTTCCTCCGCTCGGATACAAGCTTAATTCAAACGATAGGGCGTGCCGCACGTAATGCCTGCGGTGAGGTAATTATGTATGCCGATAAAGTTACGGATTCCATGCAGCATGCCATCGATGAAACCAACAGAAGAAGAGAAATTCAGCTTGAGTATAATAAAAAACACGGAATTATTCCGCAGACGATTAAAAAGCCCATTGAAAATAATCTTCTATCCCTAGTTGCAAGCTATAGAGACCTTGAGGATATTGTTGCGGAAGAAATGGTTGATTTGGGTATTGAAAAGAAAGATTTGCCGAAACTTATTAACAAATTGGAAAAAGATATGCATAAAGCCGCTAAGATATTAGACTTTGAACGTGCAGCGGAAATTCGGGACCAATTGAAAAAACTCAGGGAAATGGTTTAATTTATTTCTTGCGGTTGTTACTTCAGCTCATTTTATGTTATTCTTTTATTATGAAGAAGTTAGCTTTTTTATTAGTTTTACTATTGTTTCAAATATCTGTCTTTGCGTCGCCGCTTGTATTTAACGAGGACGGGAAGTTCGGGCTTAAGCATGAAGACGGAAGCATTATTGCCGAAGCCGAATATAAGAAAATGATACGTCTCGGAAAATCTGCCTGGATTATACAAAAGGGCTCACGTTTCGGAATTATGAACGATGAAGGTAAAATTATAACAGAGCCGCGGTATACCAGCGCGGAGAGAATACTGGGAAAATTTGTTAAGCTCGGCAGAGGCGATAAGTACGGAATATTCGATGAAATGGGTTTTGATGTAATTCCTGTTGAATATTCTTCTGTTGATCTTTTATACGGCGGAATGTTTCTGGTATGTAAAAACTACAAATACGGTATTACGGATTTTAACGGTCAATTTATTTTAGATACGATTTTTGACGATATTTATATGCCTAAACCCAATACAATGGTTATTGTTTATAACGGCAAACAATACGAAATTCAGGGAGTGAAACCCGGTGAGTTAACTCTGCCGGCGGATATTCATACAATGGAAGGCAGTTCTGATTTTACCATTACGGAAGTTATTTCTAATCCTGTTACGGCAACAGGATATTACGGAGTTACCGCCACAAATTATCTTCTGAAGATATTTTCCTCAATTTCTCCCGCATACGAGCAGACAATTGATGAATTAATGTTTTCTAAAGGTGCGGATGCGGCGGATGTTATTATGAAATTTACCTGGCTTCCGAGGTTTCCGTTTGTTTATGTAAAAAAATATTACCAGAACCTGACGGCACCAAATAACGGTCCTCTCAGCGGGGTTAAATCAAATCTGAAAAAAGAAATTACGGAGTAGGGTTGACCGGTACCAGATCCGGTTCGATAAGTTTGAAGAACTCTTTGTCCATACGTGAAAAATCCGAAAAATTAACCACGTACGGTATCAGACTTTCATTAAATCGAAGCTGTAATTCATCTATTATCCGCTCGGGGATTTCTTCATTATGCCTGATGAGAATGTCTAAGTCGGAAGCTTTTGTGAAATCGCCTTTTACTCTTGAGCCGTAGTAATAAAACCGATATGGATAGTCCGAAAGAATGTGTTTAATAATCTTTTCTTCTTTATCGTTTATACCCTTAATCATCCGAAAGTACTCCCTGTAATCGAGAGATTAAATATTCGGAATCTTCTATAAAACGCGGAATTATTTCCAATATAGTATAAGTATATTTTTCGCTGTATTCATGGGAGGTAAAATTTCTTTTTTCTCTGTAGTCAACCCAATTCTCAAAACTTTTGATTAATTCTAATCCGTACATCTCCCTAAATATATTGTTGATTGATAATTCCTTTTCTGTTTTGTCGTATTCTTTCTTTAAATACTTATTCATCGTTTTTTTGGCTGTTTCATAAGTGTATTCAAAACGTTTGATGCAGGAATCTTTTATATAATCTTTTATTCGGGCATCTTTTTCGGAAGAATAGTCCTTATAACACTCTTTTAAAGTATTCAAACTGTTTTTTAATATATCAAGCTTAAGTTCGGATTTCTTCACGAATTTACCCTTTTTAACTATAATTTTTGTCTTAAAATCGAATTAGAGCCCTGGCAGGTTATTAAAAGCATATTTCCGTCAACATGAAGCCCGTAGGGCTTGGCAATCTTATCCACCAGAACGGATACCACACCTTGCGGGGTTATTTTGAGAACATTGTTATTATTATAATTGGATACGTAAATATTCCCTATACTGTCGCTTGCAAGACTTATCGGTCCGCTGATTTGTGTACTTTTAAGAAATACTTGTCTTTTACCGTCAGGTGTAATCTTTAATATTGTATTGTCGGAAAATGTTGCCACATATATATTCCCCTGACTGTCGGTTGTAATTCCCGTCGGGCTCAGGATATTTTCATAAATTCCCGACTGTGTAGCTATTTTAGACGGTGCATTTGTCTTTTGCGGCGGAAGTGTTGTAGAAACTTTTATTGATTCCGCAAGTTCCTGAGCTTTTTTGTAGTAGCTGTTGGTTGGAGGAATTAAACTCAGGTATTCGCTTGCCTTGGTGTAATCTTCAAGTTTTGAACTCATCAAAGCAAGTTTGTACACGACTTCGTAATCGTTTGGATTTCTTAAATACACTTGTTTATATACGGATAATGCTTCCGCGTACTGTTTAAGATATTCTAATATTGTAGCCAGATTATAGTATGCATCGATATAGTCGGGATACGTTCTTATTGCGGAGCGAAAAGATTCAATAGCTCTTTCGTACATGCCGAGCTTATAAAAATCTATCCCTTGATTATAATCCAACTTTGCGTCAATCGGAATTTCTGCGGCATAAACCGAGATTGACAATGAAAGAAGTATTGTTGCAAAAATTCTTTTTAGCATGGTGATATTATAACATGGTTTTGAATTTTAAGGTAGAATGTAAATATGAAACCGAAGGTTATTGCGATAGTCGGTCCGACCGCTTGCGGTAAGACCAAAATGGCGGTCGAGCTTGCGAAACAAATTGACGGCGAAATTGTTTCTGCGGATTCAAGGCTTGTATACAAGGGCTTTGACATTGCGGCTGCCAAGCCTACGCTTGAAGAAAGGGAAGGAATTCCGCATTATTTGATTGATATAGTGGAACCTGAGTTTGATTATTCTGCGGGAAATTTTTATGATGATGCAAAAAAGGCAATAGAGGAGATTCTATCAAGAGGAAAAACTCCTATTGTTGCAGGCGGGACCGGATTATATTTCAGAGTACTGTTAGAAAATTATAACTTGCCCCGTGTAGAGGCGGATTTTCAGTTGCGTGACCGATTGAATTCGCGGGAAAAGGAAGAACTGCTTGAAGAATTAAAAAAACTTGACGAGATTACTTACGAAAGGATAAAAAATGCCGATAAAAGGCGTATTGTAAGAGCGTTAGAGGTTATAACACTTTTAAACAAGCCGATTTCCGAAATGCAGATTTTGAAAGAACCTGAATATGATGTTGAGTGGAAAATTCCGCCGATACAATCCCGCGAATGGCTTTATGACAGGATTAACAAGCGTGTGGACGTTATGTTTGAACAGGGTTTGGTTGAAGAGACGAAACTGCTTCTCCGAAAACACGGGCGGATTAAAAATATAGTTGATACGATTGGGTACAAAGAAATTATATCTTATCTTGACGGGCATGACACCATTGAAGGAGCTTTAGATAAGCTTAAACAGCACAGCAGAAATTATGCAAAACGACAACTGACCTGGTTTAGGCGGAATCCTTATTTGGAGATTTGCTGCTGAATTTGTGTATTGTATAAATAATCGCAAGAATTCCCGCAGAAGCTGCCGCATAGCCCGCTTTTGTAATCTTTTTCCCTGTTTTGAAAATTTCTTTTCGGAGATTCGCGGGCATGCCTGACCTAAACTTTTTATTTTTATCGGCATGATGTTTTATTGCCTTGCGTATACCTTCTTCAAGCTTCCCGGGCTCCGCGGTAATGATTTTTCCGCTTGCGGAAAAAACGTCTGATAAAGGTTTTAGTGCGGCGTCTTTTTCGTTTATTACAATACCGTATATCGGGA
>CALUTM010000024.1 GCA_944323705.1 Candidatus Gastranaerophilales bacterium
TGTCGATATGGCGAAATTGGTAGACGCGCATGATTCAGGTTCATGTGGAGAGATCCTTGGGGGTTCAAATCCCCCTATCGACACCATAAAAGAGGTCAGGCAGACCTCTTTTTTAGTTTAAAAATTTCTTGCACTTATTCTTCCGATTTGATACATTACCGTCTGAGTTGAATTATTTTGTTATACGATTTTTTAACATACGGAGTAGTAAATAGTCTGATTTTATTCATTTTTAGTGGGTATATAAATTATTTTGAAAGCTTTTTGGGAGGACATTAGTGATAAAAATTTTTCAATGTCTTAAATCTTTACAAAAATTTACAAAAAAATCCCGAAGTATTTTTTCTGTTTGTATTCAAAAAAATATATTGTCCGAAATATATGTGACCTAAAAAAGAATATTTATATAAAAACTTTCTTAATAAGAAAAAAATATTCAAAAAATTGTCTTTACATTTTCTTTACAATTTGCAAAAACATGGCAATTTTTATTTTGACCGACTTTTAAATATATATCTAAGCTGATATAATTGACTTATATCATAAAGAAGATATGTGTATGATAAACAAGATTAGTGTAAACGATACTGGCAGAAATAATAGCAATCCCCGTTTAAATAAGAACGGTGCTCGGAATAATCCAAGCTTTAAGAGTCTTGGTTCCATTGCTCTTGCGGGAATTCAGGCTTGCGAAAGAGCTCCTATGATTAACGTCACCGTTATTGATATGCTATCTGCAATATTACCGAGGACGATTGTTGAATCTACAACAAACTGGTTTGCGGGGTTTGAGGCTTTTAGACGTGAATCTTCGGGACTTGTGGTAAACTGCCTAATCCCGAGCTTGGTAACGTTGGGTATTGCAAAATGTATTAATCCCGCATTTATGCCTAAAGGTGTTAACATGTCACGCTGTTGGGCGGACAGTTCGCTGGTGGAAAGAGCTGCGGAATGTTATAAGAATGCATCGTCAAATGACAAGGTGCAGGAATCTTTGAAAAATATTCTGGGCAATGTAGAGGGATTTGAAGGAAAAAATAAAGTAGTGTTCAAAGACGCATTGAAAGGTGATTTGGACTCTTATGCCCAAAAACTTGCGGAAATTTCCCGTTTGCAAGAAAAAGACAAGACAATGCGTAAGGAAGTGAAAAAGATTGCGAATGAAATTGTTGAAAAAGTTCACGTGGCTGAAAATATTAAAGTCGGCGGCGGCAGTGAAGTAAAGGCATCTTCTGTAGAATCTCTGTTGGAAGATTCGGTCAAGTTTTTCAAAGAATTTCAAAAAACCGAAGGTAAAGTCGGAATTGATGAATTTGCCAAGAAGAGCAAAAGTCTTGTTAAAACAAAGAGTTTAGCGGGATTGGCGGTTATACTTCCGCTTGCAATATCCATGCAGTATATTAACAGATGGATAACAGGGAAATTATCCGGTGTAAAGGGTGCTCCTATTTATGATGATTTCGGTAAGAATAAACATATCTATGAGCAGGATACTAAATCAAAAGAAGGTTTATTAAAACAAAAATTTATATCAATAGCTTCAATGCTTGGTGTATCACTTCTTTCGATGATGAAACGCCCGTCAATGAATATGCTTGAATTTAAAGGAATGTTCCCGACAATGGATCAGGCAAGAATAATATCAACAGCAACTTTTGCTTCCCGTATGGCTGCGGCTGATGATAAAAATGAACTTGCGGAAGCAACCGTACGGGATATTGCAACATTCTCAAGCTTATACTTCCTCGGGGATTATGCCGCAAAAGGTGCCGCTTCAATTATTCAAAAGAAAACCGGAGTTGTTCTTTTAAATGAGACAAAAAAACTGGATAAAAATGCAAACGCTTTGCAAAAATTCTGGCATTGGGTTAAGGATATAAATATAAAATCCTCGGAAGAAGTAATCGGCAAGACTGAAAAAGAATTGAAACGTGCCAAAAATTTGCGTTCCGCTTGCCAGGTAACTAATCTTGGTGTATCATTGGCATTGTTAGGGATTGTAATTCCGATATTTACACGTAAAAATACAAAGAAAAAACATGAACAGGCTCTAAAGCTTGCTCAAGAGACAACACAAACCGAAGAAAAACAACAGTCTGTAACACCTTTGAATGTTAACTATGCAAATTTAACAACGGGTTTCAGGGCTGATAAAAAATAGCAGGCAAATATGAAAGTACAGTTTGATCCTCAAAAACAGAATAACCAACCTCAATTTAAGGGTGCAGTAGATTCCACCCTGCGTTATCTTGCGACCAATCAGGCTGTCGGTGCCAACGGTGTTGACTTTTGCTTTATGGTTACTCCGAGAACAGCAAGCGATATGATTAAAAGAGGTCCTGCCGCAGGTATGGAAACCCTGCGACGTGAAATTATGGGAACGATTAATGACAGTTTAATCGGTTTTTACGGTATGATTGCAGGTGCCCTGCTTGCGTTTCCTCTAAAAAAATACGGAGCAGGCGTGAGAGAAATGTTTACTGCTCCCGAAACATTGAATATTTTGGCAGAAAATAAAGCCGACCAGTTGAAACAAAATAAGACACAATTTGAATATATAAAAACTACTTTAGGAAATATAAAGGGCTATAATCCGACTTCTAATAGGGCGGACGCAGAAGGGTTCGTTAAATTATCACAAAAAACAATTGATGAAGCATCAAAGATTCTTGACGATGCCATGAATAATAAAATGACCTACAAAGAGTGGGCAAAAAGCAGGATGACCAGAAATGTACTTATTAATAAAATAACCGAAGATACCGGGGCTCAATCAAAATATATTCTTGAATCTTTGGATAAAAAACAAATAAGTCAAACAGAGCTTAAGACATTCCTAAACGATATGTTTATGGTCTCCGATTCTTTTAATAAAGATAAAGTCAAAGCTGCGTTTGAAGAACAGGTAAAATCAGGTAAACCTGTCAAAGCAAATTCGTTTATTAAAAGCCTTTCAAAATTTATGAAGGGGCGTGCCGGTCTCGGTTTTGCTATGGCAGCTGCGGTAGGGCTTTCTGTACAACCTATTAATATTTATCTTACCAAATTAAAAACGGGCAGCGACGGATTCGTCGGGGTAGAAGGCAGAACTAAAGATAACAGTGCGAAGTTTAAAGCCATTAAGACTGCAAGCAGTGTGGGATTTTTTAGTATGATTCTTGCTACATTAAAAGCATCACCGCTGAAATTTATGGATAAAATGGCTTTTAAGGGCGGATGGCCGACAATCGACCAACTTAAGGGTGTTTATGGTGTTACTATTATTTCAAGAATATTCGCCGCACGTGATAAAGACGAGCTTCGCGAAGTCTTGACTAAGGATACTCTCGGTTTTCTCAGCTGGTTGGTTCTTGGTGATATTGTGAATAAACTGACTGCTGACAGTTTGGATAAATCAACATTGAACTATAAGGTAGGCAAAAAGGACAAAAATCCGTTTGTGAGAACTTTTAGTGCTGCTCTAAAAACAAGAGACGAAATTCTTATTGAAACATTGGCAAATAACAACATATCCGCAACCAAAGAAGAAGGCGGTAAAACTGTCGCTAAAACTTTCAAGGAAATGCTTAAAGAGTTAGATAAACTTTCACCTGAAGTCAAGAAGGTTACGAAAAAACGACTCGGAGTACTTAATAAAGCACAGTGTGCAGGATACTTATTCTCAGGTTTAGTTCTCGGTCTCGGGATACCTAATCTTAATATCTATATAACAAACAAGTTGGATAAAAAACGTAAGGCTGAGGCTCTAAAAAATCAAGAGAATGCCGCAAAAGCATAGTGTCTTTGGGGTGTGCCGTTTTCTTTGCGGTATGAATAAAATAAATCATTATTACAGCTTGTACAGTACGGACAAATATCAATCTTTTCCACTCCGATTTCTTCTAATTGACGTGCGTTGATTTTTTTCAGGTCTACATTACGCCCCTTAAAGAGTCCGTCTGTTTGTTTAACGGTATTTAAGAGTTTGTCTCGCACATCTTCCGAAACTTCGTAGCAGCACAGAGAAATTGCGGGTCCTATCAGTGCAATGATGTCTTTAGGGTCCGAATTCATCTTTGAGACAGTTTTTACTCCTATTTTTTGTGCGGTTCCCCGCCATCCGGCATGCGAAACCGCTGCTATATTTTGTTTTTTGTCATAAAAAATCAGTGGAGTGCAGTCTGCAAATTTTAAATATATCGCATCCTGAGGTTTTGTAATTATAAGTCCGTCTACTGACGGATAGTCGGTCCTTGCGTCAACAAATTCAACATTGTCACTGTGAGTTTGTACGGGCGAAATAACGCGTTTTGAACTTAGTAACTTGAAATCAAACCCTTCTCTTGTTGTAAAAAAAGCATTTATCTCTTTCAATAAATCACTTCTTAAAACCTTTTTTCCCAGAAAATTATCAAAATAGAACATAGCTCCAGTATAGTACAAAAAACTTTTAAAAACTCGGTTGAGGTCGATGTATAAATATAATTAAAAGGTATTTGGCTTAACGATTCTTAATAAAAAAGCAATTCTTTATCCTCAAAAATTTTTATATAAATAGAGGATTAAGGGCATAATGGTAAATTCGTATTACATAAAATTTAAATACTATGACGGTAGTATAAATACTGTGGACGAGGGGACTAAAAAAGCAGTCAAAAGTGCTGTCAAACAAGCAACGGAGAAAATACGTCCGGATTTTTTCAAAGGTTTGAGTTTTCATGTTGCTTCTGATTTTTCAAATCTTGATGAACACAATGCTTTTAGCAGTCATTTGAAAGAGAAAGAAGACAGTTATTCAAATGCCAGGGGTATAACGGATTATTCTGCAAAACGTGAAATTTATATTCAGGAATCCGCAGTCTGGTCCAACAAATTGTTAAACTTGTTTACAAAATTCTCGTTCAGTGCAGATGATGAAATTAAACATGCAACAATGCATGAGTTGGGGCACCAATTTGACCATTACTATGGAACAAGCAGTGACTATAAAAAACAGTATGAAGAAATTCTGTCAAAATATCCCAATGCATATAGCGATGAAGAAATTCAAGTGACTCCTCAAGAGGGTGAGTTTCTAAAAAAATATTATGATAATAACGGATATAGTGATAAGTCAGACTTTAAAGAGGCGGTATATAAGGATTTACAAAAACTGGATGTTGAATCGCTTAATATAGATGAGTTCTATTTTGTTGCAGATTTTTACAATAGAGGACTGGACATAGTTCCGACACGTGAAGATATAGAAAAAGGAGATTATTCACGTTCAGAGATGTTTGCACAGTTATTTTCCTATATTATGGGAACTGATGATGGTAAAAAGGATGAATTTATAAAAAGGTTCCCGCACACATATAAAGTAGTATCTAAATATATTTCTATACATTCGAAATAAACCATAGGCCGGATAGAGTGAAACCCAACAAAACCGGCTTTCTTGTTTCCATAAAAATTTTTATTTATTAAAAGAAGAGAAAATGAACAAGTATTTTTTAAAAAGTTTTTGTTAAGCAAGTGTAAGAGTTCCCTCTCCTAACAGGAGAGGGTTAGGGTGAGGTGTCAATCTACAAGCCAGTGACTAGTGAATAGATTTTTGTCGGGCAATGCCACGACCTACTTTTAAAGAAAATACTTTTATATATAAACCATACCGTGTCATCTTGAAAGATTAGAAAAACAAACTTAAGTGTAGTTTTTCAATCTGTTCAAGATCTTGCCGGAAAACAAGCATAACGCCAAGTTAGCAAGACTTTCTAATTCACTATCCAAGTCGCACGCGTGTGAGCTTTGGCGAGCAATAGCGTGTGTAAGCGATTGGGTGAATGTCCAAAAATTAAATACATTTGAGCATCAGCCAAAATGTCGAAACAACGGCAGTTTTTCTTCTCTTTTACTCCCGTTTTCACTTCTTTTCTTGCCGCAAAAAGAAGAGAAAACGAACAAGTATTTTTATTTAATCTTTACATTTGTACCCTTTTTTGTTACGATTTTAGGGCAATAAAGAATTTTATAGGGAGATGAATAAATTGAGAACCAAAATGAAGTCCAATAATTGCGGTGAATTAAATCTTAGCAATTTGAATCAGGAAGTAACTTTGTCGGGCTGGGTTTCTACAGTAAGAGATTTAGGCGGCATTTTATTTATAGAATTAAGAGACAGGAGCGGGTTTTTCCAATTGGTAGCCAATCCGCAGATTAACCCTGAGGTGCATAAAGCTTTTGAAAAAATAAGAAGTGAATATGTAATCATGGTTAAGGGTAAAGTAACCAAAAGACCTGAGGAAACTTATAACGAAAAGTATCCGACAGGTCAGGTTGAAATGTATCCCGAATCTGTTGAAATTCTTGCGGAATCTAAAGTTCTTCCCTTTGTTTTGGGCGATGAAACGGTTTCCGAGGATATTAGACTCAAATACAGATATCTTGATATAAGAAACGAAAAAATGTTAAATAATCTTAAAACCCGTCATAATATTGTTCAGGCGGTTAGAAATTATTTAAATAATCAGGATTTTCTGGAAGTTGAAACACCTATATTAATTAAGACAACACCTGAGGGTGCACGTGATTATTTGGTACCATCCCGTGTGCAGCCCGGAAAATTCTTTGCACTTCCGCAATCTCCGCAGATATTTAAACAACTGCTTATGGTTGGCGGTATAGAAAAGTATTATCAGATTGCAAAGTGCTTCCGTGATGAGGATTTAAGAGCCGACAGGCAGCCTGAATTTACTCAAATTGATATGGAGTTATCTTTTGTAGAGCAACAGGATGTAATTAATGTGGTTGAAGGATTGCTCGTTGATGCATTCAAGGCTGCGGGTGTTGAAATTAAGCCTCCGTTTATTCAGATACCATGGCAGGAAGCTATGGACAGATTTGGTTCGGATAAACCGGATACAAGGTTTGGGCTTGAACTTTTTGATATTGGCGATATTATTTTAGAATCGAATTTTGATATTGTAAAAAATACGCTCTTAAACGGCGGTATTGTAAGGGGTATCAGAATACCGGGCGGAGCTAAATATTCAAGAAAAGATATTGATGATATTACAAAACTTGCTGTATCATTCGGTGCAAAAGCTTTGGCAAATATTATTTATCTTGAAGACGGTAGTGCAAAATCTCCTGTATTGAAATTTGTTACTGAAGAGCAAGCTAAACAAATACAGGAAAGAGCAGGAGCTGTAGCAGGCGACATTATCTTCTTTGTGGCTGATAAACCTAAACTTGTGTATGACATTATGGGAAGATTAAGACTGCATTTCGGTAAGTCTTTAAATCTCATAGACGAAACAAAACATAACTTATTGTGGGTTGTTGACTTCCCAATGTTTGAGTGGTCGGAAGAAGAAGGCAGATTTATGGCAATGCACCACCCGTTCACATCACCTAATTTGGAAGATTTGGATAAGTTAGACAGCGGCGATTTGGGTAATGTCAAATCAATTGCTTATGATATTGTCTATAACGGGACCGAGTTGGGCGGCGGATCTGTCAGAATACACTCTTCCGAGGTACAAAAGAAGATATTTAAAGCATTAGGCTTAACAGAAGAAGAGGCTGCTGAGAAGTTCGGATTTATGGTTAACGCTTTGCAGTACGGTACACCACCGCATGCTGGATTGGCAATAGGTTTAGACAGACTTGTAGCTCTTCTGTGCAGAACTGATTCAATCAGGGATGTTATCGCTTTCCCGAAAAATGCGAGTGCAAAAGATTTGATGAGTGATGCTCCGGGTGAAGCTTCTTTGCAGCAGCTTAGAGAATTACATATCAAAAGTACCGTAAAAAAAGAGGGATAGAGATAAACGGATTGGAGAGGAACTTACTAAAATTATCGTAAATGATATATTCCATACTCTAAAATCTGGTAAATATGTATCAAAACGCTTCAAAGGCTCTGAACAATCACACAATCTCTGTGGCTTTTGTGGTGCTGATTTTTACCGTTACTAAGCTTAGGAAGGCGAGGTGCTAATCAAGCTTATAGGTCTTTTGTTGAGCTTTTTCAATATATACAATAGTGTCTCTTTAGCAATAAAAAATTCATCTTTACATTTCTTAATTTTGTATATACATGTTTTTTTTGTTTGTACTAATATAAATGAAATATTTGCTTATATCATATTTGATATACGAGGTTATAGTGTAAAGGAGGTAAATTTAAAATGCAAGTATCACAAATTAATGGTTCTGCATCATTTAAAGGCAGAATTATGGACTACAACACAAGAATCGGAAAATCTGATTTAATGAACAACAGTTACTGGCAAAAGAACTCAAGCGTAGAGGATACCTTGGGTTCTTTTCGTAATAGTACAAGCGGAAAAGTTTATTTTGCCGATCCTTTGGAAAAAGTAAGCGATGCGATAAAAGAATCGGTTGACTATGTGGTTTATGATAATGAGCCCAGCTATCCCGATGTTAACGAAGAGGTAAGTAAAAATTATTTTGGTACGCTTCGTAAAAACTTCAAAAATGATTTTGAAGATGTAAGGATGTATTACTACAGACGTGAAATGGGCGGTTTTGCCGATAAGGCAGAGGCTGAATATCAACAGTGGCAAGCAGCAGAATGTGTAAGATTATATGACAAAGGCGGGGCTTTAAGATATCAAAAAGAAGCCACAGAGGATGAAATTGCCGGCTTGAAGAATACTATAAAAGCTGAGGAGGAACATCTTCCTGTTGTCAAGGCTAAATTGGCAGAGCTGATTGAAAAGAAAAAGGATGCGGATGCACGATTAGATTATAACTACCATAGAGATAATACTTATAAAGCCCTTTTGAATCTTATAAACAGTCCGCTTAATGAAGATGAAGAAGAAAGAACTTTTGTCGGAGCACAAACAGGTAAAGTAAAAAAAGAAATAAAGAAATACCAAACGGCTATAGATGAATATAAAGTGCAGATTAAAAAAGCCGAAGAATATATTCAAAGCTTCCCGGCAAGAATGGAAGAATTAAACAGACAAATTAAAAATAAAACTATGATGGTAGAAAATATTAAAGCAAAACTCATTCCTTTATTTGATGAGTTAAAGAATTTCTACGCAAAGCAGGGAATTAAAGTAATAAAAAAATAAGAGGATAAAATAATGAGAATACAATCAATTAATAATACTAATTTTAGGGGTTTATTTACGGATAAATCCGCTCAAAACGGCGGAAACTGGTTAATGGAATACAGTCCGTACAGTTGGGAAAATAATAATACCTCAAAAATGGCATCAAAACAAAGAGTTGATGTCTATGCTTCAAGCCTTCCCGATAACGAGGAAATCTATTCCCGTTTTGGTGACGGCGGCGAAAACTCAAAAGATATACTTGGGACTGAATCTTACTACAAAACTTCTGACGGCAGAATGAGAAGAACTATTACGGAAGTTCCGTCAATGAACCGAGAAGAGTCTCTTAAGGTACAGAACAAGAAATACGACTTATTTTTAGATATGAAAAATAACGAGTATAAAAGACTTAAATCAAATGTAAGAAGTGTTCCTCAAGACATAGACTATGCAAAAACTATGTACAATCATTATGCCCAGAATATTCCCTTTGGAATCTTTACAGGGGATTCAACACAAAATCGTACGGCAGAGGGTATGAGAAAGGGCTTCAATCACCTTCGGGATACTGCTGAGAAAACATATCACAGTTTTCAGCTTTATGATGAATTAAGAGAATCCGCAGATTCAATCCGTACGAAAAAGGCGGCGAATGCAAAGGAAATTGAGTTACTGGCAAATGCAAGAAAGAACGGTAAACTTATTGACATAAGCCGCAGAGATATTGACGGTGCAAGCAATGTATTAAAAGAAGCTCTGCAAAGTGTCAGGGAGGCTGCGGGAAGAATTGTTGCACTCCCGCATAAGACTGTCACTTTAGATAGTATTTTGAAAGAAATCGGTTCAAAAGTTAAGAGTGCCGATATTCCGTCAGAAGCTGTTAAATATGTTGAAAATTTAATCAAAAAGGGTATCTAAGTCGGTAATGCAAAATATAAAAATTCCTTCTAAGATAGCTTAGGAGGAATTTTTATTATGCAAAAACAATTGGATAAGAACAATTTTGATAAAGAAATTCAATCGGGTTTGAAGCTCGTTGAGTTTTATGCTCCGTGGTGCGGATATTGTAACAAACAGGAAGCTGTTTTTAAAGAGCTTGACAAAATATGGATAGGTCAGGTCAATACCGATGATAATGCCGAGATTGCAATAAGATACGGTATAAATTCCTTTCCGACATTTCTCGTTTTTAAGGACGGAAAAGAGATGGAGCGATTTAGCGGGCTTAGAAATAAATTTGATATTATGAATGTAGTAACAAAATATATTTGAGGTTAGATATGAAGAAACTGCTTATAATAACAACTAATTATTCCGGCTGTAATTGCGGTGAGCCGTTATGTAATTGTATACAGGATACGGGAGTTTATTTGGAAGAATTTGCGGTACCGTATCTTGTATTTGAAAAATCCGATATAGAAACAACCGTTGCAAGCCCCAAAGGCGGCTTGTCACCTGTTGACGAAAAGTCAATGTCCTGCTCAAACCCGGAAGAGTGGGACAGATGTATTAAAGTTCTAAGGGATACAAAAAAATTGTCAGAGGTGAATATTGAAGAATTTGACGGGGTTTATTTTCCGGGTGGTCACGGTCCTATGTTTGATTTAGCGGAAAATGACGAAGTCAGAAGGGTTGTTGAATACTTTTTTAATCAAAATAAACTGGTTAGTGCCGTATGTCATGGTCCTGCGGGGCTTATAAACGCAAAAAAAGATGATGGAACTTCTATTTTTGATAAAAAATTTGTGACTTGTTTTACAAACGAAGAAGAGGGAATCGTTAAATTAAAAGAATTGGTTCCGTTTCTTTTGGAGACAAGAATCCGTGAACTCGGCGGAAATTTTATAGCAGAAAAGCCTTGGGCAGAACATGTAGAAGTTGACGGGAATTTGATTACGGGGCAAAATCAAAATTCTGCACTTCTGATTGCCGAAAAAATTGTAGATTATCTTTCGAAAACAGATTAAATAATTTCTTTGCCGACAATCGGTGCAATTTGTTTAATCTGTTTGTACAACAAATCATACTGCCAAGGGTAAAGTGATTGTGCTCCGTCGCAGACCGCTCTGTCAGGGTCGTGGTGAACTTCAATAATGAGTCCGTCGCAGCCCGCTGCCACTGCGGCTCTTGACATTGGTTCTACCTTATCCCTCAAGCCCGTAGCGTGTGAGGGGTCGACTATAATAGGTAAGTGACTCAGCCTCTTGATTACAGGAATTGCAGTTAAATCAAGGGTGTTTCTTGTGTATTTTTCAAAAGTTCTTATTCCTCTTTCGCAAAGAATTACCTGATTATTACCGCCTGCCATTATGTATTCGGCTGACATAAGCCATTCTTCGTATGTAGAGGATAAACCGCGTTTTAATATAACGGGTTTATGAGCGTGTCCCAGTTCTTTTAACAGGTTAAAATTCTGCATATTTCTCGCCCCGACCTGAAGAATGTCGACATATTTTTCAAACATCTCTAATTGGGCGACTTCCATAATTTCGGAGGTTACTGCCATTCCGTGATTATCGGCAACACTTCTTATAATTTTTAAGCCTTCTTCTCCAAGCCCTTGAAAAGCATACGGACTGGTTCTGGGTTTAAAAGCACCGCCTCTTATGATTTTTACGTTGGATTCGGAAAGCTCTTGGGCCGTTTCATCCATTTGGTCGTACGACTCAATCGTGCAGGGACCCGCGATGAGACCGGTGTATTTGTCGCCAAACTTGACTCCGTTTACTTCTACTATGGTGTCTTTGCCCTGACAGGCTCGGGCAGCAAGTTTATAGTTAGTTGTAAGTCTGATTACTTCATCAACACCGTGCAATAGCTCAAAGTCTCTTTGGTCAACTTCTTTTACGCCTATTGCGTGAACGACGGTTCTTGCTTCACCATGCGAAACACGTGCTTCAAATCCTTTGGATTCAATAAATAAAGCAACACGTTGAATGTCTTTTTCGCTTGCATGGCTATTCATTACAACTAGCATCTTCATTACCTCCGATATTTCGATTATACACAAAAAAGGATTTGTATGGTATACTTAGAGCAATTATGACTATTTTTGATGAAGATTTAATTCTTGAAACAATAAATATGATAAAGCTTCACAATTTTGACATAAGAACCGTGACGCTTACAATAAGCTTAAGGGACTGTCTTAGTGAAGATGTGGGAAGAGTCTGTGACAAAATCAAATTTAAACTTGATAAATATGCAGGCAATCTTGTAAGGTATGCAAATGATATTGAAAACGACTATTCCGTACCTATAGTTAATAAACGAATTGCGGTAACTCCCATTTCATTGGTAGGTGAATCTTGTGAACACAAGGATTATATTAAAATTGCACGCACTCTTGATGAGTGTGCGGCGAATTTGGGTATAGATTTTATCGGGGGTTTTTCTGCCCTTGTGGAAAAGGGGTTTACTCAGGGAGATTTGGGACTGATAGAATCAATCCCCGAAGCACTTGCTTCAACCGAAAGGTTGTGTTCATCCGTAAATGTGGCAAGTTCAAAAGCGGGTATTAATATGGATGCCGTGCTCAAAATGGCTGATATTATTAAGCAATCTGCCGAACTTACTGCGGATAAGGATGGTCTTGGAGCCGCAAAGCTTGTGGTATTTTGTAATTCCGTAAGTGACAACCCTTTTATGGCAGGTGCATACTGCGGTTATGGTGAACCTGAATGTGCTTTAAACATAGGTGTTTCGGGACCGGGTGTGGTACGTGCATCGGTTGAAGATTTACATAGAGATGCCGATTTGGGTGTCTTGGCAAATAAGATTAAGCAAACCGCCTATAAAATTACTGCCGCAGGTGAGCTTGTGGGGCGGAAGCTTGCGGATAAATTAAATGTTCCGTTTGGAGTTGTTGACCTTTCGCTTGCACCGACTCCCGCCGTCGGTGACAGTGTTGCACAAATTTTTCAGGCAATGGGGCTTGAACATGCGGGTGCACACGGTACTACGGCTGCTCTTGCAATGCTTAATGATGCGGTTAAGAAGGGCGGAATAATGGCAAGTTCTTATGTAGGAGGTCTGTCGGGGGCATTCATTCCGGTGTCTGAGGATGCGGGGATGATTGAGGCAGCAGGTACGGGCTGTCTTACATTTGATAAATTGGAAGCTATGACATGTGTCTGCTCTGTTGGGCTTGATATGATTGCGATTCCTGGAGAAACTCCGGCATCGACGATTGCCGGCATGATAGCTGATGAAATGGCTATAGGTATGATTAATAAAAAAACTACCGCGGTAAGAATTATCCCCGCACCGAATAAAACAGTAGGAGATAAAGTCGTATTCGGCGGATTGCTTGGCGAGGCTCCGATTATGAAAGTGAATACGCTTTCTTCGGCAAAATTTGTACAGAGAGGCGGCAGAATCCCTGCCCCTGTTCACAGTCTAAATAATTAAGGAAAGCAAGATGGCATCATTTAAAGATTTGGAAGACAGTTTAAAGAGTTTTATTATACAGGAACAATCCGATGCTCACAACGTGAGAAGCGTGAGTGTTGCAAAATACAATAATATTAAAATTTGGATGGATCCCTCAAAATATGTTCAACCGCACTTTGTTGTGAGAATTACTATATCGGAAGCTGTCTTTGCCCTTTCCGACTGTTCAAAAATTAATGGTGGTTTAGGATATGAAGAGCGCTTTGTAAATAAGTGGTTCGGAAGAATGGGGATAAAAGAGAAGCTGCTTGAGCTGTGGACTAATGCCGAGAAAAATAAAGAGGACAGATAGTTTTTGTGATATTATAATATAAAAGGGCTCAGAGGGAGTTTATGGAATATAAGGATTTGGCGGTAAATCCGGTAAGCGTCGTTTTACAGCTTGTTGGGGCAAAATGGAAAATCTTAATAATAAAGGAACTCTTAAAGAAAGAAATGCGATTTGTAGAGCTGAAAAAACATCTCGGTTGTACTGCCAAAGTATTGACAGCTTGCCTTAAAGAAATGGAAGAGGACGGCTTAATCGTCAGAGAAGAGTATGACATTCTTCCTCCCAAAGTCGAATATTATCTGACGGATATCGGATACACATTAAGACCTGTGGTTGAGGCTATGCAAAAGTGGGGAAAAGAGTATAAAAGATACAGAAAATTAGTGGAAAGGATAAAATAATGGATATAAAGTATTTGGGGCATAGTGCATTTGAAGTTGAAGTAAGCGGAAAAAAGTTTTTGATAGATCCGTTTCTTGTAGCCTGTCCGGCATATAAAGCGGAAGGCATCAGCGATATTTTTGTGACTCATGCCCATGGTGACCATTTGGGCAGTGCAGTTGAGATTTCAAAAGCTGCTAATGCTCCAATAACGGCAATCTATGAGCTTGCAAATTATTGTGCGAAAAAAGGTGTTTTAACAAATGACATAGGTTTAGGCTCCTGGAGAGAATACAGCTGGGGGCGGGCTGTTGCTGTTCCGGCTTTCCATTCAAGCTCGACTCCTGACGGTATATATGGCGGCTGCCCTTGCGGATTCGTTTTTGATGTTGACGGTAAGACCTTGTATCATGCAGGCGATACAGCGTTAAACAGTGAAATGAAAGTAATCGGTGAGGTGTATCAACCTGATATCGCTATGCTTCCGATAGGCGGTAAATATACGATGGATATAGAGCACGCAGTGAAAGCAGCTGAATGGCTTGGGGCAAGTGAGATTATTCCGATGCATTACAATACTTTTGAAGCTATCAGTGTTAATATCGCGGATTTTGAACGTCAGATAAGAGAAATCGGCAAAATTCCCAGAGTCTTGAAAATAAACATGTAGTAAACTTTACACTTATTAATAATTTGAAAAGATTTTTCGCTTAGGTTATTATTATATTGAATAATTGTGTGCGGGGAGTACATGGAAAATAATTATTTTGCACTGTTAGCTAATGATGTGAAGAAATTATGGAGCGGTTTGGACGGGAACCAAAAGCTTGGAATGCTTGCCCTTATCGTAGTTACGATTGTTGCCGCAACATTCTTTCTGTCAAAAGCAATGGAACCCGACTGGGTTGTTTTATATACGGACTTAAATGAAGTAAATGCAACAAGTATTGTTGAGGGGATGAAGAAGAACGGATACAGATATAAAGTTTCCGAGGATCACAAGACGATTCTTGTTCCTTCTAACGTAAGAGATGATATGAGGGTATTTGTTGCGGAAAATGATTTAATAAAAAATGCGGATACGGGCTTTGAACTCCTTGATGACATGCAGCTCGGCTCTACCGATTTTAAGAACAAACTCACCAGACAAAGGATTTTTCAAGGTGAACTGACGCGTTCCATTGAGAAAATTCAAGGTGTCAGATATGCACGTGTACAACTTGCGGAACCTGAACGTTCAATTTTTGAAGATAATGACGAAAAACCTACCGCATCGGTTGTGTTGGTGTTGGAGCCAGGATACAAAATTAAAAGCTCTCAGGTGAAAGCTATAAAAAACCTCGTCGCGTATGCGGTACCGCGTTTATCACCAGAGCAGGTTTTTATAACCGACCAAAACGGAAATACCCTTTCGGATGAAACCTCCAAAAACTCTACCGACATGGAAAGTTTTAAGACAAACCTTGAAAAAGATACTGCCAAAAAAGTTTCGGATGTTTTGGAAAAAATTGTCGGAAAAGGTAATGTCTCGGTACAGGTTAATGCCGATATTGATTTTAATTCCGCAAAGTCGACAATAGAAAGCTATATTCCCATTAATGATAAGGGAGAAGGTGTTGTAACGAGTTCGCAAACGGAAGTTGAAACGTATGAGAATCCTAATAATGTTCCTAATCCGAATAATGTTAATCAAAGGAACTTGAATTATTCAAAACAAAAAACTGCTGTTAATTATAGTGTATCAAAAGAAGTTAAGCAGGTGGTATACGCACCCGGAACGGTAAAACGACTGTCCATCGCGGTTGCCGTAAATAAGATATTAACCGAGGCGGAAAAAGAAGAACTCAAAAATCTTGTTTTGTCAGCCTCAGGTGTTGACTACTCAAGAGGTGACGTAATTTCGATTTCAGGCTTGCAGTTTGAAGGTGCTACTATTGATAAAAAAATTCAGGAAGATTTTACAAAACAATATCAACAGGAACAAATGTTCTACTTTATCACCTCTTCAGTGCTGCCGCTTGTAATAGTTCTTGTTCTCGGATGTTTTGCTCTGTATATCCTTAAAAACTTTATTTCTAAAATGCCGTCTGCAAGACGTCAGGAGAGAAAGATTCAGGAAGAATTGGTAGAACGTCCGATGGAGGAAATGGAACAGGAAGAAGAGTTGCCAAAGATTGAGATAAATAAAAAAGAAATAAAATCTCAAAAAGATCAGAATATTAATGAACTTAATGAAGCTGTTATGGCATCGCCTGAAGATGCTGCAAAATTATTGACATCGTTTATAAGAGATTAGCAGGGTAGAAGCACGTGGGTATAGAAGAAATAAAAAAAGCAAAAGAAGAAGCAAGAAAGACAATAACGCGTCCCAGTCAAAAGGTTGCGGCACTTCTTATTGCTCTAGGACCCAATACTGCCTCAGAGATATTGAAGAATATTAAGGATGAAGATTTGTTGGAACAGATTACTCTTGATATTGCCAATCTCGGTAAGATTTCCGATGAGGACCTCAATGACGTCTTGATTGAGTTTAAAACGGTATTTCAGGCAAAGAATTATATTGCCCAAGGTGGTGTCAGCTATGCAAAACAGCTTTTGGCACAAACATACGGTGAGCAGGAGGCTGCAAAGCTTTTAGAAAAAGTTAACTCAATGGTTAATACAAACCCGTTTTATTTCTTAAACGAGGCGGATCCTTCGCAGCTTGCAAATACCTTTGCGTCTGAAAATCCGCAATTGTTGGCATTAATTCTTGCTTACTTAAGACCCGAGCTATCGGCACAGGTGTTGGCATTTTTACCGCCGGATGTTCAGGCAATCGTATCAATGCGAATTGCGGACATGACACCGACTAATCCTGAAATTCTGTCTACGATTGAAGATATTGTTGAAAGAAAATTCTCTGCACTGCTTGTTCAGGATTTCTCAAATGCGGGTGGGGTAGAATCTCTTGCAAACATCCTTAACTGCTGCGACAGGGGAACCGAAAAAAATATCATGGAATGGCTTGATATTGAAAATCAAAAAATGGCTCAGGAAGTTCGTGACTTGATGTTTGTATTTGAAGATATCATTATACTTGATGACAGAGCCATTCAGAGATTGCTTAGAGAGATTGATACAAAACAACTTGCAATGGCTCTTAAGGGTACTAAGGATGAAATTAAAGAGAAAATCTTTAAAAATATGTCGGAAAGGGCTAAGCAAATGCTTGTTGACGATATGGAATATCTGGGACCCGTCAGAGCCAAAGAGGTACAGGAAGCTCAAACAAGCATTGTTAATTCTATCAGAAATCTTGAAGCATCCGGTGAAATTACTATTACGCGTGCAAGCATTGAGGATGAGTTAGTTGAGTAGTAACAGGATAAAAGGTCAGGAAATTCAAATCGGCGATAATTTTGTTCTGCCGATAGAGCAGACACGTATTACGAAACAACAGGCTAAAGTTCAAAAAATTATTGAAGAAACGGATGCTCAGGCAAAACAAATAATAGCGGGTGCGGAAAATAAGTCGCAGGTAATTGTGCAGACGGCAAATACCGAGGCGGAAAGAATTATTGAAGATGCTAAGAAAAAGGCACAAAAAGAGTATGACGTAATAAAAAATCAGGCGTACGAAGAAGGGTTCAAAAAAGGTGAACAGGACGGGTTATATAAATTTCAAAATGATGCCAAAGAGGGCTTGAGATCACTGGAAACTCTTGCAAGCAGTTCGTTTGATTTGAAAAAAAATATTATAGATTCCGCATCAAGAGACATTGTTGAATTAGTCAGTGTAATTGCGGATAAAGTCTGTCATCAAAAATTTAATGAGGATGTTTTACATAAAATTACGCTTGATGCCATAAAGCAGTTGAACGATAAAGAGAGTATAACTATTATTGTAAATCCTAAGCTTGTAGAAAATATCAACAATCTGGCTTCCGATTTTAGGGCAGAAATTCCGAAGCTTCAGTCATTGAAGATACTGGAGGATAATTCGCTTTCCGCAGACGGAGTAATTGTCGAAACTCTCAATACAAGATTGGATTCGCGTATTTCATCACAGATTGCGGAAATTACACAAAATATGCTTACGAGTACTGATGATGAGCTGGAACAAGAATAAATATTTGGAGATAATTAAAAATACCCAAACACTGAGGGATATCGGAAAGATTACGGAGATAATAGGTCTCACGATTGAATCTGACGGTCCCAAATCTTCAATAGGCGATTTGTGCTATATTTACAACAACTATGATGATATTCCGACAATGGCGGAAGTAGTAGGCTTTAAGAGTGATAAAATTCTCCTGATGCCTCTTGCGTCTCCTGACGGTATTCATCCCGGAGCACTTGTTGTGAATACGGGAAGTGCGATGAAAATAGGTGTCGGTAATCAACTCATAGGAAGAGTCTTGGACGGGCTTGGAAGACCGATAGATACTCTTGGCGAAATCAGTTTTTCGGAATACCGTTCAACCAGGGCAGAGGCAATAAATCCGTTAAAGAGAAAACGTATTTCCGAGCCGTTATCTCTCGGTATAAAGTCCGTTGACGGTTTTATTACGGTCGGAAAAGGGCAGAGAATGGGTATTTTTGCCGGTTCAGGTGTCGGTAAAAGTACAACGTTAGGTATGATGGCGAAGAATACGACCGCGGATTTAAATGTCATTGCATTAATCGGGGAACGCGGGCGTGAGGTTAAGGAGTTTATAGAAGAAATTTTAGGTCCCGAGGGGATGAAAAGGTCTATAGTAATAGCCGCGACATCCGAGCAGCCCTCTCTTGTAAAGATTAAAGCTGCATTTGTTGCCACATCCATTGCGGAATATTTTCGGGATAAAGGTCTGGATGTGCTTTTTATGTTGGATTCGGTTACGCGTATTGCAATGGCACAAAGAGAAGTCGGTTTGGCAATAGGTGAACCGCCAGCTACAAGAGGGTATACGCCTTCCGTGTTTGCTCTTATGCCGAAACTTATGGAAAGAGCGGGAACAAATGAATATGGAACGATTACGGGGCTTTATACGGTACTGGTTGAGGGTGATGACTTTAATGAACCGATTTCTGATACTGCAAGAAGTATACTGGACGGGCATATTGTCTTGTCAAGAGATTTGGCTCACAAAAATCATTATCCCGCAGTCGATGTTTTGCAATCCTTAAGCAGGGTTATGGGGGATGTAACGACAAAAGAACATCGCAGTGCTGCGGGGGTTATCAGGAATTTGCTTGCGGTACATCGAAAAAATGAGGATTTGATTAATATCGGTGCTTATGTTAAAGGCTCGGATGCCTCTTGCGATAAAGCAATTGCGTTAATGGGTGATATTAACGATTTTCTGCTTCAAGCAACGGATGAAAAAGTAGAATATGAAGATACGGTAAATAAACTTATACATCTTGCTCAACTTGCGGGCGGATAGTATTTTATGCTGAAAATTTCAACTAATTACAAATCCATCTAGCAAAAAAAATATTTACGGACTTTTAGTTATTAAAAGGAGTGTTAAATATGTGTGCATTTACAATAAATTTATCAAAAATTCCCTACCCCATGACTAAAGGTGCAAAAGTTCTTAATTCTGCAAACAGTAGTATTTCTAAGGGTTATCTCGGATGTGTCGGAAGAGGAGTGAGGGTCGAAAATATAAGTAATTCTACTGTAGGTGTTTTAAATTCGGGTAAGAGAAATTTTATTTTTGAAGCATATCCTGAAATACAACCGATAAATTCCATTAAACGGGCTTTGGCGGAGAAAATTGAAGAATTGAGAAACGGTTGTGAAGAAATTCACGGAATGATATGCGGCGGACTTGAATTAAACCCCAGAAACAATGAAAGTGTAAGGAGTTTCGATTTATATAATGCTATTGCGGATGCATTAGATGATTTGGGAGTCAAATTTTCAATGATATGCGGTAAAGAGAAAAACACACCAATGGAGAGTTTGTATTCGTGTGGAGTAAGTACTACTCTCTGGGGCGGAAAATTTGACAAGATATTAAAAGATAAAGCTCCTACACGTGATGAAGTTATAGCAAATCTTGAAAACCATTATCAGTTTGTTGATATTTCGCCCGAACAAGCTGTCAAAGTGATTGAATCATTTGAAACTGCTAACGCTGTGCCTAAGAAGATATCACTTTAGAATAATTTTCATTATAAAAATTTTCAAACTCATCGTTTAATATAGCTTGTCGTGCTTTTTTTGCGAAATCAATCAGGAATTTTATATTATGAATGGACATCAATGCTTGTCCTGTTCCTTCTCCGCATTTATAGAGATGTCTTAAATAAGCTCTTGAATGATTCTTGCAGGTATAACAATCGCATTTTTCGTCCAATGGTCTTGCGTCCTCCGCGAATTGTGCATTCTTAATCTGTTTTTTTCCTTCCCAGGTAAAGAAAGAGCCGTGCCTTGCATTTCTTGTAGGCAGGACGCAGTCAAACATATCGACTCCCCGTTTAATTCCGTCCAATAAATCCTCAGGGGTTCCGACTCCCATAAGGTATCTGGGTTTATTTTGCGGAAGCAACGGGGCAGTAAGTTCAACAAAATGATTCATGGTTTCTTTATCTTCACCGACGCTCAAGCCGCCGATTGCATAACCTGCTGCATCTATAGAAGAAACAAAAGCGGCACTTTCCCGCCTTAAATCATCATAAAACGCACCCTGACAAATCGGAAACAGTGCCTGAGATGTTGAGGTTTTAGCCTTTAAACATCTCTCGAGCCATCTGTGTGTCCTCTCCATTGCCTCTTTTGCGGTATTGTAATCACAAGGAAACGGGGCACACCAGTCAAAAGCCATAATTATGTCTGCTCCGATTGCCTGCTGAATTTCCATTGAAATTTCCGGGCTTATAAAGTGTTTTTTCCCGTCTTTGGGGTCTCTAAATTCTACACCTTCCTCGGATATTTTTCTCAAGTGTGCAAGTGAAAATACTTGAAATCCGCCCGAATCCGTAAGAACAGGCTTTTGCCAATTCATCCAACCGTGAATCCCGCCGAATTTCTCAATAAGCTTATGTCCTGCTCTTAGATACAAATGATAAGAGTTTGCCAGAATTATTTGTGCTCCTGTATCGTAGAGATTATTATTTGTAACTAATTTGACTGTAGAATTTGTTCCGACAGGCATGAAAATAGGGGTTTCTATATCGCCGTGCGGCGTGTGCAAAACACCGGCTCGTGCACCGGTGTTTTTATCAATATGTATTAAATCATAAGCAAAAATACTATCCCTGGAATCTTTCTTCATCATAAGTAATCATTTCCAACATAGATTGCCAATTATCGTATATTTCTTCGGGCTTGAAATACAAACCGATTTCTCTTTGTGCACTTGCCTGAGAATCCGAAGCGTGGATTACGTTATACTCCATAACCTGTGCAAAATCTGCTCTGATAGTTCCGACATCGGCATTCATAGGATTAGTTGCACCGACAATGTGTCTTACGCTTTCGATTGCTTCATAACCTTCAATAACCATTGCAACAACAGGTCCGCTGGTTATATAATGTACAAGTCTGTTGTAAAAAGGTTTTCCCTGATGTTCTTCATAGTGCTTTGCAGCCAACTCGGGCGTGACCTGCAACAGCTTCATTGCAACAATCTTAAAACCTTTATTTTCAAATCTTTCTATAATTTTTCCGATAAGCCCTCTTTTTACGCCGTCAGGCTTGATTGCAACAAATGTTCTTTCTTCTGTTTTCATAACCTCTCCTAATTATTCCCCTTTATTAGACCATAAACACCGATTAATGTAAAGGCTCGGGCACTAGAGGTAAAATCTTGATTACAAATTGTAAAGATTTTATGCATATCCGGGCAAATTCCATATTTACAGGGTTTAAGATTAGAGAAAGGTGCTCTCTCTGCTATGTCAATGTTTGGCGATTATAAATTGTATAAAAAATATGAGCCTGCTTATGAAAGCTGGAAATATGAGCGTGATTTAACAGAGGCAAAGAGACAAAAATATTTGGAGGAGCATCCCGAGGCTATAAATAATGCGGATATTCGGAAGGGACAGGCTTTATTACGTGCTATAGATGTTATTGATGAATATTCCCAGAAGCGGGCAGAGAATATGGAAGCTGCTACAGAGACAATTGTGAGTAACGGACTCAGTCTGGCTATGATAGGCGGCGGTGCTTTAGGAGGTATTGTCGGGAAGACAAAATCGGTTACAAATTTGCTGAATAAAATGACAAAAGGAAGCAAATATGCAAAAATTCTTCAGACGGGAATTCCGATTGCCTGCGGGGTGATTTTGGGTACCCTTGCCGCAATACCGTTATACGCCTGGGCAGCAAAAGCGGAAGTCGGTGCTTCCCGCAAAGGCAGATTTGAGGCAATGAGGAAAGACCTGGTTAATCCTAAGGGTTTTGCTGTATTGACGGATGAACAATATGCTCTTGCCCAAAAACAGGCAGAAAATGTAATTATTGATGATGAGAAGAAGAATTCGTTTGCTTCACTTGCAGGAGGTGCCAAGACTCTTAAAGAAATGGCTGTTGACAGTAAAGAATACAAACAGCAAAGAATGTTATTTGAAATGGAGCTTCAGGAAGCTCAGAAGCATATTAATGATGAGCTCTCTCCTGAGGAAGCTTTAAATGCGAAAAAAGATCAGCAGCTTTTAACCAAATTGGTTGAGAAAATAGATATAGCTTCACAGGATTATGCGGAGAATGCGGAACTTGCCACTCAAACATTGGTTACGGGAACACTTGCATTGGGTGTACTGTTTAATATGCTTCTCCAAAAGATTATGGCACTTCTGAAAATCAAATCCCAAAATAAAATTGCTGCTGTTTCCAATGTGTTGGCAATATGTATACCCGCGGTGCTTTCAATATTTACTGCTCAAATTCAGAAGCAAGCTTCTCGTGTAGGACGTTTCAAAATTAAACGGGAATTAATGTCAAATCCTTCCCAATGGGTTTATGTAGATGATACAAAAATTAAAGAAATTAAAGACGTGAAAGTTACTCCACATAAAAAACAGGGAATATTTGACTTTCTGAAAGAAATTTGGAAAGACAATAAAGAGTATAACAAATACCAGAAAACAAAGGCAAAAGAGGAAAAGAAGTTCTATAAGGCCCTCGAAGGGCTTGAATTAGGACCTAAACAAACGGAAGACGCTCAAAGGCTTCAGAAAAACACTTTTAGGACTTTTAATAAAATTGACGAAAATTCTCAAAAATATGCAGAAAGTATTGAAGCTCTGGGGCAGGCGGTATCTTATCCTGTCGGGTTGATATTTTCACTGTTGGGGCTTACTTTCGGTTCAAAATTTTTGATGAAACCCGCAAAAACGAAACTTGAAATGGCATCTAATATGAGTAAATACATCAGTGTAATTCTTCTGAGCACGGTACCTTCTATTCTTATTAATGCATACATAACCAAAGAACAGAAAAAAGCTTCAAGAGTTGCCAATATGATGGCAATTAACGAGATGTCCGATTACAGACAATTCAGGGGTTAAAAGGCTATTTCCCTATACAGAAATTTTCAAAGATGTTGTCTAAAATGTTATCGGTAACCAATTCCCCCGTAAGTTCATCAAGTGCAAGGAGTGCAGATTTTACATCAATGGATATAAGGTCCTGAAGCTCATTAATCTTTGCGGCTAATAGTGCTTGTTCCATTGCGTTTCGTGCTTTTTTTAAGCATTCTTGCTGACGGGTATTTGTTACAAACTCAAGGTTTTCGGGTTCTATTTCGCACACCTTTCGGGTTAGTAAATCTTTTAATTCACTGATTCCGTCACCTTTAAGTGCTGAAATTTTAACACCTGCTTCGGGTTCCGCCAAATCGGACTTGTTAGCTATGATAATATGATTCTTATCTTCAAGCAGCTTTAACACTTCCTTATCTTCATTATCCAAGCCTTTGGACGCATCATATACAAACAGTACCAAATCAGCCTCTTCCAAAGATTGTTTTGAATACTCAATTCCGATTTTTTCGACTGTAGAGACGTCACCGTCTTCTCTGATTCCTGCTGTATCAACTAATGTGACTGGAATTCCTAAATCAAGGGTTTCTCTTAAAACATCTCTTGTTGTGCCTGCAATGTCTGTTACTATAGCCCTGTCAAGGCTCAGGAGTGCGTTGAAAAGGGAAGACTTTCCGACATTGGGTTTCCCGATTATTGCAACAGACGCTCCTTCACGGAAGATATTGGAAGTCTTTGCCCCCGCAAGAACGGTATCAATTTGTGATATTATACTCTCAAACCTCTCTGTCAGATACTCGTATTCGGGTTCTTTGACATCTTCTGGAAAATCTATTCCTGCCGTGATTTTGGAAAGAACTTCAAAAATCTCGTTTCGGATAGTATTTATTTTTTCTTTCAAGACCCCTGCAAGATTTTTCATTGAAGCTTTTGCAAAATCTCGTGTTTTTGCATGAATAATATCCGCAACCGATTCTGCTTGTGATAGGTCCATTCTTTTATTAAGAAAAGCACGCTTGGTAAATTCACCTTTTTCAGCCATTCTTGCCCCGTTTTTTAACACAAGATTGAGAATATTTTTAACGACATTCACACCGCCGTGGCATTGGATTTCAATTACATTTTCTCCTGTGTAACTGTTTGGTGCAAAAAAGGGCAGAACGACAACTTCGTCAATTTTATTATCTCCATCTTTAATCCAACCGAGGTTAAATTTTTTCGGTTCAAAATTCGGATTGGAGAAGATTTTTTCTATGATTTCGAAAGCCTTGTCGCCGGATATTCTTATAATTCCGACTCCTCCTGCTCCCATTGGTGTTGCGGGAGCGGCAATGGTATCAAATTCATCCAAAATATTCATAGTCCAATTGTAACCCAAAACAAAAGGAATATGAATATCTTGGTTGAATATATTGGTTTTTTACTGGTGGTGAAACTAAATGTACTTGTACAATTGACAAAACATACAAAAAGAACATTTCGTACAGGCATAGATTCTGAATGAAGTCAGTAAGAGTGTATTGAAGACTTCGGACTGTACACTCTTATTCAATAAATAATATATTAAAGTCCTTCAATATGGTTCCCATCCGGGGTTACAGTGATTGTAGGTAAGCCATGACCGTATCCTAAATGTTCATAATATCTTCCGGTACCCATGTAGTTTTGTAATTCATTAGTACATCCTGTTGTAGCACCACCTATTGTGCCAGGTGTCATGACGGCAACTATTGCTCCAAGCATTTTAGGAAGAAATTGTGATACAATGTCCCAAACTGTTCCCCAAAAACTGCTGCTTCCTGAAAACGTAGTGGCTGCCATTTTATCATCAGATGTTTGTTCATTTTCTGTTTTATTTTTTAAAGTTTCTTCTTTTAATTCAACTTCTTGTCTTACAGATGATTCTTGCTTAGGTTGTACAGTGTTAAATGTTTTAATTTTTACTTGATTGTTTGCTGAAATAATATTAAGTTCATCTAAAAGCGGTTCCGATTTAGCAGTTTTAATTTCATTCTTTTGTACAGATTGTGGCTCTTCCCTTTTTTCAGTGCTATTTGTTTTTTCGGGTGTGTTTTTGTCGTTTGATGATTGTCGGACAATATTTTGTCTTACACTTCCATAGTTAAAATTCCGGTTAATGTTCATAAAAGCTCCTTCCTAATTGTGTTACATTAGATGTAACTTAATACATATTGTGTTACATTAGACCGAAAAAATTGCCTTATAGCGATTGTGTAGTGCGGGTTTTCGTCAATTTGAATTTGTTATTCATTAGCCAATGATTTTACCTAAAAGTAGGTCGTGGTAATGACCGCCTTGCTAGCATACGAACTTAATGTAAAATTTGATGTCATTGCGAGGACGATTAGTCCGAAGCAATCCAGCCTTTTATTAACTTTAATATTTTGATATTATTTATTTATGAATAACAGGCAATATTATGTATATATCCTATTTAATAAAAAGAATGGTACTTTATATGTGGGTGTAACTAATGACCTTGTAAAACGAGTATGGGAGCATAAAAACAAAGCAGTTGAAGGCTTTACTCAAAAATATGGAGTTGATAAATTAGGGTATTATGAAGTTTATGCAAATATTAATTCTGCAATAACCCGTGAGAAGCAACTTAAAAGTGGGAACAGAAAGACAAAACTTGAATTAATCGAATTGAATAACCCCGATTGGCAGGATTTGTATTTCAGTATTTTAGATTAAAATATAATAGTTATTAATAGGCTGGATTGCTTCGACTTAATCAGTCTCGCAATGACATAAAAATAATGTTTCGGTAATCAAAGATTACCAAAACCTACAAATTTATAAATTCGCACGCGTGTGAGCCTTGGCGAACAATAGCGTGCGTAAGTGATTGGGCGAATGCCCAAAGATTAATACATTTGAGCGTAAGCGAAAATGTCGGAAACAACGGCTGTTTTTCTTCTCTTTTGGTTCCGTTTTCTCTTCTTTTCTTGCCTGAAAAGAAGAGAAAATGAACAAATATTTTTTAAAAAAGTTTTTGTTGAACTTTTAAAGTTAATGTCGGTTAATGCACGACATTAACTGACTGCCCACCTTCCGTATTTTAGATTAAAATATTAAAGTTAATAA
>CALUTM010000025.1 GCA_944323705.1 Candidatus Gastranaerophilales bacterium
CCACATGCCCATATTCAATTGTCATAAAGGTTCCTTCAGAACCTTGGCGTGTCTACCACCTCTCCTCGGAAGATACTCAATCTTCCTCGTCGGCACAGTACCACATGCCCATATTCAATTGTCATAAAGGTTCCTTCAGAACCTTGGCGTGTCTACCACCTCTCCTCGGAAGATACTTAATCTTTCTCGTACAAAAGTTTCACGCACATATTATCAAGGCTTACCCCGACACTCCAACTATACCAAGAGCACAAGCTAATGTCAAATAACAACACCCCCTGGTCTTTTGTAAAGTTTTGTAACAAAAAATAACGTTCGTGAAATTACCTACTTTTTATATACTTTATATACATGTAAGACTAAGATGGAAAGAAGTAAACTATGTCACTTAATTTAGGAATTAACAATTTAAGTTTGCTGGGCGGCTACGGTGTAACCGGAGGTCTTAGCTCTTTTGGTGGTTTGTTCGGAATGAACAACAGCATATTTACTAACTGTTTTGGTGAAATTAATTATGATGCCGTTGCAGGATATCAAGTAGCTAATGTAGTAGGTAATATCGCCTTTGCGGCTATTGGTCAAGCAATTGGCAATAAACAAGCAGCAAAAGCTGAACACCAAAATAATCAAGAAGAAATTGAAAAAATAAATAAAGAAATACAGACTAAAAATACTGAAAAATCAGAATTGGAAACTGAAAATACTGACCTTAACGAAATAGTTAAGATTGCTTCTGATAAATCTACAGAACTTGCAGGAAAAATAGAATCTAAAAATAGCGAAGTTACAACACTTCAGGCAGAATACGATAAAATGAAAAGCGACCCTGAAGCTGATACTACTGCCCTTGCAAACAAATTAACCGAATTGAATAAGGCAAAAGAAGAGTTGGAAGAACTGAAAGCTGAAAAGGAAGAACAAGACAAAATCGTAACAGACAAGAATAAAGAAATCGAAACCAATAACGAAAAAATAGAAAAATTAAACTCTGAAATAGAAGAACTTAAATCTAAGAGAGACAAATTACAAAATGCGGTAAATGAAGTTATTTTAGACAGAGCTGACGGTCGTAAACTGCAAAAAACTAAAGCCGAAGATTTTAACAACAAATGGAACGACGACGGCTCCGCAAAAGATACGGAATTCACAAAAGGTGATATGAGATATGCAATCGCCGGATTCCGCAATGCAACCACAGAAAAAGATAAAAAAGCTTGGGCAAACAAAATCGCAACGATATACAAAAATATGTCCCAAACAGATATTACGTCAGACTTTAAGGCAGCAAGAAAAATCGTTGATGAATATGTAGGCTAATAAAATATTAAGTTTTGTAACAAAAAGACTCAATTGTGAAATTGAGTCTTTTTTATTTACTTTATATATATGTAAGATACAAAAAGCGAGAGTACAAGATGACAGGTGGTTTATATACTAAAATAAGTAATGATAAAAATTTGGCTGCTACAAATACCGCTGAATTTTACAAATATAATGGTATAAGCAGTCACAGTGAAATCGGTTTGACTTTAGCACAAACATTACCGTCACTCTTCATGCTCACTTTGAGCAAAGTGGGAAACCTTTCCGACAGTGAAAAAGCAAGCGAATCTGATGCAGCCGGAGCAGACAAATCCGAACAAGCTCAGAGAGAAAAGTTGCAGAAACAATTAAAATCAGCATTAAGAGAAATCGGTGCAGAGGATGAAAACGGCATTAATGAAGCCGTTAATATGCAGCAAACAGAACGTGACGTAAAAGTCGAAGCTGCACAAACAGAAGTTGATTCTTACAGACTTGGTACTGATAAATATTCTGTTGAAATCAATGAATTACAAGGTCAAATAGTTACAGGGGAAGAGTTAACACCCGAACAACAAGCCAATAACGAAAAAATACAGAGCAAAATAGAAAAACTTGAAGCAAAAAGAGAAGAAGCATCTCAAAAGGCCCAAGCAAACTTAGAAAAAACTATTGAAACGGAAGATGCAAAAGTAAATAAGGTTTACGCAAAAGCTCAAGAAGCGATAGATATTCTTGAAACACTGACAAAACTTAATTACGAAGGCATTAATAATGATGTTAAAGTAGAAGAAAAAACAGAAGCTTTAGCTGATTTTACAAAATACAGAAAAATAATGACAGCACAAGATACTACACCTGAAAAAAGATATGAAGCTGCCAATAAATTGGAAGAAATTGCAAGCAATAACAGTAATGACAAAACTATCAGCGATGCATACAAAATGTTAGAAGCAAGAATCGGTGCTGTTAAGCACTCATACAGAGATTCAGTAAACAATAACAATCCCTTAAACAATATGTTAAAAAAACCGGCATTAGGTATTTAATAAAAATTTTATATACCCCATCTTACATCTTACTTAAATTTTCCCCGCGTATGCGGGCTTTTTTTTGCAACAAAAAAGCCGACCCGAAGAGTCGACTTTTTGTTGTTTACTAACCTCTTATGTTCAATTCTTTTATGAGGCTTCTGTAACCTTCAAGATTTCTTTCTTTCAGGAATGAAAGAAGTCTCTTTCTTTTACCTACCATCATCAAAAGACCGCGTTTTGTTGCAAAGTCTTTTTTGTTTGATTTCATGTGTTCTGTAAGTTCAGAAATCTTTTTTGTTAACATTGCGATTTGTACTTCCGCAGAACCTGTGTCCTTTGCGTTAGCACCGAATTTTTCAATAATTTCCTGTTTGTTTTTTAAGTTCATAATTTCTTCCTTTTCTGTTTTGCTCCTTAGTAAGACATTGAGGGTTAATCTTTTTAGCCTTCGTAAACAAAACCAACGGCATTATTTACTCTTGTCTGATTTACCCCTGCCCTCACCGGGCACGTAAAAGTGTTTTCGGCATTAACACTCTACAGGGGTAAATATATAATAAAAGAAAATAAAAATCAAGCATTTGGTGTAGGAAAACTTCCTCTTTATCGGCACACCAGTAATATAAAAAAAAAAGATTGAGGCTCAAATATGACAGCCTCACGTATTTAAAGCAGTACTTAATCTACACTGTGGTAGGAGCCAATTACATAAAACATTTTAACAAGAGGCTTTATCTTTTCAAATGCATCCTGAATTTTTTTATCAAGAATATGTCCCTCAAAATCTACATAAAAAACATACTCTCCAAGTTCTTTCTTAGAGGGGCGGGAATCTATATAGGACATATTTATGCCGTATTCTTCAAGAATTGTTAAAATCTTATTTAAGGCACCTGCTTTATTTTCGGTTGAAAACGTAATACTTGTTTTATCCGCTCCCGTCTGCGGGGTCAGAAATTTACCCAGCAATATAAACCGCGTTCTGTTATTTGGCTCATCATTTATATCGTTCTCAATTACGGGAACATTATATAACTTTGAACATTCAACGCTTCCTATTGCGGCAGTTGATTTATCCCCAGGAGTCAAAGAACGAATCGCGGCGGAGGTGGAAAGTGTAGCTTCCTCTATCAGCGAATCGGGAAAATTGTCGTGCAGAAATTTCTTGCACTGAGCCAGTGCCTGCGGATGAGAACGAACAACTTTTATTGAAGATTTATTATCCGCAAACCCAAGAAGAGCGTGATTTACCGTCATTGTTGTTTCAGCAATTATTTTGTATTCTTCTTTTTTTAAAGAAATCAAATTATCAAGAGTTTCTCTCACAATACCTTCTATAGAATTCTCAATGGGAATTACGGCAGCGATATCTTCATTATTTTCATCTTTTAAGGCTCTTATGATACTCGAAATCGATTTCAGATTAGTGCTTACACAATTCAGGTTAAAAGCTTGTATGAATTTATCTTTCGCAAAATCACTATAAGAGCCTTTGGGTCCTAAAAAAAGCATTTTCTTAATCTTAGAGGTATCTAAAGTATCGAGTGTCATCTCCTAATCAGTTCCTTTCTCTTTTATCCGCTGTACGTTCTAATCTCTGTCTGCGGAAAAATCCCGTTGCAGCACATTATTAACCCTTTGGGTAGCTTTATCAATATTCCCTGTCTTATAATAAAGTCTTGCCAAAAGAACTTCTCTAGAGGAAGACGGACTCATATTATAAGCTTTTTGAGCAAAGGATAAAGCAGTTCCGTAGCGTTTTACCGTTGCATAAATTATTGCGATTTCCTCATAACTTTTTGCAATAAGAGAAGAGTCACTTGTTAACGATGCGGCTTTTTGAAGCTCTTCAAGAGCCTTTACATACTGTTTGTCCTGTTTACATTTTAATGCTCCTGTAAATATTTCCTCAAATTTTTGTTCCGGCGTAAGCTCGGGTGTCTGAGGGGCGTTTTCTGCAACGTCTCCTTCCTGAACATCCGATATCGGCTCAAGAGCCTCCTCCGTATTATTCGTCGGAATATCTTCTTCTACACGATTAACCTTAAGGAAATGAACCTCCTGCGGTTTCGCGTTTGCCTGTTCTTCCTCCCGGTTAACTTCCGTCGGCTCAGCTTCAGCAGGCTGATTATTTACAGTCTCCACCTTAGTTTGCGTGCTTTGGGGCACACTTTGGGGAATATGTTCAAATGCCTTTATTATCAATACAAAGAACGTTAAACATATTATTAATAACAGTATTAAAAATTTCTTGGAATTATCATTAATTTCTTTATCCATACTCTCAGACTCCTACCTTTTTGTTATTTAATTCTACACCAAAAGCAAACATTGCAAAATCGTATTTGACAGGATCCTCCGGGCAAAACTTTTTCAACTGCTCCGTAAGTTCCGTTACTGCCTTAAAATCATTACTTTTACGCTTTAACAGTCCCATTTGTCTTGATACTCTCCCTACATGAACATCCAACGGTATCAACAAATCTTTCGGTTTCATAAACTGCCATATACCCAAGTCTACGGGCGGTTTTCTTACCATCCAACGCAAATACATATTCATACGCTTCATCGCACCGCCGTTTGCGGGATTTGGAATCATATGATAAAAGCCCTGTCCGACTGTTTTGGGGACACGGGAATAAAAGTAATCAACCGCAGTTTGCAAAAAATCTTCCTGTTCAAAAGAATATTTGAAAAGTTCTTCCAATCCTTCCGATTCATTATACAGAATATTAAGGATTTTAAATATCGGAATTATGTCAAAATCTTTCGCAAAACGATATTCAAAGCCTTTTAAAGCAGAAAAATCCCCGTCTTTGACATAATTCAAAATATCATTATCAGCACACTCGAATAACTCATTCAACTTGGAAATAAACATTTTTCGGTTTCCGTATGCAAACAACGAGGCAATAAATCCCGCAAGTTCAGCCTCCTTTTTATCCGAAAAACGATGGATAAATTGTATCGGATCGTCTTTTATAAACTCTTTTGTCTCATATTTTTCAACTAACTTATCAAGTTCCGATTTTGTAATCATCTCAGCTTCTTAAAAAAATCATCCAATATTTTATTACACTTGTCTTCTTCTATTCCACCATACACTTTTAGGGGCGTATTAGTCAAGTTTATTTTATTAGAAATCAATGCCCCGTACTGAGGGTTGTACGAACCGAAGTATACAACGCTTATCCCTGACTGAATAATTGCCCAGGCACACATTGGACAAGGCTCCAGAGTTACGAACATCTCACACCCTTTAAGCCTTGAGGTGGCAAGTTTTTTTTGAGCCTCTCTTATAGCAAGCATCTCCGCATGAGCGGTCACGTCATTATCCGTCTCCCGCCTGTTATGAGCAGAAGCAACGATTATACCGTCTTTTTTTATGACACAACCTATCGGTACATCTATTTTACATTTTAAAGCCTGTTCAATTGCGTTTTGCAAAGTTACAACCTCTTATCAATACTTCGTCTGCATTTAGTCCTAACATTCCCTCTACTTATTTATATTAGTCCTGCAGTTCTTATATAAACCAAGTTATATTTACCCCCTCATATTGAAAATAGTCTTGTAGTCTCGATATAAACCAAGTTATATTTACCCCTTACCCCCCCCATATTTCATCGTCATAATAAGCAAGCTCAAGATGCCCCAATATAACGGTATCTCCGTTTTTGAGCCCATATGTTTTCAGTCTGTCAAAAATCCCCATACTTTTCATAATATTTTGAAGCCTTACAACCTGCTCGGTATTTCTTGCGTCCGTAACCTTTGCAAGACGATTCACTTTCCCGCCGGAAATTAAGTAAGTTTCCTTATCCAGTTTTGTAACTTCAAACTCACTGTCATCATTATCGTAAGCACCGACATCTTCTTCAATAACCGTCTCGAACACGGGTTTGGGAATTTCATCCACCTTTTTGGAAATAAAATGCAGAAGGTTATTTACACCCTCTTTCGTAACCGCAGAAATCGGATAAACATCATTTGAGTACTGCTTAAACTCGCCCAAATACTTGTCCAAATCTTCTTTCGACACTGCATCAATCTTATTTAAGACAAGAATTTGGTATAAATCCGCCAATTTTTGGGAGTGTTTTTTTAACTCATTATTTATGATTTTGTAGTTATTTAGCGGATTTTCCGAGGTCAAATCCACAATATGCACAAGAAATCTGCACCTTTCCACATGTCTTAAGAACTCATGACCTAAGCCGATTCCCTCCGAAGCACCTTCAATCAAGCCCGGAATATCCGCTATTACATAGGCACCTTCGTCGGATTTTTTTACCACACCCAAATGAGGAACAAGCGTTGTAAACGGATAATCCGCAATCTTTGGTTTAGCCGAGCTTACGGCACTTATAAAAGTTGATTTTCCCGCATTAGGCATTCCAAGCAAACCAACATCCGCAATAAGCTTTAGTTCCAGTTCCAAAACTCTTTCAATTCCGGGCTCTCCGGGTTCACAAAACTGAGGGGCTCTTTTTTGAGCAGTTGCAAAACGGGCATTACCTCTTCCGCCTCTTCCGCCTTTTGCAATAAGTACCGTCTGTTCATGCTCCGTTAAATCCGCAATTATATTACCCGTTTTAGTATCACGGACAACCGTACCAGCCGGGACTTTTATATACAAATCCTTTGCACAGGCTCCGTGCATACCTTTTATTCCGCCGTTTTCGCCCGATTTAGCTTTGAACACTGATTTCAGTTTAAAATCCAGAAGCGTTGACATATTCTCATCAGCAACAAAATATACATCTCCGCCGCGGCCGCCGTCACCGCCGGCAGGTCCGCCTTTATCAACATATTTTTCACGTCTCCAGGCAACCATACCATTACCGCCATGCCCGGAAATAACTCTTATTTTTGCTTTATCTAAAAATTTCATCTTTTTCACCGTACTTTTGGGTAACAATCGGCATTTTCGCCATTGTGCTTCACGCAGCCGAGGTTACCATTTGGGACTAATTGTTTGTTTGCATTGAGCAAACTATCATACTATAATGCTACTATGAACAAGATAAAAAAGACATTATTCGGTAACAAACCCGTTACATTAGATAAAAATTCGCTTATTATGGCAATAGAGTCAAGCTGTGATGAGACTGCCTGTGCGATTGTCAGAGGCGGAAGAGAGGTACTTGCAAATACGGTTGCTTCGCAGATTAAAATACACGAAGAATACGGCGGAGTTATTCCCGAAATAGCAGCAAGAGAACATCTGGAAGCTATAAACGTTGTAATCGATGAAACATTTAAACAAGCGGGAATCAAAGGTGATGAAATATCGGCTTTTGCGGGAACAGTCGGACCGGGACTTGTAGGATGTCTTTTAGTCGGACTTAATGCAGCAAAAACATTGGCACTTGTCTACGACAAACCGTTTATCGGTGTTAACCACCTTAATGCACATCTTGCGGCAAACTTTATTGATACAGAACTTGAGCCTCCTTTTATAGCACTTTTGGTAAGCGGCGGTCATACACAAATTATTAAGGTCGACTCCTTCTCTGATATGGAAATTATCGGAGAAACAATAGATGACGCAGTCGGAGAGGCATACGACAAAGTCGCAAGGCTCATAGGACTTCCTTATCCGGGAGGACCGAAACTGGACAAGCTTGCACAGGAAGGAAATCCGCACGCCTTTAAACTGCCTGAAGCAAAAGTCGGCGGGTATGATTTCAGTTTTAGCGGATTAAAAACCGCTGTTTTAAGGTTGGTTAAGAGTTTTGACGGAAGAGAAATGCCGATTAATGATATTTGTGCAAGTTTTCAGGAATGTGTATCTTCAACATTATTCAAAAAAGTTAAACACGCCCTTGAAGAAACGGGTTATAAACAAGTGATACTGGCAGGCGGTGTAGCAGCTAACTCGGAAATCCGACGCAAAATTTTCAGCCTTAAAGAGCAGGGATATGAAGTATACGCTCCCGCAATGAAATACTGTACTGACAATGCAGCAATGGTCGCTTCTTCCGCATTTTTCTTCAACAACACTTTTGACGATATTGACGTAGAAGTTTTTTCAAGAGCATAAATTTGAGCCGCAAAAATCAAGCAATATTGGTTGTCTCAAGCAGGCTGCACTCTTTAACATCATAAAAAATTTTTGAATTCTTTATAAATCTTTCAGGCGAAGCACTAACGTATATTTGCTCCGCACCTTTTTCCGCAGAAGGATTGAGCGGCATATCCTTTTTTATGAAATCAACAAAAATCTCCGCAGGGTCAACAAAAATCTCTTCGGGAGCAAATTTTTTCAACACACTCATAAGATAAGGGTAATGCGTGCAGCCTAACACTATCTTAGCCGGGTTAAAACTCAACATATCCCGCATACGCAGACTTATATCATTAAAAGCCTCCATTGAATTTATCAACCCCTCTTCTACTATCGGAACCCAATTGGGACAAGCAACCTCACGCACTTCAAGCTGCGGATTATATTTTTTAAGCTCTCTTGTATAAGCCCCGGAGGCAACCGTGGCTTCCGTCGCAAAAATTCCTATTCTGTTATTTACCCCTGTTGCATTTACCCCCGTTGTATTTGCCCCCGAGACAGCGTTTGCAGGGTTTTCATAAGAAGATGCAATCACTTTAGCACAAGATTGAATTATCGGATAAATTTTAAAATCATATTCATCCTTTATAACATCATAAGCTTGTGCCGAAGAAGTATTGCAGGCAATCACAACAGCCTTAACCTCTTTCGTCTTATAAAAGTTCAGAATATTCCTTGCAAACCCGACTAACTCATTCTTGGATTTGCTTCCGTAAGGGAGATTTGCCAAATCGCCAAAATACAAGGTGTTTTCTGCGGGAAGTACTTTTCTGAAACGCGAATAAACCGATAATCCGCCGACACCTGAATCAAAGAACCCAACAGGTCTGCTATTTGGATTGTGATTTGCAGTACTCAATTATACCCTCCGCTATTGCCTTTGCAGTCTTTTGCTTCCTGCTCTCGGAAACAAGTTCCGCCCTTTCCTGTGCATTGGATATAAATCCCATTTCTACAAGTATTGCGGGAACCGTCGTATGATTTATAACATAAAATTTTGACTTAAACAAGCCTCTGTCCTTTGTATCAATTTCTTTTATTAAGTGCGAGTGGACAACCTTTGCAAGCTCGTTACTGTAATCATGATAATAATGCGTTTCTATTCCCTTGGGCTCTGTCGCTTCCGCTGAGTTTACGTGAATACTTACAAACACTTCCGGTCCCTCGTTTTCCGAAAACTCAACTCTGTCTTGCAACGAAACGTATGTATCATCCGTTCTGGTCAAGGCAACCTTATACCCCTTAGACTTAAGTATTGAGGCGACTCTTTGAGTAACATCCAAGGTAATATCCTTTTCATTTATGCCTTCTCTTATAGCACCGTAGTCGCTTCCTCCGTGTCCTGCATCAAGAACGACTTTTCCTTTTGAGGGAGAACGTTTAACAGCAGCTTTTTCGGGAGTTTTTTCCTTAACCCCCTGAGTTACGGTTATTTTTACAGCCTTCCCGTCCACACTTTGCTCTATTCGAACAATGTCTGCCTTATTTAATTCCATAGATGCCCTTACACCGATTTGAGGCAAAAGAGACATTGTAAAAGGCTTATAATAAGTATTATTAAGCGTTTTTATTAAATCCTGCTCGTTATAACTTTTTACATTAAATAAATACAGGTTCAAAGAATTGTCATTCCTCAAAATTGAATGCACGACAGGATTTGTAAACGACAGTATAAGCTCATTGGTTTTACCGTCAATTTTGCGAACAAAAGCTTTGTTCAAATTTGCTACAGAGCTCACCAGATCAGTATGCCGAAGTTTATCTGCATTAATAAATAACATCGACTGAGCATCCGCAGAATATATCGGAATATATTTTTCCGCCTTATCAGATGTTATAACAACCCGTGCCTTATTATATTCAAATTGCCCGACCTTCGCCGTATCCTTACAAGAAGAGTCCTGACAAACGGAGATTTCTTTATTTCTCAAATTTTTATCGACAAAAGTGTTCGGCAAATCCATCACCAAACGTTTAGGGGAGTCCAAATAAAACATTTTTGCCGAAGTCAGTTGTCCGAGCCCGTTAACCAACAATCCGCCGTTTTTCAAATAGATTCCGTTTATGTAATATTTTGTCCTCAATTTCAATGCGGACGATAAATCTACTGATATAACAGAGTCATAAGTTTTTCCGTCAGAGTTGCTTAACGTAGAATTTTCAAAAGCCTTTTGAATATCCTGAACAACGGAATTCGGTGCTTTTTCAGGTGTAGAGATACCTATAGGAGTTCTTTGAACCACCTGCGAATTGGCAGTTATACTTGAATACGGGAGATTCTCCGCACCCTCATCATATATGGTATTAAAGTAATCGTTTTTAATCGGCAAAGGAGCCGCTCTCACAATAATATTCCCGTTAACCGACATAAGCTTAACTTTTGAAGTATCAAAACCCTCCTCAAAAGTTATTACGGCTCTGACAACATCAGGACTCGTCGTAAATTGGGAAAGTCTTATCTCTTTTATATTGCTTTTTTCAAACACAAGCTGCTGCTTGCCGCCTATTAAAACAGAATTTTCCAAATCAAAATATATCCTGTTAGGATTATCAAGTCTGGAAAGTTTTAACTGGGGAGTCTGGGCGTCAGCGGATTCCAAAACATTTATAAAAACCAGCGAAGACGAGTCGTCAAAATTTAGAGACATGACTTTTGAAGGCTCTGCGTTTACGCACAAAGTCTGAAAAATGAGCATAATAAATGTTATTATTAGAAAAAATATTCTCTTCATAAAAAAGGCTCTCGCCCCAAGTCCTTAATATAAATATTATCAAATAAAAACAAAAAAATAAAGCTTGCCCGAAAGGCAAGCTTGAATATTTATAGAGAGAAAGAGAGAAATTATAACAACTATCCGTTCAATAAACGGTCAAGTTCGTAAATCTTTAAGACAAAAGCCTCCGTCTGTTCTTTAAACCAAAGAGCAAAAAGTTTTATTTCGTCTCTGAAACTGTAACATCCGGGCCACATTGTATACATAATTAAATACTCCTTATTAAACTTCACAATTTGTATAACGGCATTTTTTTGAAAAACTTTAGGGCAAAATCAAAAATCTTTACAATTTGTTACTGTATTAAGTTTTGTAACAATTTAGAAAGTGATTGAAATTAGGATTTATTTATATACTTTATATATATGAGGTATTTAAGATGTCATTAGATGGTGTAAAAACAACTGAATACGTCTACACACAGCAAGGGCAGGGAGTCCGTGCAGAAAAGACTACTTATACCAATTCTGTTATGACAGAAGCGGCAAAGAATGCTGAAAATACCTCTGTAGAAGAAAATAAAAATACCTCCAAACTTGATGAATTGTTAGAGAAATTGTGTGCAGAACTGAGCAAATACGGCTTAAACGCTACAGAATTAAAAAACAGCGGAATTTTATACCGTATTACAGGTTTGAATGAACAACAGCTTGGACAGGTTTCCGAGCAGGAATTAAACCAGATTATTGAGTGCTTAAAAGCAGCTATCAAAGATACACCGCTTAATTCCGACGGTAAAATCGATTTGGAAAAAGTCGGAAAGACTGCTAATAAGTACTATATAGCTTTAAAAGGCGGTTGGGATTCAATTGAAAAATACAAACGTAATCAAGAAGGCGAAAACCTCTCTCAACGTATGGAAAGATTCTTTGGCTTGCAGGAAGGTGCTTTCGCAAAATTACCGCAAGCAAAAATAGAAGAATATTTAGACAGATATTTTAACAGGTTCTTTACAGACAAATTAAAAGAAGCTAAAACTCCCGCAGAAAGAGCAAAAATCTACAAAGAGCAGCTTCAAGATTTTACTAAACTGCTTAATAACACGCCTGATGAAGATAAAGCTGTTTTCAAACAAGCAATCAGCTCACTTGTTGCTTCCAACCGTATTAAAGGTTTGGATGCAGTTCTCGCAAGCTTTGATACGGCAGAAGCACGTACGGCTTGGGCTGACAGTTGGACTGTTGAAGAAACCAGAAAACTTACTACAAAAGCTGACGTTGAAGGCAATGTAATTTCACAGGAAGAAGCTACCGAAGGAGTTGCAAAACTTACGGCAGTAAAAAGTGAAGAAGGCATAAAAACTCATCACGAAGAATTCCAAAAAGAAGCAAAAGTTTTCTTTGAAGAAAACAAAGAAGCATTGGAAAAAATAGCCGAAAAAGAAGCAAACGGCGAAGAATTAACGGAAGAAGAAAAAGCTCTGAAACTTGAAAGAGATAATTTCTTTACCGCCGTTGCAGCAGGTGAAATTTCAGGTACCGCAATAAATGAAATAATTGAAGAAAGTGTAAAAAAAGAACTTCTTCAAGGAATGAATAAAGACGCTTACGAACTTCCCAACTACAAAGAAGTTATTGAACAAGTTACGGAGTTTGTAGAAAAACACCCCGAAGCATTAACAATGCCTAAAGAAGAAATTGTTAAACTTTTGGATGAAGCTACTAACGGTAATTATTCAACAGTAGCTTCCGGTAAGGACTGTGAGTTAAAAGCTCCCGGTGAAACAAACGAAGAAACCGCTAATGTAACGGATTATGGTTTCAGCCAAAGCACTGAAGCACCCGACACAACAAGATTACAAGAACTTAAACAACAGTTTACAATTGAAAATAATGAGACTTTTACTGTAGAAACCGAAAGTACAAATAAAACAGAAAAACTCACAACCTCTGAGATATATGCATTGAAGAACAATGCTTTCAGAAGTGCTTCTAACATAACAACCTATCTCAAAGAAACAGGAGAAACAAAATTTGCATTCGCAGCAGAAGTATTTAAAAACTTCAGCGATATGGGTTCTACAACGCAAGATTGGGCAATAGGTTATTTTTCAAATGCTTCAACCGCTGTTAAGAATCTATTCCTTAATAAAATAAGTAACTCCGTATCAGGTATGGTAGCAGCAGCAAAAGAAGTTGACCTTAATAAATTCAATTTAATCGGTGTATCCGTTACAACACAAAAACAAATCGATAAAATACAGGAACAAAAAGCATAATAATCATCGTACATAACTTATTGAGTCACGGCAGAATTTATCTGTCGTGACTTCTTAACATTTTTTAATAAAAAACGCAATTTTCCACAAAAAAAACACTTTATATATATAACGAGGAATAACTATGAGTATATTAAGCGGAATTATAGGCTCAATAAAAGAGATTTTGGGTATTGAAAACAGTACTCCCGTGAATGCTGCAGAAAAAAAAGATAATACTCCCGTTATAAAGTGTGAAAATACAGGTAAAAATGAAGATACTTTTGAAACTTCTGCGGAGCAAAACGAAACGGAAGCTCCCAAAAGGAATTTAGGGCAGATAAAGCAGTCTATCGAAGCAAAATGCCGCAAATACGGCATTGACTACATAAGCCTCAGCAAATCCGTCGGTGAAATTGCAGGTGTGACAAGAGAACAATTCTCCGCATTACCGGAAGAAAAACAAGAACAAATTTTAAGAATTATAGAAAATGAAATCGAAAGATTTGCTGAAATAAAACAAAAACACGGAGTATCCGATCAGACAAACGTAAGCAAAGTAATAACTTTAAGTGCACAGAATAAATATGAAGCTATTGAAGCGGGAACTTTTGCAACCGTTGATGAAATGGAAGAAAAGGCGGGAGATGTCAATGCAGAACTCGGAGAGGATTTTAAAAAGGTTGACGTAAAAGAACGCCGTGCACGCATGGATAAGTTGGCTAAAGTCGAAAAAGAAGAGTTTGAACAGTACTTAAAAGAAGAATTAAGTAAACTTCCCGAAAGCCAAAGAACAGAAGCGGAAAAGAAATTACGTGAACAGTACAAATATGTACAACGTGTTCGTTTCCACGAAACCATAGCAGCAAATGATTCGGAAACAGGTCTGCACGCAATAGCTATGCTTTCCGCACAAGATATGGCTTATGGTATGCACGCAGTTGTTGAAACTAGGTGCGACAGGGCAGAAGCAACAAGAACAGCCGATATGGCAAACTTTGAATTTACGGAAAGTTTACTTGCAAGCTATTATGAAAGAGGAGAAACACCCGAGCAAGAAGTCATAAAAAAATATACAACAACCAATGTTTCTTACAAATCGGCAAATGCCGTACAACAATATCAAACCGACTATAATGCAAGGCGTCAGGCTTATGAAAACGGAGAAGACGTTCCACCTTATATGAGTGAAGAATTTTTCACTGCTACAGCACAAGGTATCGGACAAGGTGCTCTGAACAACATCAATATGACAACTGATGAAAAAGCCGAGTTTTTGGCAACTTGGGAAAATGACGCAAGACAATACGGAGATTATGATATTGTTACGGCGAATGTAAAAAAAGAACTGGAAGAAAATCCCGAATACAAAGACATTGCAAATAAACTGGAAAAATTTCAAGAGGAAACAAAACCTGATAAAAAAGATAACAATACTGAATATAACACAGAGTCAGACAAAAACAGCGTAGAGTACAGCTCTGTTAAAGTTTACAATACGGAAATTACACAACAACAGAAAACCGCGAACAAAGAAAATATAGGGACGGCAAAAGAAAAAACAACTTCATTGACAAATAATGTTACAAACCCGATTTTAACCCGAAATAAAAATAAAGAAGATATCGCGGAAAGCATAAAAGAAAACGGAGTTAAAAAGACTATTGAAAAATTAGGGCACATAGAAGTTATAGAAGCAATACTTGATAATCAGAGCCTCAAGTATCTGCTGCCGCAACTCGCTACGGTCATTAAGACCTACGACTTATCAAGTTTGAAAAAAATAACACAAGATTGTTCCGATGCAGCGTTTGTATATATATGCGGAATTGTTAATTCGGATTTTATACAAGAATTAAAGGACAATAGAGGACATCTGTGCTATGCCGCAACAAAACAGTTAGAAAAAATGGAAGAAAATTATGCAACTTGTTAAAAATATAATGTTTGGTATACTGTCACTACAGGAGAAGTTCCTGAAACACCGTTTGGCAAAAACAATCAGTGCAAAAAACAGCTCAAAAAGAAAACGCCATTTCTCAAACGGCTGTGTTCTTGACCTGAATTCGCTTGCAGAGAGTGAAAAACTAAAACTGGAAGAAGAAATAAACTTAATCCTGAAAAAATATGAATATAATCCCGAAAAACTATTGGAATATATAAAAAAGAGCACTAAGGTTTTCTATTTGAAAAATGCTCCCGAAATCCTAAATCCCATAGGTGAAAATGAAGGATTTATCTACCCCGCAAAAGGAAGCAAAGCTTTATATTTATCACTTGCAATTACCAAAAAATTCGCACTGAAAACGGATGAAATGTTTGTGCTTTCAAAAGGTAAAATAAACAAATACTACTTTATTTATAACTTTTACAACTGGTATGCATTTAAACACAATATATCAGGTATAGACAACAAATCTCGTGAACTACTGAAAAAATTCCTGTTTACGAACAGTGACACCCGTTCTTTGCAGCTTGAAGATATATACAAGTTAAAAGATGCAATAAGGCAGGATAAGGCATCAATAGAATTTGTCATCAAACTTTGCCGCAACTATGACGGAGCAAAACAGGCACTGGACAAACTAAAGTCGGACAACGGTGCCAAATTATAAATACTCCTTCATCCATTGGGTAATAATCTTTGCCAGGCTTTCATCATTCTTAAGCATTAACATCCCTGTTGAACGAGCCTCTGACGTATATGTAACAAATTCTGCCTGTGCAAATTTTTTCAAATACTCTTGGGCATTCTTCCCGGAGACATCATCCGTACCTGAGATTGAAAATATATCGGTATGGTCGAGATTTGCCAATTTTACAGGGACATAAAGCCCTCTGGTTTTAACAACAGGAGATAATAAAACCAGAGTAAGCGGCTTATACTCCACCTTATCCGCCGTTAATATTGCCGTACTTGCACCAATGTCAGCCCCAACAATTGCCCAGTTGTTAAAAAACGCTATTTTTGTATTATTAGACTTAATATACTCTATAACCTTTACTACATCGTCAGGATATTTGGAATATGCACTGTTAGTCATACTCTTCCAGGACACGCTTACAAGTTTGGAATTATATACACTCTTTCCATGCCCCCTTAAATCAATTCTCAACACGGCAAATCCGCTATCTAAAAGTTCTTTCGGCAGAGTTTCCCACCACTGGGACGAATACCCCAACGAATGCAAAAGAACTACAGTAGGGTACTCTCTTTGACCCTTTACTTTCGGGTATTCAAAATATGCTTTTATTGCAAACCCGTCAACAGATGGAACCGTAATCTCTTTTTTTACAACTCCCGCCGAAAACGCAGGGTTTATAAAAAACAAAAACAATGTTAAAATAAAAACAATTCTCTTCATACCTGCTTCATTATAACATATAAATATTTATCGTTACAAATCTTCACAAAAGGGCAATTATTTAAAAAGAATATACTTTATATATATAAGAACTAATTAAGGAGTACTATGGCAGTAGTTTTAGATACTAATATGAAATTATTTGCAGAGAGAATGAATATTACCTCTTCCCGAATGATTCAGGATTATGGTCTAAAAACCGTTGACGAAATTATTGAAGCGGAAGCTGCCCAGGGTAATACTCGAGCCATTAATTATGCAAGAGAGATGTACAATTCTCCCGCTAAGTTGATTAAAATATTTAAACTTACGGACGTGGAAAACAAATTTGTTATACTTCATAATATGGACTCACAAACCAGAGAAAAAGTTTTACCCATGTTAGATTCGGAAGATCTGGTTATGGGTATGTACTTTTTCACCACGGATAAACTTCTTGATATGTTAATGGACGTAGATATTGAGGAGTTGGTTAATGTTGTCTTGGGAGCATTTGCTCTCGAGGACATTGTTATGATGTTTACGGAAGACGATTTAGCCGCATTTTTCCAAAACGAAGATTTGGAAAAATACGATGTAATTAACCAGTTAAAGAGCCTTCCGCCCGAAGTTATGATGAAATTTGTAGAAGGTGTTACGGGCAGACCCTCCGAGGAAACAAATCCGCTTGATTTGATTAAGTCTATCGAAAGTTTACCGATTGACAAATACAGGGACTTTATGTCAGCTATTGACCCCGATGTACAACGCCAATTGACATTCCAATTGACTAAAATGAAGCCGGAATATTTACAACTGTTTGAAAACGGAACCTACGTAAATATGCTTTCGACTCTTATGAAACCTGATATGATAAAGCCTATGATTGCTTTAGAAAAAGATTCGCTTGTAAATATGGTAACCGAGCTGCCTGAAGATTTGATGTCAATTGTTGCGGCACAGGTAGATACAAAAACCTTTGCAGAATACCTGCTGGACGGACATTTAGATATATTGGAAGACGCTTTAATGATTTAAAAAGCAGCTCTTACGTAATAATTTTCGTCACGGCTCAGTTTGTTAAACAATTCGGGAAAACAGTCCGCTAATACAACCAGTTCCGCGACTTTTTCTCTTATTGTATATTCCTTTACCTCCGAACATTTTTCAAGAAGACTTTTCAAGCTCTCTGCATCAATAAATTCGTAGAAATTTTTCATTGTCTCTAGACACCAATAAAGCTTAAAAAGCTGCTTATTTATAACGTATTTTTTATCCCTGCAAGCAAATTTATCAAGTTCAGCTAGGGCATTTTTTGCATAAGACAAAATTTTTGAGGCATAATTTTTCGAAAAAATTTTATCGGCTTTCAGCAAAGCCGCACTATCCGTTACAAGCCTGCAAATATTTGCATTAATATCTATTGTTGCATCTGCGAACCTATCATAATATTCGGTAAAATATTCCCCATAACCACCTATAATCAACCGATTTATCCTCAGTGCTACCGCCTCTCTTATCTTGCCGTCACATCCGACAAGATTTCCCACTAGAGCAGCCGCCTCCTCCTTGTTTCGAATTTGTGACAACTTTAATGCGGCAATTTGCCTTTGTTTTATATCACCGCTTTTTAAAAACTCTACAAGTTGGTCCTGCGTAAAAACCCGCTCCGCCAATAAATATGCCTGCTCAAAATCCGAGTCTAAATCTGTATTCAAATTTTTATCCCTTTTATTGTATAATAATATCTTAGCATAAGGTATAATGAATTTGGAGTTAAAAATAGTTTTAATGTATGATAAGTAAACATAAAAGAAACTGTATAATATTCCTTAAGGAGACTATCATGAACATATTCGAATCAATTATCCATAAAATACTTATATTTGAAAAAGAACCTCAAAAAATAGGATTGTCTCAACTGAAAGAAACCGTTGCAGCAAAGAAATCAGAACCGTCAATAAAAAATAAAGACGTTAAGCTTTCCGATTTAATGCGTAGAGCGGGATAAAGTATTTTTAGCGGACAAAACAAAAATATATTGAACAAACTCCTTAATATTTCGTAAAAAAGCCTTTTGAAAAATACTTTTTAGGTATAGAATATAATTATTCATCTATTACGAATTAAGAAAGGATTGCCAGATGGTACTTGAAATGACTTATCCTCAACTGGAACGTGCAGTTAACCCCACTCATGACATAAGATTATTTTCCGGGCGTTCCAATCCGAAGCTTGCTCAGGAAATTGCTGATTATTTAGGTACCACTATCGGTCCTATGATTGTAAAGAACTTTGCGGACGGAGAAATTTATGTTCAGGTTAAAGAAAGCATAAGAGGCGATGATGTGTTTATTATACAGCCGCTTTGCAATCCCGTTAACGAAAACCTCATGGAACTCTTAATCATGATAGATGCTTTTAAAAGAGCAAGTGCCAAAACCATAACTGCGGTTATTCCTTATTACGGTTATGCCCGTCAGGACAGAAAAACTTCCGGCAGAGAAGCAATCACGGCGAAACTTGTTGCGGATTTGCTGACAACGGCAGGAGCAAACCGGGTTCTTGCAATGGACTTACATACAGGTCAAATACAAGGTTTCTTTAACATTTTGGTGGACCATATTTTTGCGGCACCGATTTTGGTTGATTATGTTAAAGGACTGGGAATTAACCCTGACGAAATGGTTGCGGTAAGCCCCGATATGGGTGGAGCCAACAGAACCAGACATTTTGCCAAAAATCTGGATTGCCCGATGGCTATTATAGATAAAAGACGCGACAAACATAATGAAGCTATTGCTGCACACATTATTGGCGACGTAGAGAATAAAGTATGCCTTATGTTTGACGATATTATAGATACGGCAGGCACTATTTGCGAAGCCGCAAAATTACTCAAGAGTAAAGGAGCAAAAGCCGTTTATGTCGGAGCAACACATGCGGTATTTTCAGGACCTGCAATTGCCAGACTTAAAAATGCACCGATAGAAGAGTGCATTATAACCAACACAATTCCGTGGAACAAAGAAGACTTGCCTGAAAATATCAAGCAGTTGTCTGTTGCACCACTGTTGGGACAAGCTATTTCAAGAATACATGATGATGAATCCATCAGCTCTCTGTTTGGATTTGAGAAAGAAATGAAAGTTTAATTAAACATCTTTTAAAAGGATATTAATATCAATTTCTAAAACATTGGCGATATCAATAACCTTCAAGATTGTAGGATTAATCTTTCCTGTCTCTATCAAACTGACAGAATTTCTTGAAATATTAGTCAATTCAGCAAGCTTCTCCTGAGACATGCTCTTTCTCAAGCGTTCACTCTTAATATTGATTCCAAGATTTTTTAAACGTAATTTATCTGACATATTTATATTCTCTTTTATTACTCCAACATTTTCCATATATTATAATATCTACCTGACCAATATATTGAATAAACAAAGCTAATTTTGCTCTTTTTTCATGGTTTATGATAAGGAAAGCCCGACCATAGCCGGACTATTCCTCTTATATATAAGGGCAGACTTAGAGCTGCCCTTTACCGCGTCCACCCTCTGGGAGAGTCTTATCTCCTATAAACCTGTTTTGTACAACGAACAAGTGGGGCTTGGCGGCAAAACTATGTTATTGCAAGTTTTTGAGGTTTTGTTTGCTCCGACTGCCTCTTGGGAATCTTTATTGTCAAAACTCCGTTTTTATACTCAGCATTTGCTTCCGCTGATTTTATAGGCTGATCAAAAGAGATTGTCCTTTGGTATTTACCGTATCTGAATTCACAGGTATGATATCTTGCATTACGTTCATTCTCCTGTTTTTCTTCTTTCTCTTCCTCTATCTCCGCCGTTATTGTCATAAAATCGTTATCCAATTCTACGTCAATATCATCTTTTTTTACACCCGGAAGTTGAACTTTTACTTTATACTCAGAGTCGGTCTGCTTAACCTCTATTGCGGGACGCCATACCGAACTCTTTTTTATTGTCAGAGGATTTGAAAAAGTCGGATGAAGCAATGTATCACGCAAGAAGTTGTTTAACTCGTTATGTATACTGTCAAAATATAATTCCGGCTCTCTTAAGATTAAGTCTGTTTTCATTTTATGTATCTCCTTTGGGTTACAGTAACACTATAAAGTAGAGCACACGTTCTTTCATCAGACAAAAAGGCTATGTTACTCTAAAGAAACATAGCCCTTTTTATTAATAAAATTATTATTAATTTTCTATTTCACCGGCTGTTCTGCCATATTTCCTTATTGTTGCATTAAGAAGATTTTCCTGATGCTTATCCCTATAGATTTGACAAAGCAGTTTGTATGCATATCTGTTATAAGGATTCTGTTGTAATATCGTGTCTAATTGTTCAACAGCAGAATTTGAGCGTTTCATATAATAATCAATAAGTGCCGAAAGAATTTCCGTCTTATCGTTCATATCAGTTGCACAGGCAATTTCCGCACAACTCTTTGCCTTATCAAATTCTTCCGCGTCCAAATACATTACCGCAACTTCATAGTAAACTTCAGACTTACTTCTTCTGTCCGTTTTCATCTGAGCAACAGCCTGATATTCCTCTGCAGCCTTGTCATACTCGGCTCTCTTCCTGTATTGTTCAGCTAAAGCCAAGTGCGTTTCAATATCATTTGCAACAACTTCATCTACATTTGTACTGTCATCAACAGGCACATTCAGCGTTGAAAGAATTTCCGTCGAAGTAAACAACTGAGCTTTTTCTTCCGCCGTAATCGGAGTATTGGTTATATCCGGCACAACAGAATACAAAAGTGCCAACGTTTTCAAATCTCTTGGCGTAATTTCCGTATTAAACTTCGTGCCTACAGGATACATTACATCATATATACTGGGGCTTTTTGCTACCAAGCCCAAAGAATATCCGATTTCCTGCAAGGCAGAAGAGTACAATTGTTTTGAATCAAGACTATGATTTTTTTCATCTTTCTTCTTAAAAGTTATAACCGAGTCACTAAAAGTATTTCCGTTAACAGTAAATGCCTGAGTACCAATCGGAGCCTTGCTGTCCGAAGGATTTTTAAAGTAACATTTAATGTCGGAGCCCTCTGCATTTTCCACTATTTCAAACCTTACAAGACCTTCACTTGCTCTCTGCCAAGTTTGAAAAGCACTCATGACAACTTCTCTGTAGTATGCGGGGACGTCCTCAGTATCTTGGATGTATACTTTTAACGGAAACGAAGATTTATTCCATCTTATAAGTTTTCCGTTTGCAACAAGTTCTCTGAAATAACTGTCTATAACCGCAGCCTTTATTGTTTTTTCACTCATTGACTTATCATAACCCAGAGTAAGTGCCGAATAATAATTTTTCAATGCAAACTCAGGTGTTTTATAAGATATACCGTTGTTTATACTAAAAAGTGACAAAGCACCCGCAGCAATCAGAGCCGTACAAATAAATGTCTTTTTCATAACTTTAAAAAACCTCTTTCACTTTATATAACATTTTATATTATACACTAAAACCCGTAAATTTAAATTTTGCCAATTAAACCCTTGCACTGACAAAACTGTTATTACCAAAAACGGATGATGTAACGGAATAAGCCCGCAGTGCAGTGTATAATCTTAATGCAGTCTCTCTCGTAACTCCCCTCGCCTCCATTCCGTTCAGAAATTCTTCCGCACTAAGCCTGTTGTTATTATTCCTGCCTAAAATGTTATTAAGTGAAGAATTAAATCTGTCAGCAGAGGAATTGCCGTACAATGCGGTCATAGTTGTCCTGTATGTATTCATATCCGTATATTCTTGGAGGGATACTTCATATTCCCCGTTTCTTAAAGCATCCAAAGTTTCCCTATCAAGGACACGCGGCAAATCTTTCAGCTGCTCGTTAATACTCTCAAGACGTGTTGAGACTGTTTCAGGATAATTTGAACTTATATTACTAATTGATACCATATTCCTAACCCTTTATGACTATTATATCATATTTTATGCGTTTTTACAAATATTATCTTGAAACTTTATTGATTTTAGGGTAAACTTTATTCATTAAGGAGGATATATGCACGAATATGTTTTCAAAATGAAAAAGGGCGACATAGAAATTGAACTTAAATCAGATGATTTAGAGTTTGTTGAAGAACAGTTAAATAAATGGCGTGAAGAATTATTACAGGATAAGTAATCTATGTCTGTATATTCATTTAAGATAAAAAAAGGAAAATATGAATTATCACTGTCGACCTCTGATAAAGAGCTTGTTGTGGAACAGTTTGCAAAATGGGTAAGACAGGCATCCGAATATGTTCAAAAGCATAAGGTTCAGGCTTGCAAAGATATGATAAATTCCCAAATTAATGCAGAAAAAGAGATTACGCAGAAAAAGATTGACGAACAACTTCAAAGAATGCCGAAATCCGAACCAATGGAAGTACAGCCCGAAAGTTCTTCTGACGACACAAATAAAAACCTTGATATTTTTTACGCACCGCCTCAGGAGAAAAAGACCGTCAACAACAGCGATCCGTTGGAATTTGATAACATTTTGGAGAACTCCATTCATAATCCTCAAACGGAATTATCTTTTAAACCGAGTCCATCCATAAAGAAAGACAACGCTTTTATTAATTATATAAGCGGAAGAAAGGTGGAAAAGAAAATTGATTACCTGCTTTTGACTGCTTATTACTTTACACAATTTGAACAAAAACCGCGGTTTACTCTTAAGCAGCTTAACGCTAAACTTATGCAAAACATTGCGGTAATCATTGATCATAGTGTTTTACAAGAGGCAATAAACAGAGATTATATTGAGTGCTTACCTGATTTAACGGGGTTAGTCGGAGCAACCGAATACAGATTAACCGCATACGGCGAGAAAGTATTACTTGATGAGTAAAAAAGCTGCAGTTGCCCTATCAGGCGGAATAGACAGCAGCGTCACGGCATTGCTGCTTTTAAAACAGGGATATGACGTTGTCGGGGTAAGTGCAAAAATGACGGATACAGCCGAGTCTGATAATGTAATAAAAAATGCAAAAGCAGTGGCTGATATATTAGAAATTCCGTTTTTTCCGTTTGATGCTACGCACATATTCAAAGAAAAAGTTGTAAACTATTTTAAAGATTCATATAAACAAGGACTGACCCCAAACCCTTGCATTATGTGCAACAAATATATTAAATGGGGTGTATTGTTTGATTACGCAATCAAAGAGTTGAACGCCGACATTATTGCAACCGGTCACTATGCGGATATAAAAGAGAATGGAGGTTTTTATAAACTCTATCCCGCTTCCGACGAGCATAAAGATCAGCTTTATTTCTTATTCTTACTAAATCAGGAGCAATTGAAGCGAACCGTCTTCCCGCTAAGTTCTTACAAAAAAAGCGAAGTACGAAAAATTGCTGAAGAGAACAATCTTCCTAGCAAGTCGGCAAAAGAAAGCCAGGATATATGCTTCATCCCTGATTCCGCAAAAAAATATCTGAATACGATTTTCCCTGCCCAAAAAGGGTATTTTATCGAAAAATCCACGGGGAAAATTTTGGGAGAACACGACGGTCACTGGCAATTTACAATCGGACAGAGAAAGGGGATAGGGATTGCGGCACACGAAGCTCTATACGTTACTGATATTGACGCAAAAAACAATGTGGTTTATGTCGGCTATAAACAAGAGCTTTACGCCAATGACCTGTTCTTAAAAAATATAAACCTGAGTTATCCGCCAAAAGAAAAGAGCTTTGAGGCTCTCGTAAAAATAAGATACAATATGCAAGCCGTACCTGCATGTATAGAATTGAATGAGAATACATGCCAAGTAAAATTCAAAGAGCCTGTTTCCGCTATTTCTAAAGGTCAGGCATGTGTGATATACGATATTGAAGACGGACATCTCATCGGCGGAGCATTTATATAACAAGCTTTGCATAGCAGGTGTTGTGCTGTCACTGCTTTATTTTTCCACTGTCTTTACATTTTGTTATAATAATTGTATTATTATAATAGATTGGAGGAATTTTGGCAGAGAGATTCAAAATACAAGGCGGAGAAACACTCAAGGGTGAAGTTTCCATAGGCGGAGCAAAAAACGCCGTTTTGAAACTTCTTGCAGCCACAATTCTTGTAAAAGGTAAAACAAAGATATACAATGTACCGCACCTCACTGACGTAGACATTATGCTTAATGTTTTATCTGATTTGGGAGCAAAATACATTTACGATAAGCAAGAAAAGTCTGTTATGGTCGATGCTTCCGACATAACGTCAATTACGGCTAAATATGAGCTTGTAAGTAAAATGCGTGCGTCCTTTATAATCTTGGGAGCTTTAATGTCCCGTTGCAAAGAGGCAATAGTAGCTCTCCCGGGCGGATGTGCAATCGGTGAAAGAAGAGTTGATTTCCATATAAAAGGTCTGGAGGCTCTCGGTGCAAAAATTAAAATAGAAAACGGTTACGTACACGCAAAAGCTTCAAAGCTTGTCGGTGCAGACATTTATTTAGATATTCCGTCTGTTGGTGCAACTGAAAATTTGATGCTTGCAGCAGTCCTTGCAGAAGGTTCCACCAGAATTCAAAATGCAGCACAAGAGCCTGAAATTGTTGATTTAGCGAACTTTTTAAATACAATAGGAGCTGATATCATCGGTGCCGGAACTTCGGAAATTCTTATCAACGGCGTAAAAGCCGAAAATCTGCATTCCGCGGAATATACAACTATTCCCGACAGGATTGAGGCAGGAACCTTTATGGCGGCAGTCGTCGCAACAAAGGGCAAAGCCATAATAAAAAATGTTTTTCCGGCACACCTGACCTTCTTTAATGATAAATTAATTAAAATGGGAGCCAGCATTAAGTTGGTTGAACCTACCACTATTGAAGTCAGCTGTAAAAACAGATTACAGGCAATTAATTTTGTGACTCAGCCTTACCCGGGATTTCCTACTGATTTACAGGCTATTGCAATGACCCTCCTTACAACTTCAAACGGAGTCGGTATTATTACGGAGAGTTTGTACGAAAACAGGTTTATGCAAGTCCCCGACCTCAGAAGAATGGGTGCGGATATCCATCAGGACAGAAACCATGCGATAGTTAAGGGAGTAAAACACCTTACTGGTGCAACGGTCGCGGCAAGCGACTTGAGAGCGGGAGCAGCTCTGGTTATAGCAGGGCTTATGGCTAACGGTGAAACAATTGTTGAAAAACTTCATCATATTGACAGAGGATATGAAGAATTTGAACATAAGTTAACAAAACTCGGTGCAAAAATATATCGTTACAATGATGCCGAAGAGGTAAAAATTGCACATGAAATAAGGGGGAGCGTCTGATGAGTCCTGCATATAAAAGGTGGTATGATCATGATCCCAAGCTGTTGGAAGTTATTGAGCTTTTAAAAAATTATCAGGATGAGCTAAAAGAGCACGCGGTAGTTTTTCTTGATAAACTTGAGCAAAAAGTCTCAAAAGAAGCCCTTGACAGATTTTACGATTTGGTAAAACCTGTTAACGGTAATCGTTGGTATGACAAAGATCCCATCATATCAAAAACCGTAGAGATTTTGCGGGTAGTTCCGCCTGATGTACAGCATGCTTGTGCCGAAAGGTTTATATCTGCATTAAAGGAAATGGGCATTGAGTACGAAAGCCCTAATCACAGTTAATGAAACTAGAGTCTGCTTCATTTTTTGACAAATTAGTCAGAAATATAAAACAACAAAAGAGTTTTACGCTTACCGGTCTGACCTCTTTCAGCCGTCTGTTGTTGTTAAAATACATATACAAGCTTTCCGGGCGTAAAGTACTTTTTATTACATCAACAGAGCAGAATGCCCTAAGGTATTC
>CALUTM010000026.1 GCA_944323705.1 Candidatus Gastranaerophilales bacterium
ATCTTTTCCTCTGTAATCCCTGTTATATTCACGTGTTTTATCCGAATTACATAAAACAATATCCAACGTTATTGATGTATATTCTTTATCCTTCAGACAGCTTCTGTCCTTGAGATTTAAAATATAAAACTCCAGCATTTTCTTTGTTTTAAATATTATATCTTTTTCATCAGGTTTCCAGGTTTCAAAAATATTTTCCGTAAAAATATTAATTATTGTCATTCTTTTTGTTTTCTAATTCCTTAACCTTTGCCTCCATATCACTATCCAAGCTTGGTTGGATAATGTCATGATTGAGCATATTATTCTTATCCAACTCCTGAACCAAATCATTATGGTATTTAATTCTCTTATGATGCATACCTCTAAGCATTCTGGAGAACGTTTCCGCAATAATTTTCAAATCTTTTAAAGTCAAAGGTGCATCAGAGAGCTGCCCGTCATTCAGGCGTTCTTTTATAATTTTATTTATTATAGCATCAATTTCTTCATTAGAAGGATTCTTTGCGGCTCTTACGGCGGATTCTATAGCATCTGCAAGCATCAAAATAGCAGTTTCCTTTGTGTTCGGTTTAGGTCCCGGATATCTGAATTGCTCTTCCTTAACGTTTTCCGCACCCTCTTCTTTTAAGGCCTCATTATAAAAATAACTTACAAGACTCGTACCATGGTGCTGAGATATAAAGTTATTAATAACCTGAGGGAGGTGAGCATCCTTTGCTAACTCAAGCCCATCTTTCGGGTGGGCAGTAATAAGCATTTTACTGAACCTTGGAGTACAGGCTTTATGCGGATTTTCAATCCCGTAAAAAGACTGATTCTCTACAAAAAACATTGGTCTTAAAAGCTTACCGATATCATGGTACATTGCTCCGACTCTTGCCAAAACCGGGTTTGCCCCTATCGCCTCTGCAGCGTTTTCACACAAATGAGATACAGTTAAACTGTGATTGAATGTTCCCGGAGCATCCTGCATAAGTTTTCTCAACAAAGGTTGGTTGTGATCCGCAAGCTCAGCCAAACCATAGGGAGTCATGACTCTGTACAAATTTTCTATTATCGGTAAAATACCGAGGAGCAATATACCGCTTATTACAAAACAGTTTATTACGATATAGCCCAAATCCTTAAGTATTAACAGGTTATCAATATCCATCATATATTTTTCAAGAAAATAAATTCCGGCTACTATCAATATACCCGCAAGAGATATTTTTGAACTCGTTATTAATAAATCGGAACGCTTTGAAAATTTCAGTTTTGATACAGCCGTCATTACAACGGTATTTAACAACATAAAGGAAACTACAACCTCAATATTCCAATGCATTCCTATTGAGATTAACGCCAACAAAATAGTCGATGCGAAAAATGCATTTCTCGGAGTTGTAAATATTGAAAGTAAAATTGTATATGCAGGTATTGGAATAATATACGGCGAGAATCCCGTAGGCAGCAGTACCGATATAAAGGCAATAAACAACGTAAAAGACGACATTATTGTCATATATTTTGCATTAAAATACTGCTTTTCAAAATTTCTTTCGTATTGTAAAAACACAAACGTAAAGAACGCAACCAGTATGTACATTCCTATAATTCCGCCGTAGTTTATTTCCAATACATTATATCCCGCCGCCCTCAGAGCATCCCTCTTTAATTTTGTAACAGGTTCACCTTCAAAGACTATTTTTTGACCTTTTTTAAAAACAACCTCATAAGGTTTTACCGCATTTTGGGCATTCTTTTTGGCAATCTCAGTTGCGAACTCATCCACGACAAGATTAGGTACAATGACCTGATTTAAAATCCCCGCGATTAATGTACCTTGATATCTCGGAACATTATTCGGGAGGTTCCTTTTGATAATAGCAGTCACGTTATTGTTGTCAAAATCCTTGGCAGAAATTCCCACATTCAATACCGATGACAATGTTATTTTAGATTTATCAAATACGGACTGTAAATCTTCATCACTGGATTTCAATAAAAAATCCACCAAACCTTTTTTACCTGCTTCATCAAATAAAACACTTAATTCAGCCTCTTTAACCTCATCCGTTGCATTCTTTTCTCTTATCTTTTTTACGGAATTCTGCAATGTTGCCAAACTTACTGTAATAAATTCATCTTCCGCCTGAGTTAAGATGGGCTCAACATTTTGTGCAACTTCTTTTTTATGCAGCTCTGTTTTTTTTGTGTCTACAACTTTAATATCTTTTTGGGCAACAATGTCACGCTTGCTTATTCCGTTTTCTATAACTTTTTGGAAAAAGAAGTTTTGCGATGAAATAGTCACCGTCATCAGAAACGTAAATAAAATAAAGCACATTACATTTCTAAAAGTTTTTGAAGATATAAAATCTAAAAATTTTGTCATATATTGATTTTCCTTTTAATTTGTATAAAAGCAATTATCCTTGTAACTTAAATCCTACCTCTCTTTTTTACTACAAATCCGCATTTTGTACAAGCCAAGACTTCCCCTGTACTATCTACCGGCATAAAATTATGTACACATTCCTCTTCTTCGGGATTTTTAAAAGTTTCCTTAAATATACCGTCCGGGTTGGCTCCAGTCCCTCTTTTGTTCTTATTGAGCCACTTTATAAAGATTTCCACAATATACATTATACACCGGCACCGATTTTAAAACCATACGGGAGAAAATCGCTCATTGCTCTTATAATATTTTTCCCGTCTTTTTCGGTTATTATTTGAATTTCTGATTGTCCTTGAAATTCGTACATAACTTGCCTGCAAGCTCCGCAAGGATAGCAATCGTCTTCATTGGGAGAATAAATTGCAACCGCAAGTATTTCTTTTTCACCTTCGGAAACAGCCTTAAAAATAGCACATCTTTCCGCACAGATAGTCATTCCGAAAGAAGAATTCTCTATATTACATCCGCTGTATATTTTTCCGTCAGAAGCAAGTACACTTGCACCAACTGCAAATTTTGAAAACGGAGAGTATGATTTCTTGGAAGCTTCCTTTGCTTTTTGCATTAATAAGTTATAATCTATATCCATAATTTTTATTCTAACTTATTTTGTTACAAATAAATCCCTTAATCAGTTGATATTATTAAATAATGTTAAAAACTTCATCGCTAAAGAATAAAAGTAGCAAATTTTTTGCTTGAGGAATTTTAACAAGAACAGAAACAGGAAAAATTTATATGAAGTTATTACCAATTATTTCAAATATCAATTATACAAAAGAAACTCCCCAGCAAAACACACCCGTTGCTTTTAGGGCACGCCCTAAACTTAAAACCGATGTTTTTGAAAAAGTTTCCGCAGAGATTTCAGAACATATAAAAACTAATTTATCCTCGGGCGGACTTGGGGATAAAATCAAAGAACAACTTAATAACAAGCAGCAAAGAAATCTCTTTTTCTCTGTTGTTGCATCTTTGGTTACCGCAACGGCAGCACAGATTACGGAACTTATTTCAACTGAAACAAAAGAAACTGCAAAGCCCCTCAAAACGCCAAATTCTGCAAAAAAAGAACGAAAAAAATCAGAAGAAAATTGCAACAAAGAAGAACCCGCCATTCAATTTGCACGTCATAAGGGCAGACAGGCAGAGTTTGAGGCTGAATTAAGCGGCAAAATTGAAGCACTCCTTGCAAAACCTGGTTTTAACGACGAAGATAAGGCTAAAATGACGGCATTGTATAATAAATTTTGCGGAAATAACTACAAAGGTTGCCATTATTCGCCCCAAAGGGAACTTACACCAAACAAAACGATTGTTGAAAGTTATTTGAAAGAACTTTCCCAATGCAGGGATGAAAATGAAATCAAGAAACTAACGGATAAATATTACAATTCTTTTTCAATAGAAGAACCGCCCAAAACAGAAGATGAAATTGCAAAGGGAATTCTTGACAATGTTGAACCAAACAGTGCAAATATCTTAAAATCATATAAAAATATACAAAAGACTTACATTGATGCGGTAAAAGATGAACAAGACGGAAGCAAAGCAGCCTTGTTTAAAGAATTTACAGAAAAAGTAGAACAAACTACAGATAATGATAAATTCAAAAAAATCCTGTATTCTCGAATAAACAGATATTACCCCGATTGTTTGTTTGAAATTATAAACATATATAATCAATACTCCCGTTCCGATTCCACACAGGCAGCAAGTTTCTTGACTCTGCTATCAAATAAAATGGCAAACAATGAAGCTCTAAAAAAATGGGAAACAAGCGGATGCACACAGCGATTAAACTTTAGCACATACAATCAGCTTATAATAAATAACTTGGATGACGAAAGCATAAAAGCAATTGCAAAGCTCAAACGCGATACTCGTCTTGAAGATTTCGACATCATCGACCAACAGAAATTTATCGCAAAATTTCCTTACCTTTCTTTTAGCAGAAATTTTAATTTAATGAACAATATATTCGCACTAATTAATAAAAGCAGCGGCTATCAGCCCCTTAAATCGGAAGAATTAATGAATTTTGACACAAAAGATATTGAGGAAGAAATTCAAAACCACTACTATTCATACCCGAATTTAAAGAAGCATCTTGAAGTAAAAGACAAAACATATCTGAGTATGGGTAAAATGCAAAATCTTATAGATATGTATTACGGAAACGAAAGAAATCAAAATATTTTTACTCTTCACAGCTATCTTAGATTCATTGAACGGATAGTCCTGCCGGAAATAAAAGAAAATGGCGAAGATGAAGATATCCATTCGACCAAGATAATAAGGCAAGAATTTATTAAAAAGCTCGGAGAATTGAAGTCAGCTCTCAATAAAGCTTTTAAATTACCAATTGAAATCAGCACGTACCAAGTTGAAAATATAAAAGCCCCGCAGCTTACTATAACCTTAGGCGACAATGAATCTCAAAGCTATACGATTACGATAAACAGAAACGATAAAATTCATACTATCTTCTAAAAATTTACCTTTTTATCCTTGCGGCGAGTTCTTTTGCATAATCCATTTTAAACAAAAGATTAAGCACCGTATAAGTTGCAAGGCAAAATAGCATAACAACCGCTATCTTGACCATTTCGAAAATATACTTTGGTAATGTTAATTTATCAAAACCTGCACAAACAAATTTGCATAAAATATATGTTATTAAACCTGCAACAAGCATTTTTGCAAGATTAATAAACAGAGTCTTGTAATCAAGCCTTATTCTTCTATATATAAATAATCCGAGAAATACCGCATTAAACAGGGTAACAAATGTTGTCGAAAGTGTAATTCCGGCAATCCCCATATTCAATTTTAAAATCAAAAACCAATTCAAAACCGCTTTTAACGCAATTGACGACATTGCTATAATAAACGGCGTTTTAGAATCATTAAACGCATAATATACTCTTGTTATAGAATCCCTGAAAACGTACGGCAGAATTGAAAAAGATAAAAAACAAAGAGCTTCAGACACCATCACAACTGCATTCGCATCAAAAGCACCCCGTTCAAAAACCAACGAAATACCATCTTTTGCAAGCAAAAGTATCAGAATAATCATAGGTAAGCCCGCAAAGAATAAAACCCCGACCCCCTTGTTAAAATAAGTTTTTATTGAATCCATATTTCCTTCGCCGGCAAGCCTTGAAAATATCGGAAATAAAGGAACCAAAAAGGCTGTAACAAGAATTCCGACAGGAAACTGAAAAATTCTGTTTGCAAAGACAACCGAAGTCCAAGCCCCCTCTTTTAAGGTTGAGGCAAAAAACATGTCAATATAAATACTTATTTGCCCGATTGTTGAGCTTAAAATTGCTGGGAATAATAATTCGCAAATATTCTTGAATTGCACATTGTTAACGATATCAAAATTAGGTCTTATACGATATCCTATTTGCCTTATTTTGGGGAATTGAAGTATAAGTTGACAAACCGCACCCAACGTAGTGGCAGCAGCAAGTACAATCCCTGATTTGTCATTGTGAACAAGAGATATTATAACTATCACAACCAGGCTCAAAACCATGGGAGACAGATTTGGCAAAATATACTGCTTATGACAAATTAAGAGTCCGTAATAAATACCTATAATTCCTCCGATTAAAATTATGGGCGACATTATTTTAAAATGGGCAGATGCAAGTGCAATTAACTCCGGCGACCCTGCCGAAATTATAATTCCCATAATTTTATCAGCAAAAAAGAAAGCTATAATCGCACACAGGGCAAAAAACAAAAATGAAACGGTCAGAAATGTATTGTACAATTTGTTAACCGCCTCATTCGGTTTTGCATTAAAATTCGGTATAAGCTTTGAAAACACCGCAACAACCGCACTGTGAAAAGGACCGCCCACACCGCCTAAAATAATTATTGCAAGGGAGGGTATTTGCAAAGCATAAAAATATGCATCAGAAACGAGAGTTGCTCCATAAAAATTAGCAACCACCATATCTCTCACAAACCCCATAAATTTACTTGCAATAGTTACGAGTGCAATTAACCAGGCTGCTTTCAATACGCTCGTTGTTTCATCTTTAAAGTGATGTTCCATACTTCTCTACCAATTCCACATACAATGTTACGGCTCGTCCTAAAGTCGGCGGATAAAAGATTATCGTATTGGCACCATCCTCTATATATCTCGAGATATCTATCTTATAATCCTTTTGGAAAATGGTCTTAGTGACAGGAAATTCCAAAATTTTGCCGTTTATCATGACGGTAATCTTTGCGGCAGTTGAATTTGTAACAACCAACTGTGCTCTTCCTATCGGAGCCCAAAACGTCTGTTTTACTTCGTTCCCGCACACGGTTACAGGCATTGTCCCAAGATTTATACCCGTATAATAATGCCTTAAAATATTATAATACGGCTGATTAAGCTTTGTTGCCATATATCCGGCTCCATACTGACTCATACCGACTCCATGCCCGTATCCTCCGCCATAAATTACGACATCGGTAATGTTTCCGTAATTATCCGACTTGTTATCAAAAAATATGTTAGCACTGGGGAGGGAAATGCCGTCCTTTTGAAATACCCTTCTTATAACAAGTTCTTTAGCAACTCTATAACATCCTTTCGATGTCATAATTTCCAACTCTATAACTTTCCCGGACGCTCCGCGTCTCATAACTTTTATATCTTTAATCTTTCCCAGATCATCGCCCTGTTTAAACGCAGGATGTACAAAGCCCGTTTTTGATTGAGTTACTAAGGTTGATTTTAAAACATTTTCCAACTCACCGACTGCCCATTCTTTCTTCCATCTGTAATATGGTGATTCAATATCAAAAGACGGCACCTTTGTTTCATAAAATTCTCTTGCCTTTTCCTCTTCCTCCATCGGCTGAAATTCTGATTTATCGGGAACCGCAACCAAATAAGGCTTATTAATGGAGGGAAACATTTTAGTCAGAGGATCAGAGAATGCATAAGCATAGCTCTCTGTATACCCCCCTGCCGTAGAGCTGTATAATGCAAGGATAGGTTCATTATTGTATAATGCAACAATACCGTCCGTTTCCATAACCGCTCTTGTTGCAAGGTCAGACTCGGTATTAACGCCAAAATACACCTGACTTGCTACACTGTCAACTACGTTAAATTCTTCATAAGCCTGTGTTCTTGGTGTAAGAACATAATTTCTTGCAGCGACTGTTTGTGCTTTTAAAGCCTCCAGCCCGAAGCGAACAGGCATTTCATTAGGAACAACCCCCTTTAAATACTCCTGAATTTCCACAAGATTAACTAAATAAAAACCTTTTCTGTCCTTACTTTGTATAAGTTCAAATGCACCGTGATAAAGAGCAGGTTTTCCTTTTCTTGTTAAATCCTTAACCCCCAAAAAACCTTGAGGACATACTATAACAAAATCTCTTAATGTGCCGCCTTTCCCCTCTGTCACAACTTCAAGCCCGGTCACTCCGTTTTTTATTTGGATTTCCGCATCCGCTGAGACCCTGTCAATAACTTTTCTGGTTTCTTTATCACAAATTTCGCATTCCGAAGTTCCATACACTGTAATTTCCTGCTTTAAAACATTTTGGAACTTATTGTCCGTAATCCCGACCCTTACAACGTTATATTCGGCAATTACGGTCTGCGAACCGAATAGTAAACATATAAGTATAAAAAACAGAACTTTTATTTTAATTCCCAAACAGTACCTTCCTTAGAATCCTTTAATACAATACCGACATTATCAAGAGCAATACGAATTTTGTCCGCAACCTCCCAATTTTTCTCTTCTCTTGCCAATTTTCTTTTTTCTATTATCTCTTCCATTGATGAAAAATTTGTTCCCATCTCGGAATTAATCGCATTAAGCTTATCCCTTAAATCTTCATCGGACAATTGAGCTTTTTCAAACGTAAATCCCATAGTTTCCGCAAGCTTATGCAGCAAAGTGTAAGCATAAGAGACATCCTTATTGGCCTTGTTTGCAAGATCAAATAACACTGCCAAAGCTTTTGAAGTATTTAAATCATCATCCATTGCTTCAACAAACTGCTTATACTCTTCCAACCCGGATAAATCCAATGTTTCATCCAACGGGGTCTTTTTAGCATTCAGCATTCTCCTTACACCGTTAGCAGCTGCCTGTAATGCCTCGTCGGAAAACTCTACGGGCATACGATAATGATTAGTTAAAATAAAAAATCTTATAGTATTGGCATCATAGCGTTTTAGCAAATCATCAATTGTAAGAAAATTGCCCAGAGATTTAGACATCTTTTCCTTATTTATTGTAACAAAACCGTTATGCAGCCAATAATTTACAAACTTGCAACCGTTTGCACACTCGGACTGTGCAATTTCGTTTTCGTGATGCGGAAATATTAAATCGGCACCCCCCGCATGGATATCTATTGTTTTCCCAAGATGTTTTCTGCTCATCGCAGAACACTCTATATGCCACCCCGGACGACCTTTGCCCCAGGGTGAATTATACCCGAACTTTTCATCCTTTTTCCACAGTGCAAAATCAAGCGGGTCTTCTTTTTGCTCTCCAACTTCTATTCTTGCACCACTCTCAAGCTTATCAATGGGCTGCTTGGATAAGTAACCGTATTTCGGAAACTTTTTGACTCTAAAATATACATCTCCGTTTACTTCGTAGGCATACCCTTTATTTATCAAATCCTTGTTTATTGCTATCATTTCACCGAGAGTCTTTGTTGCAAACGGCTCTATATCCGGTTTAAGATTGTTTAGAGCCTTCATACTTTCACTGAATTTTTTATACCAAAATTGTGAAACTTCTTCGGGTGTTTTACCTTCTTGAGCAGCTTTCTTTAAAATTTTATCATCCACATCCGTAACATTTCTGCAATAAGTTACATCATATCCTTTGAATTTTAAATATCTGTACAAAACATCCCAGGTTATATAACATCTTGCATGCCCCAAATGTGCATTGTCATATACCGTAGGTCCGCACACGTACATTTTTACCTTATTTTCTTCTATCGGTTTAAATTCTTCAATTTGATTTGTGTAAGAGTTGTGTAATCTCATAAAATTTCTCCCCTGAAAGAGCTCTCGCAAGACAATTTTATTACAAACAAAAATACGTGTCCATATTGACAAAGTCACCTGTTCGCTTTATCATGCAGTGTAGTGTTTATTATAGTATAGAGGTTAATATGAGAGTTTATCCTATTAATTTTAGTTATCCTGCAAAAAGCAGGAGTATTTTGTCACAGAAACCGCGGGAAAGTACCGCACCGAGCATTCAGCCGAGCTTTCGTGGTGCCGATTTAAAATTCGGCGACTATGTTGTCGGAGCTATCTGCGGAGCGGCAATGGCTGCCGTAGGTTTTGCGTTTGCAGGACCTATCGGAGCAATCATTCTTGGTGCAGCAGGTGCCAAAACGACTGCTGAAGCAAATAATGAAACTCGAACAAAATAAAATTAAACAGCTTTATTTTGTTGTGCCTTAAGCTTTTTGGCATGAGTTTTTCGTGTGTTATAATATGTTAATTTAGGGATTAGTATACCCAGAATAATCGGAGAGATTAATACAGTCGAAAGAACGCCGGGTATTGAATTAAGTCCCCTTGCGAATTTTGCAATTCTGTTATGTTTTAATTCTCCGGTACCCTTCATAACTTTAGAGATTAATTCATCGGCATTTGTTAATTTTTCAAATTCCGATATGATTTTTTTATTCTTTTCTTCTTTTGATAATTCTTTTATGGAATCTAACGTAAAATTCTTTTCGTTGAACATTAAAGAGGCATTTTCCGATTTTGACAATATTTTTTCCAAATCTCCGCCCTTTTCACTGACAAATTTTGAAAAATTCAAGAGCTTTGCCTTTGAGTCTATGTTTCCGTAAACTGCATCCAAATCCGCAACTGAAAGTACATTCAGGTTACTGTAAGGCCAGAGAATATCCCAAGCTTTTTTAAACAGATTCTTACCGTCAGACGCTCTGTTTGTAAGTATAAACCCGACCTTATCCTCATACATTCGTACCAACATTTTAGTCAAACATGGAACCGCAAAAACAACTGATAGCGAAGAAACGGTATCTCTTAACAATATTTCATGGATTTCGGTCATGTCACGCTTACCGTTTTCATCTATTTGTGCCCTGTCCCAAGCCCTTTTCCCGCGGGGTATTAAAAGCCCGAATACGGAAAGACATGCAAAAGTGGTTTTTGAAAAATTATACCCCGCATATTCAAATAACTCCTGAAATTTTTCAGGTGTATGCTTGGTAATAAATTTTCCCATTTTAGCCCAAAAACCCTCAGAATTTATACCTTTACCTTTAAAAGCGGGCTGCGTTTCATCATTCTTCTTCTGCTGTTCTTTTGTAACAGCAAGTGTATGTGCACCCGGAGCAACATCACTCCTTGCGTATAATTTAGGTATAATTGACAGACCTGCAAGTGTTATCACAAGGTTTGCCACATTAGTCAACAGACGCTTTGCCGCAAAATTATTTTTTATATTTTCGGCAGCACCCTCATCTATAAATTCCCTTTTTTTGTTTTTATAGATAGCATCGTTTCCGTAATCTTTTAATGCAGTCATAACCTCGGGCAAGCTAAACGCATGCTTGGTTTCTCCATCCCCTACATACAATGTATTTACTTCATACAAATTCGAGGAAGTTTCTACCTTCTTTGAGTTAATCTTATCCTGAATATTTTTAAGAGCCGCTGCCCTGCTTTTTTTATTCTTACTGTCAAACTGTTGAAATTGTTCATACAAATATTTTATTGTCTCTTCGGAGTTTTTATCGTTAGGGACAGAATCTTTGTATATTTTACCGAGATTATACTTAAAGAATTCCTGTTTAAATTTTTCGCCGTCTTTTTGTATTGATTTATCAAATTCGGGCGACTTAATCATTTGTTTCATGCTTTCGCCAAAGCGTTTTAGAAGTCTTGTATTTGTATTGGTAGACTTGCAAAATCTTCCCGTTAAGGCAAGGACGAAAGGTGCAACACCGACCATGAAGGGCCCCGTAATTGCTTCACGTCCCAGAACTTCCCAACCTTCCTGCATATTGTATTTTCCGGTAACTTCTTTGTCTCGGTGAAATCCCGTCCATACTCTGGGTAAAGTCATTCCCAGACCGTCTTGTATAAGAAAAGAGATAAAATACCCCTTATTCTCAATCCATTGCATAAAAGCACCGGAACCACCCAAAACAGACATTCCCAATGATCCGAACGAAGGATTCTTTTGTTGTTTATTTTGTTTGGAAGCATAATTCTGCGGCTGCGTGCTGTTGATTCTGGTAATTTTCAATAGTATATCCCTGACTTAAGTGTAATCGTTACACTATTATACAGATTTTATTATTGTATAACAAGTCAGAGTATATATCTTTGTAAGAAAAATTTACAATTCAAGTTTGCAGAGATTTTAAAAACTCACAAAAATTGCGTGAATAAGTGCACTCCGGCAGATTATTTTCGCCCTTTCCGCATTCTCATTCTTACTTGGAAGCCCCTTCAGACACGATATATTCCTTTTTAATTCCCTGTGTATCAAGAATAAAATCGCACAATTCTCTTACAGCACCTCTGCCTCCCGGAATGGAAGATTTGAAATTACAGATACTTTGTACTTCCGCGACCGCATCAGAAGGACAGCATGCCAGACCAACCTTTTCCAAAATACAAATATCAGGGAGGTCATCACCCATATAAGCAACATTTTCAAATGACAAATTATATTTTTCCAACAATTCTTCCAATGCAGGCAGCTTATATTGACGCCCCTGAAATACTTCCGTAAAATTAAGATTCTTGGCACGATGGGTTACCGTTCCGTTATTCCTTGCCGTTATAATAGCCGTAATAAAACCCGATTTATTCATTCTGACGATACCATGCCCGTCTTTTACGTTAAAAGTTTTGTATTCCACCCCGTTTTCATCATAAGTTACACTGCCGTCAGTCATTACTCCATCACAGTCAAAGACCAGCATTTTTACCTTTTTTGCAGCTTCAGTTGCATTAAGTTTAGTCATACCATCTCTCCTTTGTATAATATTATATAATAAAATTTCACCTGTTTGCAGTATTTTAATAAAAATTATTAAAATAAAAAAAAAATCTGCCGTTAAGAGTATTAACCAAGGAATACAAAATGTTACAACTATTACCCCAAAGCAGCACTATAATTCCTAATACAACAAATCCTAAAGAAGCTGTTAACTTCATCAATGAATACATTGAGAAATATCACTGTAAAAGTATGAGTGTTGATATTTCTTTTATGAATGTTTTGGATGCTTGTTACGTATCAACAATGTGCTCTGCAAAGCACTATATAAAATATCCTGACGGCAGGATAAATTGGAAGATATCATCGGAGCTTATAAGGGAATTTAATGAAAGTTTAGAATTAGGGAATAATTCATATACCTTAAGTTAAGTTTTATTACAATAGATAGCAAAAAAAATTTTTTCACTTTTTGTTTTGATATACTTAAAATAAGTAAAAGAAAGGAACAAATATGCTATCTAGAGTCAATAATAATCACCCCTCTTTTGGTATGGCGTTTAGAAAACCTGCCGATATGAATGAATTCACGGAATTTATCGGTTCAAGAAGAGGAGTAGTAAGAGGTTTAAAACAATTTATCAATGAACAAAAGAATGTTTCCAACGACATTGTATATAGTGATGGACGCGTTTTCGTTTTAAAAGGTGACGGGAAAAAAACTATAACCTACATAGATGGAGATAAGAAGTCAAGATTTGCCAAAAAGCATGAAGGACTTGCTAAAAGAATAAAACAATCAAACGGGATAGAAAGTTTTGGGCTTCTTCTGAAAGGTGGAATGAGCTATTTAAAATCCCTAATCTTCACTCCTAAGGATTTTTTACCGGATGCTTTGCGAAAAGCGGGTGAAATTGCCATAAAAGAGGACAAAAACACAAAGATTGCCGCCGCAAATGAAGTTAAAGCTCAGGCAAAAAAACAAGACATTGAAAACTTGTTTTCATAAAGCTTCTACAATTTCTTTAAGTTCGCCTTCCGATAACATTTCGAGGGCGAATTTTTTATGGGAATCCTTCAATGCCTGTTTTGATTTTAATAAACTCAAAACCTTGAGCAATAAAGTTTTATTCTCGGTATCCAACAATGCTTCCAACTCTTCGATTTCGTCTGCGTAATCAACGGCAAACAGTACAAAATCGCTTCCGTCATATAATTCTTCATAAAGCATATTCTTAAGCTTGTTATCATTGATATTTGACAACAAATTATTGATAGCATTGACTTCATCCTTGGTATTCTTGTCACAATCAAAAAGGTATTCTTCATTTGCACACAACTCCGCAAATTTGTCTTTTGCAAGCCTCAAAAGAAGTGCGGAAGCCCCTGAAAGTTCGGACTTAATTAACCCTTCGAATATTGTATATAGCTCATAATCAATTACTGCCGCAGGAGAAATAATTTCCGGTATGGCATTAATAATATTGCAGAGTACAAGTATACCGTCCTCCGTTTTTATAAGTTCCTCTAACGGAACCAGAAACGGTATTTCTGAAGCAATATTTTCCGAGAGAGTCGATTTTTTCATAACTTCCAAAATATTCGGAAGAACATCCTTATCCTGATAAGCTACCAAGAATTTAACCGCATTATACCGTTCAAACTCGTCCTCCGAGTTCAGCCTGCTAATTGCATCATTTTTAGAAATTTCGTCTCCGACTTTTGCCAACACCTCAATAGAATTTGCACTCAAGGGGTCAAAATCCGAAATGGCAGTAGTACGCAAAAGCGGAATCAAATCTCCCAGATATTCCTTCGGAACAAACGAAAAATATTTTGCCGCATAAGCTTTTTCACCGTCGCTGCCGTTTAGAAAAACCTCCTTCATAGCGGGCAAAAGTTCTAAAGAGCCATACTCATACAAAACACTTGCAATCATTGTATCATAGGAGGGCGAATAATACTTTAAAAAATTCATTAAATTCAGGTAATTATCCTTATTACAAGCAAACCTTATCCGTTTTGCGACATTATTTTTCACAAAATCAAAAAGAAAATCATCCTGCTTAACCAATTTTGCAAAAAGATTAACGTCAGAATTGTCCACAAGACATTTTGCGACATTTTCGTACTCTGCGGGGTTTTTCCCCGTGAGTTTTTTAATTAAATCCATAGAGTTTGTTCCTTTTAAGAAAGTGTTGAGGTAAAAGTGTGCTTTCAGTTATTCGGAGACTAGTCCAAATAAAACACAGTAACTACTTTATGGTTTTCTTCCGCATATTCGACCGCAGTATGCAGAGTTTTACTTGTATGAGACAGGAAGCAAATAAGCTGATTGCAATCATCAATAATTTCTCTGTTACACACTCTGGAAGCATCAGCTAAAGTCATCATTGCCCTGTCGGCATGTTCGACAATATTAGGTACACCGATAAGCTGATCTTGAACATCGGAAGGCTGCTGCCCTATTGTCTGTGGAAGTATAACCTTCAACTTATCCGGGTTGGATTTCATAGCCCCTCTTATAGCAGCCGCGTTTGTTCCGCATGAACCGCCTGACGTTATAATAGTATTGCCCTGACGAACGAGAGCCGTTGTAAGGGTTTCAATCATTTGTTGATGGGTTATTGCCAAATTTCTTGAACCAATAATGGCGATTCTTTTTGCCGGCTGTTTTATCGTCGCCAATTCCATTGCAAGCTCATCGACCGTATCGGGGGAATGGTCTGCCGTGTCTAAGTCGCCGATAGGAACCATAATAGAGGGTTGTTTTTCTTCCTCAATAGAATCTAAAATATTGTTCATTGTACCACCTTTAAAGTATATTGTCTTTCAGGCATATTTTGTGTATGCTGATATATAATATCACAAAATTGGGAATTTGGGAATAGGGGAATGGAAAATTTTTTAGAAAACCTTAACAGAGAGCAGCTTGAAGCCGTTAAGACAACCCGGGGTGCTCTGCTTATACTAGCAGGAGCGGGAAGCGGAAAAACCAGAGTTTTGACCTCAAGAATTGCATATATGATTCAAAATGGTGCAATTGCGGGTAAGATTCTTGCGGTAACTTTCACCAACAAAGCGGCAAGAGAGATGAAAGAGCGGCTTGCATCAATGTTAGGGGAAAATGTTGTCAAATACATGTGGGTAGGGACATTTCACAGTATTTGCGGAAGGATTTTAAGACAGGATATTGAGAATTATTCCTTTCAATCGGGGAAAAAACTGGATAAGAACTTTAGTATATACGATGAAACAGACTCTATTGCGGTAATAAAGCAGGCGATAAAAAAGCTTAATTTGGATGACAAGATATATCAGCCGAAATTGATTAAGGCGGTTATATCAAATGCAAAGAACAAAATGCAGGATGCCTACACTTTTGCAACCTTTGCAAGAGACTATAAATCTCAAAAAATCGCACAGGTATTTGAGCTTTACGAAAATACGCTCAATAACAATAATGCCATTGACTTTGACGATATGCTGCTGCTTTGCGTAAAATTGCTGGAGCAAAACAAGGAAGTCAGACAAAAATATTATGACAAATTCCAGCACATTCTGGTTGACGAATATCAGGATACAAACCAGGCTCAGTATCAGCTTGTAAAAGCATTGTACACTAATTTACAAAAAGATATACCTCAAACCCGTTCACTTTGCGTAGTAGGTGATGTTGACCAATCTATTTACAGTTGGCGTGGTGCAGATTTCAGAATCATTTTGAACTTTCAGAATGACTTTCCGAATGCCAAACTGGTTAAACTTGAACAGAATTACCGTTCTACCTCGAATATATTGAACGCAGCCAATGCAATTATTGAGAATAATGAAGAACGTGTGGATAAGGTGCTTTATTCCCAGAAAGGGGATGGAGAAAAGATTACTCTGTATGAGGCTCAGGATGAAGCGGATGAAGCAAATTACATCGTAAAAACCATTCGTGATACTTCGGAAAATTATAACCAATTTGCCCTATTGTACAGAACCAATGCACAATCGCGTGCACTGGAAGAAGCTCTGATTGCAGCCGGAATCCCTTATCGAATTTACGGCGGACTTAAGTTCTATGACCGTAAGGAAATCAAAGACGCAATTGCCTATTTAAAACTTATATACAACAATGATGACTCACAGTCTTTGAGACGTATTATAAATGTTCCTAAACGGGCAATCGGCGAAACTACTTTAAAACATTTACAAGAATACGCGGATGAGAACGATATAAGCTTATATGCGGCAATAACGGACGTTGATAATATTTCGACAATAAAATCCGGGACGGCTTCTAAGCTTAAAGATTTTTGCAATCTCATAGAAAAACTCAAGGATGCCCAAAATCGTTACTCTTTGCCCGAGTTTTTGGGACTTGTCCTCGAAAAAAGCGGCTACTTGAGGGAATTGCAAGCTTCCGGGAGTGATGAGGACGTAACCAGAATAGAAAACTTGCAGGAGCTTGTGAACGTTGCAAACGAGTTTGAGCCGGAAGAGCCCGATAACACTTTGGGAGAATTTTTGGCACAGGTTTCACTTGTATCGGATATTGACGGAATGGATGAGATTGCAAACAATGTAACCCTTATGACACTTCACTCATCAAAAGGGTTAGAATTTCCAATCGTGTTTTTGGCAGGATGTGATGACGGGATTTTTCCGTCTGCACGATGTTCAAACTGTTTATCGGAGTTGGAAGAAGAAAGAAGGCTTATGTACGTAGGCGTTACAAGAGCCGAAACAAAGCTTTATCTAACCACCGCAAACAGACGGCAAATGTGGGGTGAATACAAATACTACTCTCCGAGCAGGTTTTTGGAAGAAATTCCTTCTAACCTTATTGAGCGTGAGGAATCTGACTATTCCGAACACACAAGTACTTTTACAAATGCGGTAAGGGCACGCGGGAAATATAATGCTAAATATGGCGATAGTTATGGGGAGACAAAGGCGGCACATACCCCTACCTCATTTACCCCTACCCCCAACTCATTTTCCCCGAACTCATCCGCTCCTAAATCATTTACCCCTACCCCTAACTCATTTACCCCCGATGGGTATGTAAAACCCGTAACGAGTTTCGGTTCCAATTTTACGGCTCCCGCTAAAAAGACAACCAATGTCGTACAACGCACTCCAAGCCGTATGATTATCAAGAAAAACCCGATTAATAAACAAAAAGAAGAAGAAAAAATTAAAGCATTCTTTGAGGATAATGTTATTAAACGCAAACTTGAAGAAAAGAAACGCGAAGAGGCAAAATTAGCCGAAGAGCAGAAAACACGGGATGATTTAAAAAATACCGCAACACAATACTTCTTCAATGTCGGAGAAAGGGTATTCCATGAAAAACTCGGAGTCGGACATATAGCGGACGTAATCCAAATCGGAGACAGTACAATGTATACGATTGATTTCGGCAAACTGGGTAAAAAAGCAATGGATGCAGCATACGCACATTTGAAAAAGTTCTAAAACAAAAAAGTAGCGGAGAATAATCTCCGCTACTTTTTTGTTTATTATACACCTAATAATTCTTTTGATATAAGTTTTTCCATTTCGTACGTTATATTGATAAGGAGTGTGTTAACGGAATATAATTTTTGACCGCCTTCACCAACTTTGTATGAATCCGTGTTGTGCGTTGAACAACCATCAGGAGTTTCACCATAGCCGTATACCTGTGCTCCTGTAGCGGAGTTTGCATACAATATTGTTCCCATATTTCTGATAGCGGTTTCTTGAGCCTGTTTGAACAGTTGGATAATTCTATTGCCGCTGATATAATCATCGTACTTATTAATATAATCCATTAGCATTCTCTCCATAGACGCATTTGTAGTATTTCCATCATCGGCATTCTTATTCAGATGCAATATTGTTCCGCTTGCTCCTGCATAGTCGAAAGAAGCCTCTGCATTGCCAAGTTCAATCCAATCATCCCCACCTGCTGTTGAATCATTTTTATAGTATTCAGCAAATGTTCTATCACAATCTGAATTGTTATACTGTCCCGGGTCTTCTGCCATGGAAGTTGTTCTGCCATATAACAAGCTCAATTTTTGAACATCACCGAGATACTCTCTGGCATTTTCATCACTTGCAATTTTTTGGAGTATTTTACTGTAGTTTTCTGCAAGAGCTTCAACAACAGCACTTACAGTAGTTGTTGCACTGTACATATCACTTACAACACCCGGGTCGGAAACTGCCATAAATAAGGCTATGTTATACAGATTATCCTTCTCTGTATCAGTCAACCCGAGACCGTTTATAAATTCTGCATAAGCACCTTCTATACGAGCTCTTACTGCACCACCGTTATTAACATTGTAGAATAAATTCTGCAAATAACCGTTATTGACTGTATCATTAAATACGCCGCCTGTGACATTAAATACTACGAATTTAATTTCGCCACTTTCTGAAACATAGAAGGTAAATCTAGATTTGTTATCAAGAGCATTTGTATTGTTGGCGTCACCGTTACTAACAAAGAAACCGTCCATAATTTCATCTGTCTTATCTTCAAAGGGAACTTTTTCAACAACATTTTCCGTAGCAAGTCTGTTTTGTAATTTTTCTACCAATTCTGTTATTTTGCTTGGAACTGTACAAGAATTGATTACGGAAGTATAGTTTCCGCCAAACACCTCAGAAACAAGTGCAGCATGAACTTCACCCCTTGCAACGATTGCCTGACAGTATTGAATAGCTGCATCTTTATGCATTTTAAGAGATTTTTCCGGATCGGAGCCTCTTACTTCGTTAGCTTCAGTAATTGCTGTATTATAAATTTTAGCAAGTTCCTCATTGGATAAATTTTCCGTGTAACCGTATTCGTCAAGAATATCAATTATCTTTTCTTCAAATTTATCCATCATGAATTGAACCAATTCATCAGAAGTCAATTCTCCATTTTGAACTTTTTCTAAAGCCTCATCCATTATTGCTTTATAAGATTTAAGATAAACACCTTCCGTAAGAACTTTAGCGATATTTTCGCCGTATTTGTTTTTTACCTGCTCATATAAAGCGGTACCTTCTTTACAATCTACAATATTTGTAGCATCAGCAATAAGTTTAATATTTTTATACGCTTCAGTATTTTTGAATTCATTTACACCATATTTTAATATAGTATTAAAATCACTGTAATTAGCAGTTGAGATAATATTTTCAATATAAGCTGCAACTGCTGCATCAAACTTCTCTGCATAAGCTGCATAATTTGCATCTTGTTTTATTGCCTCAAGATTTGCTTCCAATGTTTTTTGAGCAACACTCTTTTGTACATCGTTTAAAGAGGCTGTATTATCAACTGTATATCCGTAATCAGCTAAATTTACATCAGAAGCCTCGCCTAACCCGGCTGTTTGAAGATATGCATTAACAATTGCCTTAACTTTTTGCTGTATTGCATTAATATCAGTGTTTGTACCAAGGTTTCCAGCGAAATTTGAAAGAATTGTCTGCAAAGTTTCATCATCACCAAATTTGTATTCATATTCTTTCAATGTATTTTGGATTGAATCTAAGTATTCGGAAGCACAATACTCAGCAGTTACTTTTAAAGCAATACCGGAAGCATTGCTTACAAGAGCCTTCCTTAAATCTGCCGTTGATTTACCTGCTTCTGCATACTCATCAACAATTACACCGAGTTCGGACTTAACATCTTTTACCCAGTCTGCTTGGGCAGAAATTATTGAAGGGCAGGTAAGATTTTTTGTGTAATCTTCAAGAACATCCCACATCTCAAGATATTTTTCCATGTTCTTAATTTCATTATCATCCAGAGCATTTCTGTTTCTGATTCTGTCAGAACCTGTAATATATTCAGTACTTGTATTAGTATCAAATTTTTTCCAAAATTCGTTAATAAGGTCTAACTTACCATCCTGGCTTGTTATACCATCCCAACCGTCAAATTCTTCCAACATGAAAGATTTGAACTCACCGCTTGTTACAATTCCGTCTTCTTTTCCGTAAGAATCCGCCTTTTTCTGCCAATCGGTCTGTTTTGATAAAAATTGATAAACTCTTGAAATGTCGTTGGACATCGTATGCTCCTTTTTCTTTTCCCTTTATACTAGTATTTACGGCATATTTTTTTAAAACTTTAGGATAAAAAGAAAAATTGTTACAAAACTTTACAATAGTAAATCGATAAATTCCAATTATTTGATATTCAAAAATAAATTGTGTAGTATAATAGAAAGAGCTCTTTTTAGACTTTGTAAGGAGTGAGGTTTATGAAAAGATTTGCAACTACAGTATTAATGACCGCGGTATTAATGGGCATAGGTTCAGCCTTTGCCGCTACTCCCGCCGAATTATATGACGATGTTTGGAAAATTGTTAATAAAAAATATTATGACCCGACAAACAATTCACAGGACTGGTCCAAATGGAGATATCGTTACGAAAACAAGTTAAAGACCAAAGAAGATGCTTATGTCGCGATTGAAACAATGCTCACCAGTTTAAATGATCCGTATACAAGATTTTTGGACCCGAAAGAATTTTCGGAAGAAACACAATCCATCAAGGGTTCACTCAAAGGTATCGGAACACAAATCGGGTTGAGAGACGGTGAATTGGTTATTATTGCTCCATTAGAAGATTCTCCCGCAGAAAAAGCAGGGCTTTTGGCGGATGACAGAATTTTGGAAATCAACGGAGAAAGCACAAAGGGAATAAGTATTGATGCCGCTGCAGACAAAATCAGGGGCGAAAAAGGGACAACCGTAACACTTTTAATCCAGAGAAAAGGTGTGCCGAATAAGTTATACAGCGTAGTAAGAGACGAAATTGAAGTTAAGTCCGTATCTTGCAAGCCGCCGTTTGAAACGACCAAAATCCCGAATAATATTCAATATATAAGATTAAGTTCTTTTATAAGTAAAAATGCCGCAGGAGAAATTGAGTCCATCCTGAATAATTCAAGCGGTATGAAAGGGTTTATCATTGATCTTCGTTCAAACCCCGGAGGACTCTTAACAAACGCTATATACATCTCCGATATGCTTCTTAAAGGCGGTGTAATCGTCAGTACCGTAGACAGAGATTCTTATAAAACAACTACGCGGGCACGGTATCAACAAGTAACCGATAAACCGATTGTCGTATTGATTAATAAAGGTTCCGCCTCTGCAAGCGAAATCTTAAGCGGAGCTTTAAAAGACAACCATCGTGCGACTATTGTCGGAGAGCAATCATTCGGGAAAGGGCTTGTTCAGGAAATTAACAGGCTGCCTGACGAAGCGGGTATGAATATTACAATCCAAAGATATTTAACACCTTCGGGAAATGATATTAATAAAAAAGGTATTACTCCTGATGTTATGGTAGAATTAACAAAGGAGGACGTGGATGCTAAAAAAGACGTCCAACTGGAAAAGGCTATTGAAATATTGGAAAAAATGACATGTCTGGTACAGGGGTAAACCAAGGGGTAAACCAAGGGGTAAATAATAGGGTAAATAACGGGGTAAATTATAAGATAAACCCCAAAGAATGGATAATCAGGGATAAGAGTCCTGAAGATGGGGCTGCGGATAAAACCGCAGGTCTGACACAGACCTCGTCAATTATAGACAGATTGCTTGAAGTTAGGGGCATAAAAAGTGAAGAACAAAAGAGGGATTTTCTGAATCCGCTTGAAATCACTTTAATGCACCCTAATGCTTTTTGTGACATGCCCCGTGCCGCCGAGAGAATAAAAAAAGCTATTGATGAGAACGAAAATATTCTGATATACGGAGACTTTGATGCGGACGGAGTTACTTCTACCTCCTTATTAATGAAGACCTTGAGTTATCTGGGAGCAAATGTAGATTATTACATACCGGAAAGGGAATCCGAAGGGCACGGACTGAACACAAAAGCCATTGTTCAACTCCTGACAAAAAAGAAACCCAAATTGATTATAACCGTTGATAACGGCATAAGCAGCACGGAAGAAGTGAAGCTTATTAACAGCCTGCAACGTGATGTAATAATAACAGACCACCACGAAGCCCCCGAAGAACTTCCCGAAGCTTACGCAATAATTAATCCGAAAGCGATGAATGCACTGGACGAAAAACTTACTCCGATTCAAATTGAATACTTAACCTCTCTTGCGGGTGTGGGAGTCGCATTCAAACTTGCTCAGGCAGTATTGGAAAAGTATGATAAATTAAATTTCAGTATTGAACTGCTGCCTTACGTTGCAGTCGGTACCATCGCCGATATAGTACCTTTGATAGGAGAAAACAGGTATTATGTAGCAAGAGGACTGGAGCTTATAGCCGCAGGCAAGCACTACGGCATTAAAAGAATGCTTGATGTCGCAGGAGTCGGGACGGATAACGGGCTTACCGCCGAGCAGGTCGCATTTACAATTGCTCCGAGAATTAACGCCTCGGGAAGAATTGATACGGTCGATAATGCCATAAAGGTAATGATTTCCGAAAACAGGCAGGAAATCGAAATGGCAATTATTGCACTGGAAAACTTCAACAAATTAAGACAGGAAATGTGCTCCCAAACCTTTGCTCAAGCCGATGAAATGTGGCAATCCTCTAAAAGCAAAGATAATGCGATTGTCCTGTTCTCAAAAGATTGGCACATCGGTATTATAGGTATTGTGGCGTCTAAATTTGTCGAAAAATACTACAAACCTACTTTTATAATGAATTATTCGGAAGAAACAAAAACTTTCCGCTGCTCGGCAAGAGGAGTTAAAGAACTGAATCTCTACGATATAATATCCAATATATCGGACCATCTTGACGGTTTCGGCGGACATCAACTTGCAGCGGGATTTTCTTTCTCGGAAGAAAAAGCTTCTTTTGAAACCGTAAAAAAAGCTCTGAATAAAATAACGGATGAAATGCTTAACGGACAAAAACTTAGCCCGTCTTTGGATATAGATATGGAGCTCTCTATAGATGACGTCGACATTTCACTTGTGGAAGAAATTTCAAAACTGGAACCTTACGGAGCCTCAAATCCCTCTCCGACGTTTGCAGTGAAAAACCTTGTTCTTAAACAAAAAAAATTGATGGGTTCTTCTAAAGAACATTTGAAACTTACGGTAGAAACAAAAAACGGAACAATAGATTGCGTCCGTTGGTCATGCGGTGATATACCGCTTGTTGCGGGAGACAGGATTGACATAGCTTTTGCTCCCCAACTGAATACTTTTAACGGGGTAACCTCCGTCCAACTCGTTTTGAAAGACATACACTCCGAAGCATTAAAGGAAGAAGAAACCTCACAAACAAAAATTTATGACCACAGAAAAAAAACAAATATTCTACCTCAGGTGAACGATTACATCAAAAATTCAAAACTCTCAATTTCCGTCTTTGTCGAAGACAGAGCCATTGCGGAAGGACTTAAACCGTTTAAAAATATTTATGATTCAATTATAAACAGAAGCAATGCTCAAAAAAGCGATGTTCTGATGTTCTTTGACTATCCTGCGGATGAAGAGATTTTGCAGGAGGTTATGACTTCCGTATCACCAAGTGCAATCCACTACATGAAATATTCAACCGAAAAATACAACGAAGAATCAATTCTTAAGACTTTCTCCGGCATGATTAGGTATACCTGCAATACCCTAAACGGCGATTTTAACATTACAAGAGCCGCCGCCGCACTCGGAGTTACGGAGCCCGTTACGGAAATTCTTCTGGAAATGTTTGAAGATGCAGGCATGATTAAAATAAAAGAAAGAGCGGAAGAGTTCTTTAAAATTGAATTTATCGGTGCAATAGAACTGGCTAAGACTCTACACACCCTAAAATATGCCGAATTTAAGGATTTGATGGACAATATAAGCAGCTATAAAAACAGCTTTATGAGTATTGATTTGTAACAATTTATAAAAAAGAGACAATTATTTCCCGAAAAAAAACTTTATATAGAAACAGGGGTAATTAAAATTATAGGATAACTCCGAGGGATAAATTAGAAGTAAACGGGAGATAATTATGAACATAGATTTAAGTCTGCTTAGCGGAAAACTTTTGGAATTGGCAAAATTCGCCGATGAACAATCGGGAAATAGAAATGGAGTGTATCTTGACAGTGAAAAAGAGGTTTCTCTCTTTCTCAGTAACGCAAAAGAAGCGATAAAAAGCGGCGAAATAACAGAAGATGACGTAAACAAAATTTTCGGGTTTGAAAAAAGGGTAACGGTGGAAGAGTCCGAAACCATAAGCGACGAAGAAGCCGCAAAAATTTATACGGAACAGCTTACGCAAGAAGAAAAAGAAGACGTTACCTATGAAACACGCACAAATTCCGAGACAGAGTTGAGCGAAATGTCACACGAACTTGACAGTATGTTAATAGAAAATGAAATCACCGGATTGGGACTTTTGTTAAATAAACTGCCAAATTATGATTTGAACGAACTTGCGGATAAATATAAGTCAATGCAAAATAAATTTAATGAAGTCGAAGGCAAAGTGGAAAATTGGTATAAAAATCCGCAGAATGAAGACTTGCCGATTGATGAAAAACAAATATTTGAAGAAGCCGTTGAACAGGTTTTGGGAATGCCGTATGAAGATTATGCGGAAATGTATTCATCAGAGTTGGAAGAAGTGGCGAAAATTCCGCCCATTATCCGCGGAGTTTCTTCCATCGCAGAAATAATCGCACACGAAGAAGCCGTCTCAAGACTTTCCGATACGGGTTTGCAGGTGTACAGAAATATTTCAACCCTAAACTCCGTATTGGCACAGAATTTTAGTAACTGGGAAAATGATATTATATATAAATCAATAGACAAATCAAGTGATATGAGTATGGACGTCTCAGACGGGATTTTTACGGTGGAAATGAATGAGTACGCCTCAGATACGGAAGAATTTGAAATGCCCGAAAATTGGCTTGTGAAAAAGCATTTTGTGAACGCAATCGACTCAAGAAAGCAAAATCCGTCCTCTGTCGGCAGCGTAACGGCGGAAGCAGAAATAAAAAACCGAAAAATAATCAAAGACGGACAAATACTTATTGAAAAAGTAAACAGTGACGGAACAAAAGAATATTACGATACCTCAGGGAAACGCGTCGAATAATTCCCGACGAAATTCTTTATACCATTCTATTGTAATATTTTTCAACCTTAGCATTATACTTATTACGTATTCGTACTAATTCATCGGATATCAGATGCAACATAAAATTATACGTGTGAAGAATTTTACAAAATTCCGGCAACTCTTTGTATAAACAGGTATTTTCGTTAATTTCTCTGTCAAAAAACTCACTCAATATCTTTAAAGTCCTTACAGGTACCGTAATATCAACTGTCATTTTTTCCAAATCCATTATAGTTCCCCCATTAATTTCTTAAGCAAATTATAGATAAATACAACCGAAATTTCATTACACGCGTGTAACAAATTTTGTTCGTATACATTTCGCCCAAACCCCTTGCATTTACCAATGCTTGTGATAGCATGGTTTCATAAGGAGAAATATTTTTATGAAAAATTATGAATTACTGGTTATTTTCAAACCGAGTCTCGATTCAGAAGAATTGGACAAAGTTGTAGATAAAATTTCGGAAGAAATTAAATCTTACAAGGGAAGTGTAGCTTCTGTAGACAAAATGGGACGCAAAAAATTAGCTTATGATGTACAAGGTTACAGAGACGGTTATTTCACTACAATGATACTTTCCGTACCCGGAGAATCCGTTGTGGATTTTAAAAGAAATCTTAAACTTAACGAAAACGTTTTAAGATTTATGTTTATGGAAGTGGCTAAAAAGGCACAGACAGTATAACAAAATACGGTAGAGTTAAAAGGCTCTAATATCAAGCAGTATTTTGCAAGATAGTTTCAATAAAGGTCGGTGACGGTAAGTGCAAAATACGGTGGAGAGTCAAGACAATTTAGAAAGTGAAGTTAAAAGGCTCTGATATCAAGCAGTATTTTGCAAGATAGTTTCAACAACAGGTCGGTGACGGTAAGTGCAAAATACGGTGGAGAGTCAAGACAATTCAGAAAGTGAAGTAAAAAGGCTCTGATATCAAGCAGTATTTTGCAAGATAGTTTCAACAACAGGTCGGTGACGGTAAGTGCAAAATACGGT
>CALUTM010000027.1 GCA_944323705.1 Candidatus Gastranaerophilales bacterium
ATAGCTTTGAGACTGTTTTTCAAGAGTTAATATCTGTTTTTTATACTCTTGAATAGAAGCCTGACATTCTCTTGCGGAAACTTTAAGATTTTCCTGAACCTGTTGTGCATCCTGAAGAACACTCTTCATAGAAATTCCCAACGCTTCCATTGTTTGTTTTATAATCTGAGCCCCGGTATGTCTTGAAACTCCGCTCGGAAGTTGAGAAATCAGTTTTTTCAGAACCAAAATGTTAGCAGGCATTTCAAATTGTTCGCTCATTGTTTCGGGAATCGGAGACTGAACAGTTTTAGGCTCTGCAAAGAACGGGTCCTTCTCTTCCTCTTCCTCATCAAAGAAATTTGCAGCCTGTTTTGTTGTCGGCTCCGCAAAAATATCATCCGCTGACGGAGCGAATATATCATCATTCAAAGGATTTGTTACAGCAGCAAAACTGTCAGTTTGCTCTTCCTGTATATCCATGTTCTCAGCCTGTTTTTTCAGGGCTTCTACAATCTTTTTTCCTACACTTTCATTATTCGGCATATTTGTTATACTCCCTCATAAGGTTTACTGAAATCATTATATTTGAAACATATAAAAAATCCAATCAAATGTAATGTTTTGTAAAAATAAAAAGCATCCAAAGGATGCTTTTTATTTTTTTAGTTTTCTACATATTCTCTTAAGCGTTTGCTTCTGTTCGGATGTCTTAATTTTCTGAGGGCTTTTGCTTCAATTTGTCTGATACGTTCTCTTGTAACCCCGAACAATTGTCCGACTTCTTCCAAAGTTCTTTGGCGTCCGTCATCCATACCAAATCTGAGTCTTAATACATCGCGTTCGCGGGGAGAAAGTGTGCAAAGAACTTCTGCCAAATCTTCTCTGAGAAGTTCTGACGCAACGGTTTTAATCGGAGCATCAGCTTCTTTGTCCTCAATAAAATCACCCAACCTTGAATCTTCTTCCTTACCGATTGGTGTTTCCAAAGAAAGAGGCTCTTGAGCAATTTTAACGATTTCTCTAAGTTTTGAAATAGAAACGCCCATTTCAACAGCCAATTCTTCTTCGGTCGGTTTTCTTGAAAGTTCTTGAGCCAAACGTCTTGTTACTTTCTTTAGTTTATTAATTGTTTCCACCATGTGAACAGGTATACGGATTGTTCTTGCCTGATCCGCAATAGCTCTTGTTATAGCCTGTCTAATCCACCAGGTTGCATAAGTTGAGAATTTAAAACCTCTTTCGTGGTCAAATTTTTCGGCAGCTCTAATCAAACCGAGATTTCCTTCCTGAATAAGATCCAAGAAAAGCATGCCGCGTCCAACATATTTTTTAGCAATACTTACAACAAGTCTCAGGTTTGCCTGCACCAACTTTCTTTTGGCAATAGCCCCTGGAGTACCGCCCTGTATAATTTTTCTTGCAAGTTCAATTTCTTCGCTTGTAGATAACAGTTTAATACGCCCTATTTCTCTCAAATACAATCTGACCGGATCCTCAACAGCCACGCCTTTCGGCATTTCGGAATCCATGTCTTCTCTAACAGAATTATCTGAGTCCATCATATAAAAATCATCATTTTTCAGACCGCCCAATTTTGAAGAAGTGATAATATCTTCTATATTATCCGTACCCAAATCGGTTTCAATATAATCTACCGTGTCGTCTTCTTTTTCCGCATCAAAATCAAGTAAATCCATATTTTCATCTTCAACGCTGATTACTGATGAATGAGAGTTTCTTTTTTGAGTCATTATTTATCTCCAGTCCTTAACTTTATTTTATCTCTAAGTTGCATTTGAATTTTTAGTGCTTCAATTTCGTCGTCATTTACCTGTTTATATTTTCGGCGTAAATCTTCGGACTCTTTTTCCTGATAACATTTTTTGAGTCGTACTACATTTTCTTTGACAGCACGTTCAAACTCATCCGGGGTGAGCCCGCTAAAGGCTTCCGAGAGTTCAATTATATCTGTCAGGCTTTGTGTCAAATTATCATCCTCAATGAATTCGGTATACAAACTTTTAATCAATTCCTTAACATTATTTATTGTACACGCCAATTTGTCAATTGTATTTTTTACAATTATTAACGTTTCATCTTGAATGATATTTTCCGGTAACAATTCATTGAGTTGTTGGAAACTTAATGGACTGTCATTTGCTAAAAAAACGCTCAATAAATTTTTTTGCGCTTTTATTTCGAATTGTGAAGATTTTGTTACAAGTTTTTGATTGTTTTGAATCGCAACCTGAGAATTTTCTGATTTTGCAAGCTCTTTGAGCATGGCATTTTCATCCACATCAATAACTGATGCGACCATTTTTACGTATTCCGACTGAATAATTTTATTATTAACATCCTTAAGAATTTCTATAATTTTCTCTGCAAGTTCCGCTTTCTGCTGCGGAGTTTGGGCAGATTTTTTTTCTTTCAAAATATTATTTAACAAGAAATCAATCAAAAGCGGAGCATTGTTAATGTACTCTTTAAAAGCTTCACCTCCCGAGGTACGAATAAATTCGTCGGGGTCTTTTCCCTGAGGCGGAGATACAACTCTTATCTCACAGGCATATTTGTGCTCGGAAGCGGCGGAAATATGGCTTTCGTCGAACTGTTTAACGTTTCCGAGTGCTGACAATGTTTCTTTAATAACGTCGCTTCCCTTTTTGGTAGCATTTATTCCTGCCGAATCCGTATCAAAAGAGAGGTAAATTCTTCTTGATTTTGTGTACCGTGATAAGAGCTTGACATGTTCAGGTGTCAAAGCTGTTCCGCATGAAGCAACGGCATTTTCTACACCGTGAGCTTGGGCGGAAATAACGTCAAAATATCCCTCCATTATAACCGCTCCGTCCTCATCTTTGATTGCATTTTGTGCAGAATTAAGCCCGAAAAGAATTTTACTCTTGTTATAAATCAAGGAGTCTGAGGAGTTTAAATATTTCGGATTTTGTCCCTCGTCAACCGCTCTTGCTCCAAAGGCAACATATTCGCCGGATTCGTTTTGGATAGGTATTATTATACGGTTTCTAAATCTGTCAATCCAACTGCCGGAATTGGATTTCAATATCAAACCCGCTTTTTCCAATATTTCGTCCTTAAATTCTTTTTTTAATTCCTTATAGAGGGTATCATACTTATTAGGAGCCCAACCCAGAGTAAACTTATCAATTATTTCGTCAGTAATGTTGCGGCTTCGTAAATATGTCATTGCCTTATTTGAATCTTCCGCCGATTTTAATTGAAGATTGTAAAACTTAGCAGCCTTTGTGCATGCTTTTATCATTTCTTTCTTTTGGTTTTTCGTTTCAGAAGAAGCCTGAAACCGTGTAGGCATTTCAATCCCAAATTTTTCGGCAAGTTCTTGAATAACGTCTTTATACTCTCTGTTTTGAATTTTTACGAGAAAACTCAGAGCATCGCCTCCCGCCCCGCAAGAAAAACATTTGTATATCCCCTTTGAGGGGCTTACTGACATGGAAGGTTTTTTGTCGTTATGAAACGGACAAAGCCCCCAATAATTAGCCCCGCTTTTTTTCAGTACTACGTATTGAGAAACGACGTCTACTATATCCAGCCTGTCTTTTATTTGAGAAATAACATCTTCAAACGAATTCGCCATAACAATATTTTAGCACCAAGAAAATAAAATAAAAAAATCAAAACGGGGAGATTTCCATATTTCGATAAAGAGAAATTTCGGGGCACAAAAGATACCTTTTGTGCCCCTACATCAATTCAAAAATCAAATTATTTACTCATTTTTCCCGAATATCTTTTCTGCAAGAGCTTTGAGTTGTTCAAAATCGTAGCCGGAAGTTATTGCACCTTCCCAATCTGCACTATTTTTATCTGTATCATACTTAGCTTGATCTTTTGTATATCTAACTTCATCTAGGTTAACTTCCCTGCCATCTTTTATTTCAAGAATTGTATCGTAAGATATTAAAATATCTGATATCTCACCGTTTTCATCATAGTAAACTTTTATCCACCTAGAATCAGGCAGTTCCATCATTTTTACATCACAATCTTTTTCAGAATCATGCCATGACATAATGCTCGGTTTAGGCTCCATATTTGCGACTTCGGCGAGGAATCGGTTTGCATCATCAAAGGTCTTTTGGATTTTCGGAAGCTCTGTTTCATTATATTTTTTAACTTCCTCCAGTTCTTTGTTATATTCTACCGCTTTTTTATCATATTCTTCTACGGTGGCTTGTTCTTTCGCCCTTATATCTTTTGAAATTCTATCTATATCTGCCTTTATCTCCTCTAACGACCAACCTGAAGCATATTTATCATAGTATTCGCTCTGTAATTGTGTCCGCTTTCCATCTTTGTAAATTCCCCAACCATGCTCATCTCCTTTTAGCCCAAGAGGTGTGAGGACATACTTGATTACTTCATCTTTATCAAATCCATAACCGAATGCATCAATACCGTCTATCATATCAACCAGATTTGGGATATTTTCAAGTACATATACTACATTATCTTTGGTTATTAGCTTTAAAGCCTCTTCCAGGTTGTCAACTTCACCCGGTCCAAACGGGATTACACATTTGGCATTAGCCGCTTTGATTTTTTCCGCAACAGCTTTTCCCTCTGCTTTTGCATTATTTATTTGGAGAGCCTTCGCTTCCAAATCAGCAGGAACAGTGGTTTCAACCTCCTTTTTAGGCACTGTAACCTTAACACTGTTAAAATCAGCTTCTACCTGCTCTGCATTACTGACAGAAGGAGCTTCTCCCGCCTCAGGTTCAACACCATCAGCCGCGGGAGCGGGTGTTGTACCCGCACCACCCTCAACACCTTCTGCCGCGGGTGTTGTTCCCGCTACGCCGGAGGGTGCAGGGGTATTTATATTTTCATTCCATTCTTTTGCAAGTGATTCAACACTTTTAGCTGCTTTTTTAGACTCGCGTACTACGTATGTGGTAATAGAGTTCATTGCGGCTTCAACATTTATAAATTCTCTAACTTCCTTGCCGCCTTTATCTTTTACAAATTCATTCCAAATAGAGGCATTAATTTTTCCGTCTTTTGTTCCGTCTGCCGCATCTAATTTTTGAGCCATAAGCCCTGCTGCGGTTTTGTTTAATAATGGATTTACTTCTGTCATGAGTCTTACTCCTTAATCTAAATTATGTTACATCTTACGTAACACAATACCCATTGTGTTACATTAGGGGTAAATTTTTACCTCGTAGCGGTTATGTAGTGTGGCTTATAGTCTTTGTAATTTAAAGTGTAGCGGTCAGGTTTTCTACGTACGTAGTACTTGTGTTACATTAGGGGGAAATTTTTACCTCGTAGCGGTTGTGTAGTACGGATTTTCATCTAATTTGAATTTGTTATTCACCATCCAAGATTTTACCTGAAAGTAGGTTGGGCACCGCCCAACAAAAACTATAAATGTAGTGCTATAACATAATTTATTTAATTTTGTCATTTTCTTTCTCTTTTATTGCTAATCAAAAGAGAAAGAAAATAACGAAAAGAAAGAGAAAACACGGCAATCGTTTCCTATGCCCTTCGGGCATTCATATCAGGCGGGTAAACCCGCACTCTTTGGCTCACTATCGCAGCCTTGCTGCACGTTCGCCTTTTAAAGTTAATGTCGGGCAATGCCGCGACCTACAAATTTATAAATTCGCACGCGTGTGAGCCTTGGCGAACCATAGCGTGCGTAAGTGATTGGGCGTATGCCCAAAGATTAATACATTTGAGCGTTAGCGAAAATGTCGGAAACAACGGCTGTTTTTCTTCTCTTTTGGTTCCGTTTTCTCTTCTTTTTTTGCCAAAAAAGAAGAGAAAATGAACAAGTATTTTTTTAAAAGTTTTTGTTGAACTTTTATAGTTAATGTCGGTTAATGCACGACATTAACTGACTGCCCACCTTCCGTATTTTAGATTAAAATATTAAAGTTAATAAAAAGCTGGATTGCTTCGGACTAATCGTCCTCGCAAAGACACCAAATTATATAATTTTACATTAAGTTCGTATACAAACAAGGCGGTCATTGCCACAACCTACAAGGATTTTCAGCAGGCAGGGTGCGTCGTTTTGACGCATCACATACCCCAATTATGTAAATTTTTGTAAAAATCTTGGTCAAAACCCTAAAGTTTTCTGAAATTATGCCGTAAATATCAGTATTAATGTAACACAATGGGTATTGTGTTACATTTTATGTAACTTACTTATTGATAAATTCTACAATACTTTCCGCAATTCCGTTTGCAATATTTTTTGCAAAATTATCCGTTCTATACAAAACAGAATCCATCGGATTTGTCATATATGCAGCCTCTACAAGAATACCCACATACTCAGGCGGTATTATAACATAGAATGCAGCCGTTCTTGTTCCGTCCTTTTTAGTACCCGCAGACTTAGATACTCTTTTTTCAACAATCTCGGCTAAAGCTTTTGAGTTCGGATTAAAATAATAAACACTCGTTCCCTTATTTTTGTGAATATTCATTGGAATATCACCGATTGAATTCAGATGTATACTGACAAAAATATTGGCATTGTTCGCTTTTGCAATCTTAACCCTGTCTCCGAGAGAAATATTGCCGTCACACTCTCTTGTCATCACGGTATTTATACCCAAATCTTTCAAATGCTTTTGAAGTTCAAGAGCTATTCGCAGATTTATATTTTTTTCCTCATCACCTAAGCACCCGATTGCACCTCTCTCACTGCCGCCATGTCCTGCATCTATAATTACCGTGTAATCTTTTATATCAGCAGGAAGTTCACTCACTTTAAAAGTATACACTCCATCCTCTAAAGAAACTTTATATGTATATTTTTCAGGCTTTGGTATATTTAGCGTGTAAACGGAAGTGTCTGAAAGTTCGGGATTATATACCTTAAAGATAACCTCTTTCTCTCTTTCTTCAACAGTATAAGGAAGATTTTTTGTAAAAGAGATTACCTGTACAGCAGCATTCTTAAACCTTTTTCCGTCCATATTAATAAATGCGGCGGCAGAAGAGGTCTCCACAAAATCTACCTCTCTTTTTGCAATCCAGGCTGACTTGTCTTTGGAAAGAAATACTCTGTAAAACTCACCCTTAGAACCATTTATTAAAACGGATGTTCCCCTAAATAAATGTGCAATTCTGTTAAGCCCGTAATTTTCCGGCGTCGAACGCAAAGGAACATTGTCATTTTTTACTATTCCCGCTCTTTGCTCAAATTCCTCAACGGTTTCCGCCTTCTGAATTTTTGACGGACTTTTACATATCCGATAAATTTGTGTATTAAAATTAGACCTTACAACAACTCGGTTCTCACCCTCTTTAAGCTTTACCGAATGAGCGAAAGCACCATTGGATGCCGTATACACCCGAGCATCATTTATTAGTATAGCCTCCCCGTTATGGGCTCTACCTACAAAAAATGCATAATCCGTGGTTACCGTAGATTTTTTCTCCTTGGGTAAAACCAACTCATAAGCGTATACGCGAGATACTCCGAAAATTAATAACAATAGTACTAACCATCTCTTCATAGGTGCCATTTTAATATAAAATTTTACTGTATGCAATTTTATGGTAGACTAATTATATGAGCGGGAATTATGTACCATTATACAGGAAATATCGTCCTCAGACTCTGGACGGGCTTGTCGGGCAAGAGCACATCAAAAAGACTCTAACCAGTGCCATTGAGCTAGGAAAAATTGCACACGCATTTTTGTTTACGGGACCTCGAGGTACCGGCAAAACATCTACCGCAAGAATCCTTGCAAAATCTCTTAATTGTAAAAACGGTCCGACCGTTCACCCCTGCGGAGAATGCGAAAGCTGTATTGATATTGCAAACTCCGTTCCCATAGATGTTATAGAAATAGATGCCGCAAGTAACCGAAAAGTCGAGGATACACAAAATATTCTTGAAAGAATCCAATATGTTCCTGTACACGGGAAATATAAGATTTACATAATAGATGAAGTCCACATGCTGACAAACCATGCATTTAACGCACTGCTCAAAACGCTGGAAGAACCGCCCGAAAATGTAGTATTTATTCTTGCAACAACGGAAGTTCATAAAGTACCCGATACAATAAAAAGCAGATGCCAAAGGTTTGATTTCAGAAGAATTACAACTGAAGATATCGTAAAACATCTCAGACACATCTCCGATTTAGAAAAAATTAATATTACGGATGATGCACTGTATACCATCGCAAAAAATTCGGCAGGAGGAATGCGGGACAGCATATCTTTACTGGACCAGCTCAGCCTTTTGGGAATTTCAAAACAGGTCACAACAGAAGATGTTAACTCCGTTTTGGGACGCATATCCTTTGATGTACTTAAAAGACTGAGCGAAAAAATAATCTCTTCTTCCCCAAACGAAGCAATAGAGATTTTAAACGAAATATACAACTCGGGTAATGAACCGCTTCAAATTCTCACCAATTTGTCAGAATATTTCAAAAACTTATTAATAGTAAAAAATTGCAGAAAAGAAGTCTTATCAGAGCTTACCGGGCTTAATGAGCCTCAGCTTGAAGAACTCGGTAAACAAAAAGACACATTGGAAACACAACAAATTGTCTTTCTGATTGAAAGAACAACTCACTATATTAAAGAAGTCAGGCTCGCATCAAATCAACACTTGTGGCTTGAAGTGGCAATGATTGATTTATCAAACATGACGGAAAATACAAAACTCATTGACTTACAAAACAGAGTAAAAGCCCTTGAAACCGGAGGAGTCACGGCAGCCCCGGTGCCCCAAACACCGATACAAACCGTAACCAAGCCTGCTCCTGAGCCGCCAAAACCTATTCAACAGGAGCAAAAGCAGCCTGAAATTCAAGCAAAAAGCGAAAGCAAGGAAGATTTTACACCGCCGCCGATGTCTAAAAAACCTGACGGCAATGATATAGACACACTGTGGCATACAATGCTTATGAATATTAAAAGCCCTTCAACAAAAGCACTGTTAAATCTTGCAACACCCGTAAAAATTGCCGCTGACGGAATAATTATAACTTTTAAGAATGAAAAATTGGTCTCACAAATTAATGATACAAACAAAAAACAAATGATAATTGATGCCGCAAATACGATGTTCAATCAATCAAATACCCAGGTAGTCATAAGACTGCCGCAAGCGGGAGACAAAGAAATAAAACCCGCTTCGCCTGCTCAAATTCCGTCTCCTGCACCAACTCCATCTCCTGAACAAGGCAGCAGTGGTGATGCAGAGCAACAACAAATAACCGACCCAACGCCCAAAGAAGAAAAATCTCCCGAAATTGAAGCTCAAGAAAAAACAAACGAAAAACGAGAAGAAACCGATCAGGAAAAAATGGTTTTAGAGCTTTTCGACGGAAAATATATAGAATAGCCCAACTCTTTCTTATTTATACATCCTTTGATTTTTGTGCATTCTCCTTTACCGAAATTGATTTTTGATTGCCTTCATACAAAATTCGCATTTCTTTAGCCCCCGAAACCTTTTTAATCTCAGATATTTTACCGTCGGATGAGAATTTGCAATCAGTAAGTAAAAAATCTTTTCCGTCTTCCTCTGCTTCCAAATACCTGAGCGGTATCAGCGTATCAGGATTTCTAAAAAGTGTTTCAAAAGAATTACCTTTACCTGAAAACTCTGTAATACTTGAGACAGATCCGTCTTCTTCTACCTGAAAAAGAGTATACTTATTATTAATTTTTTCATCAAATACAGTTACATTTAATTTATAACTGCCGTCTTTTTTTATTTGAGGCTCTATTTGTACAATTGCCGCCCCCGTATTTTTATCACGCTCTATAATTTTACTTATCAAATCTCCTTCCGTATAATAGTCCCTGATAACATCATTTTCGTATTCTCTGATATATGCTATTGAACCGTCCTCGTTATAGATACGTTCACCGTTAATATCATCCTTTTTAAAACTGTGAAATACATCAAGCTTTTGGGGTGCCATATTATTTAGAGTATTTACCTTCTCCATAATTTCCGCAGAGTCTCTATCATCTTTGGGTCTCAATAAAACCTGATTATAATTGGAAAGCGAAGTAAGCCCCGATAAACTTACCTTTAATCGCAGCGGATTGGGAGATTCCTTTTTTTCAACTTCTTTATTATAAGCAACACTTGCTTTAAAACTTATAGGATTAATCATTAAAAAGCCTTACAAATTTTCTAACCTTATAAGTATATAAAAACATTTTCCAATTAAAAATTGCCTGTTTTTTAATTTTGTCTGTTATTTTTTAAATAATTCTTAACATTTGGTGATAAAGAAATATTCTGAAGCATCATGTTATATTTCTTCAAATCCCCTATATTTGCAGCCTCTTCAAGCAAATCACGTCTGGTCGCAATTTGCATTTTTTCACCTTCGGAATTAGTATTGTTCTTTTCGTCAATTTTTCTTATTACAGCATCTATATCAGTAGAAGTTGATATTCCGTATTTAGATGCTATCTGCTTAACCGACGCCCCCGCAGAAAGCCTGTAAAGCCACTGAATTGAGTATTTATCATTTTCCGACAATGAAGCAATCCCGTATTGATGCGGAGTATACATTATATCCTGCTTATAAGGACTGTGATTTAACCCCAGAGCATGTCCCACCTCGTGCAAAATAGTATGATAAACCTCAATATCACTGTCATACTGTTGGTGAATACGGCCGTCCGTCAGACCGATTGAAACTTCCGCACCGTATAATCGGCCCTGTGCATCCCAGTTAAAATAACAATGCCCCAACGCTTGACGGTCAACACGTTTCCAATCCACATTTATATTGGATTCCAGAAGAACATTTGTAACCCGAAATTTTAATTTTCCGCCGCTTGCCGCAGCCCAAACAGTAAAAGCATCAAGAACCATTTTCCGAAACTTCGCATCTTCGCCCAATTTTGAATAAAATTTCATCGGAGCAATATAGACGACCAAATTGTTTACGGGCCATCTCATTATGTTTCCGTTTTTTACACTGCCGTTAAGATAAGTTCTTCTCTGCATATTAATATTGTAACATGATTTATTTGTGGGATAATAAAGTTAAAAGAAGGAAGGATATACTATGTCAGAAGTAAGAGTAAGAATAGCACCGTCTCCAAGCGGAAATTTGCATATCGGAACGGCAAGAACAGCTTTATTTAACTATTTATTTGCAAAGAAAAATAACGGAAAATTCGTTTTAAGAATAGAAGACACCGACGCGGAAAGAACAAGTCAGGAATATGTCGATAACATTTTTGACAGCTTAAAAGCACTGGGTCTCAATTGGGATGAAGGACCTGATATCGGCGGTGCCTACGGACCGTACACTCAATCCGAAAGATTTGACATTTATCCGAAATACATTCAACAACTGCTTGATAAAGGATTTGCCTATGAATGTTTCTGCACACCGCAAGAACTTGAGGCAGAAAAAGAAGAGGCAACAAAAAATAAAAAAGCATACGTTTATTCTAAAAAATGTGAACATCTTACGGAAGAAGAAAAAGCAAAACTAAGAGCAGAAGGCAGAAAACCAGCAATAAGATTTAATGTTGCAAAGGCACAACAGGCATTTCATGATTCTTCGATACTTGAATTTGATGACCTTGTAAAGGGTAAATTGCACATGGATACAAATCTTATAGGGGATTTCGTTATACTAAAATCCAACGGAACTCCCACATACAACTATGCGGTTGTAATTGATGATGCTCTAATGAAAATTTCTCACGTTATTAGAGGTGAGGATCATATTTCCAATACATATAAACAAATTTTAATTTTTGAGGCTCTCGGGTTTGAAGTGCCTAAATTCGGGCATTTGGGAATGATTCTTGCACCGGACAGAAGCAAACTTTCCAAAAGACATGGTGCAACTGCCGTTTCCGATTTTGTCGAACAAGGATACCTGACGGAAGCCTTGGTTAACTTTGTTGCTTTACTCGGCTGGTCTCCGTCTGACGGGCAGGAAATTAAGTCGATTGATGAAATTGCGGCAGATTTTCGAATCAATGAAGTTTCCTCCTCTAATTCAATTTTTGAATATGACAAACTAAAATGGATGAACAGCCACTATATAAAAATGCTTCCCAAGGAAGAACTCAGGGAAAAATTAAAAAAATATCTGACAAAATACGATTTAACGGAACTTACGGAAGAACAGTACAACCGTATGATTGATATTACGTATGAACCGCTTACTTTATTGTCTGATATTACCGATGCTGTATCATACTTTTTCGGCGGCGATAAAGTAGAAATTGATGAAAAAGCAAAAGAAAATCTTAACACCGAATTGTCACAAGACGTCTTGAAAACATTCCTGGAACAAGCACAAGACTGGGAATGGACAGAAGAAAATCTTCACGAAAAGCTTGAGAAATTCCGTGCGGACTTTAAAGAAAACAAAGGTTACAAACCGAAATTTACAATGTGGGCAATAAGAGCCGCAGTAACAGGAAGGCTTTGCGGAGCTGATATGGTTGTTACCCTTGCTATTATAGGTAAAGAGAATTCTTTAAAAAGAGCAAAAGCTGCTGTTATATAAAAAAGACGGGCTCAAAAAAGCCCGTTTTTTTTAATATCTTGTTCTAAAGGTGCCCTGTCGGTTGCCGTAACTATCGTACATCACACCTCTGCCGCCCGGAAAAGTCTTAAAACTTCCTGTTCTGTTTCCCGAACCGTCATAAGTATAAGCCCTACCGTATGATGACTGCTTTATCGTACCGACTTTCTTACCTGTATTATCGTATACGTTTATATTCCCGTTAAATCCCTTTTTAAAAGTCTTATCCCGCATACCGTTTTGATCGTACATAACACTTTTTCCCGTGGAATACTCTCTTATTCGCCCGCTGCGGTTGCCATAGCGGTCAAAAACGTTATATCCGCCCGTTGTTCTTTTTAAAACATTAGCAGAATTTCCATAGTTGTCATAAGTGCGAATTGTCTCCGCATAAACAACAGGAATTAACAGCATACTTAATAATATTATTAATAAATTTTTCATAATAGTATTATAACAAAATCAAAGCTAAGAAATAATCCCCTCTCTGATTAATTGTTCCTTAATTTCTTTTTTAGTCTGAAACTCTTTGCCGGATTTATCTGTAAGTCTTTTTATCAGCATTATACCAGGTGTAATTACACCCAGAGCCAGAATGCAGGAGCCAATATTCATTCTTATAGAACCTCTCTTTAATTTTCTTAATTTATTGAAGAATTTATCGGAGTTTTCTCCGTTTTTAAGGGCTTCTTTGTACTGACCGTATAACTCAGTTACCTTATCATTAATCCCCGCAACCTCTTTCAAGTCTATATATGCTCTTGTATCAATTTTATCCGAATTTTTAAGTAACTTAATAACATCGGACTGTTTTGCAATCTTTACAATACCGTTTTGGGGATTTTTATGCAGAAATTCATACAAAGCTACATTTGAAGTATTTCCACGCTTAAATTCATTAAGGCTTTTTTCTATAGAACCGTCCTCAAAAGCCTTTTTAAAATTGTTATCTTCCAAAACTCTTGAATCTAATGTAATAGATTTATTGTGCTTTTTCTTGGCGGAATTTTCCATCCATTTTTGAATTTTCTTTCCTGCAAAATAGAGGAAAAACAAACAAGAGCCTTCTTTTATTGCATATCCGGCAAATTCCTGCGAGGATCTTGAGTCTGCAAGCCTTTCTGTGGTAATAAATCCGTCCATTAAATACATGTTTTTTACGGGCGAAAATGCCAATTCCTCAAAAGCCTTCCCAACCCCCTTAAATGATAGATTTTTACCCTTATTATTTTCATTTTTCTTGTTATTATACTCTTCTATCAGATTTTCTCTTATCTTCTTTTCGGTATAACGCTGTTTTAATCTTGTAAGAGTAAAATATGAAACGGCAGCAAGTACGGTTGATACAGCAAATTTTGCAACAGCAAGATTTTTAAACAATTTTTGTTTTCCCCCGACCTTTTCTAATTCCTTTTTTATTTTGTCATCAGGGGCATACTCTTTTATTTTTTCAAAAACATCCTTGTCTTTAAGGTTTCTCGGGTCAATCTTTGAATCAAATCCGAAAGCCTTGAACACGGTCTTATCAAACAACCACTTATAAGCAGGAATACCGCCCAACCATAAGATCTCAGTACCGAATTCATCAATAAATCTGTCAACACCCTCCTCTTTTCCGGTAACATACGAACCCGCCGTCATCCCCAAACAACTTGACGCATCCTTTACCCCGAGAGGTATTAGAGAATTGGGATTTCCCAATGTTGAATATATTTTAGCAGCATTCCACAACATAGGCCTACAAACCCCACTTCAAATTCATTAACTTTTTACTATGCTTATTCATAATCTCGACCTTCCTTCCTGTTAAATTCCGTAAAGAATAAAAATTGCCTTATTATTAAGAAAATTTTACAAAAAAAAGAACTTCCCTTATAGGAAGTTCTTTTTTTTATAAAATCTGTAAAACTTAACCTACAAGTTCTGTATCGTCCGACTCGGAAGCTTTTACCATAATTGCATGCTCTACAGGATTTTCCTTTTTATAAGCATTTTCATTAACCGCTTCCTCAAAACCAAACTCGTCTCGGGCTTTCTTCATTTGAGTCTCATCAACAAGTTTTTTTGCCAATTCGGCAATCTCATAAACTAATTTATATCGGTTATCTGTATTTTCGTTAAGTTCCCACGCTATTTTTATAATCTGATCCATTTTTACCTCTTTATATTGTTTATCTTGATTTTATAACACACATATTCATTTGTCCAGAGGGTATTTTCTTAACATAACGTTACATAAAAGGCAATTATTTGCTTGTTAGATACTTTATATATATACACGGGAAAAATAAGGAGAATTTATATGACAACATCACAATCTTATGTAATCAATGAGTATTTTGCTTCGGGTAAGACATACTCTTGGGCACAATATGTAGATAAAACAGAAAATGGCGGCAATAACAATGGACGTGTTGATGGAAAAGAAATTACACTTTTCAAAAAAATAATAGAACATCGATATAATGGTTATCAATATGATTTTAATAAATTAGATTCTGAACAGTCAGAAGAATTACTAAGCGATGAATACCAGAGTGGAGAAGCTGAGATAGCCAAACAAACTTACTTTGAGTCTAATCTTACAACTGGAAAAGGTGCTTTTTTCATAGGTTGGGCTGTTTCAGAGGATCTTAATGGCATAACCAGGAGCTATGATTTTGTAAAATCAGCTATGAATAAAATAGCAACTTTCCCTGTTGAATCAAAAAAATACGAATTGATTAAGGATTTTCTAATATCATATCATCTTGGGGATGCAAGAAACGGACTATTTGAACAACTTGGTTCTGAATATGGAGAGGGTGTCACCAACGGTGAAGCTATGCAAATGTTGAAGGCTATAATGGATGCTATACCGGAAGAGAAAAAGTATTCAGATGATTATGGAACAATATATAAAATATATAACGAATACGCTGCAAAACCTGCAGACGAAAAGTTTAAAGATAGCAAATATTCTTGGTTTTCTAGCATGTTCAGCTTAAATACACTTGATCAATTAGATGATGCGGTGGAAAGATTATTCGGAATATAATTCTAATCCATTAAAGTGGTCATCAAAACGGGTTCGCCGTCTGTTGCAAGAACTGTATGTTCAAAATGTGCAGACGGTTTTTTGTCCTTGGTTACAACGCCCCAATTATCTTCTTCAACAAAAACTTCATCTCCGCCAAGATTTAGCATAGGTTCAATTGCTATAACCATTCCCGACTTTATAAGGGTCTGGTCACCAACACGATAATTGAATAGGAACGGGTCTTCATGCATTGTATGTCCTACACCATGCCCACCATACTGACGAACAATACCAAGATTGTAATTCTTTGCAACATCTTCTACCGCACCTGAAATATCATCCAAAACATTTCCTGCTCTCATTTTGGAAATTCCCGCAAAGAGAGCTTCTTCGGTTGCCTTCATAAGGAGTTTTTTATCATCGGAAATATTACCTACGGCATAAGACCAGGCACTGTCACCAACCATGCCCCCATAAGTTGCTCCAACATCTATGGCTATTATATCTCCGTCTTTTAGAATTTCTTTGTCAGACGGGATTCCGTGTACAACCTTTTCGTTTATGGAAGTACAGATGCACCCCGGAAAACCGTGATAACCTAAAAAGGTCGGTATGGCTTTATTCTCTTTTATAACATGCATAGCTATATTATCCAACTCTTTTGTGGAAATACCGGGCTCTACGACCTCTTTCATTTTTTGATGAACAAGTGCAACGATATGTCCCGCATGTCTCATTCTTTTTATTTCGTCTCTTGATTTTCTGTTTATCATATATTCCTCGATTCTTATCATATTTTATGACTAACACTCTACCATTTCAAGCCGATAAAATTTGCATCTTTCATTATGCTTGACAAGCAATATTGATTTGGTACTATAGAGATTGTCAGCAAGCCCCCATCGTCTAGAGGCCTAGGACAACACCCTTTCACGGTGTAGACAGCGATTCGAATTCGCTTGGGGGTACCATTTAAAACGACGGGAGCAATTTAAAGCTCCTGTTTTTTTGTATTCTAAAAGGGAGGGCAGTATGGATAATAAAAATATAACTTTTATCGGAGCGGGAAAAATGGCAAGTGCCATTATTAAAGGTCTCTTGAGTTCAAAAACTTTTGATGATAAACATATTTTTGCAGTTGAAGTTAATGAGGAGGCTGCCAAACGAGCCAAAGAAAATTTTAACATTAAAGTTTTCTCTGATGCAAAAGAGGGGATAAAAGACGCTGATATAATACTTATTGCAACTAAGCCCTTTGTAGTACAAGAACTTCTGGAAGGCATAAAAGATTCTGTAAAGGACCAATTAATAATATCTATTGCAGCGGGAATTACCTTTAATAAAATAGAAAACATTCTGGGGGTAAATAAGAGAATAGTCCGTGTTATGCCAAATACTCCGGCTCTTCTTGAGTGCGGAATGAGTGCAGTGTGTAAAAACGACAAGGCGGCCGAAGAAGATATAAAACTTGTAGAAAATATTTTCTCAAAAATCGGTAAGGTAATAAGATGTAAAGAATCAGATATTGACGCCGTAACAGGAGTTTCAGGTTCAGGTCCTGCTTTTTATTATTATATAATAGATAAAATTGCAAAAGCGGGTGAAGAATTGGGACTTGATTATAAAACCGCACTTATGCTTTCTAGTCAGACCGCACTCGGTGCCGCCAAAATGATTATAGAAACGGGGAATACTCCGCAAGAACTTATTGATGCGGTAACCACCCCCGGAGGAACTACGGCAGAGGGAAATAAAGTTTTAAAAGAAAGTAATATCGGAGAAATTTTATCGGAAACGGTAAGAAAAACTGCTGAAAAATCTGCTCAAATGGGAAAAGAAAATTAGATATATCGGCAAAAAATATTTTTTTCGGTTTTGAATAAGTATGAAGATAAGTAATTCCGATATAAATTTTCGGGCAGGGCTTACATCAAGAATGCAGCGAGAAATTGCAGCAGCTGATGTAAAGAGAATTTCACGTGAATTTATAAATAATGGTATAGAAGCAGATTTTAAAGAGAATAAAATTATCGCTTGGTGTGCACTTCGGTGCTTTAATATAATAAAATTATTGAATAAAAAATATGGTTTGAAATTAGGTCTGCCAAAAGGTGTTTTTGTTGAAGATTTTAGCAAGTTAAAAATAAATGATAAAAGTTCAACAGGTTTTTTGAATATGGCACCGACTAATATTTATATGAACAATGATAAAATAGTGCCGGAAAAAACGATATTTTTCAATGAGTTCAAGGGATTTAATAATTCAAAAGGAAATGAGTTCTGGTATAGAATTGATAGTATGGCGGATGAGAATTTTGAGAGAAAACTTTCTGCGACGGATTTTTTTCTGGAGCCGGTTTTGCACGAATTCCTGCACGCTGTACACGAACAAAACCTAATACAAAAACTTGGCGGGAAAAAACTTGTAAAACTGTTTGAGGAAACATTAACCCCTCCAAAACTTGAAGCTTTTAGGGCAAAATACGGCAGAATACTCGAAAAAATATGCACATACGCCTCTGAAAGTCCCTTTGAAGCCGTAGCCTGCGACCTTTCAAAACTAACAATAGAAAATCTTGATAAAACAACTCTTCTTCCGCAATCAAACTTTATCAAAACCAGCCCCTACCGAGAACTCTCTCCCATAAAACGCCTGTTCCTCTATGAATCCGAACTTCCCCGCACCCTCAGACACTTCTGGGAAGGTAAAATGGGGTAGTAAAAGGACTCAAATTAAATATGCGTGAAAAAGGTAAAAATTGTTTTTAATCCTATACCAATTCCCCCCTTTAATCTTACATTCTTACAAAAATTATTTATATTGTGTCCGACAGTTGCATAAGCATCAAACAATCTTGCATACGTTGAAACTCTGTCCTCTTTTGCATTTTTCATTTTATATAATAACTTATCGGCAAATTGTATCTTATTGTTATTGAATTTATCATTCTTAAATGTATTAACACAATTATTGATAATGCTATATTGATTTCCATATTTGGCTACTGTAGGATTAATTCCATTTTTTATATATTTTTCCATAATTTCTCTATAATCTTTCATAATACATCGTGTAAGGTTTATTTGCCCTATGATACGAATCGTTTTAGGAATTATGTTTATTTTAGGAATTCTTTCTGCCCAAAACCATTTCTTTTTACATTCAAAAATTTCTTCCATATTGGATTTTGTGCTTTTAAAAAATGATTTTGAAATACTATTAAAAGATTTTATTGGAGTCTCAATAGTTTTCGAGTTCTTCATAAAAATATTATATAGAATGATTAAATCTTTCCTTGTAAGATTTGGTTTATTTATCAATTCTGGAGGTAAATCTTGAAGTTTACAAGATCTTATGTCAGTATCATCACCACCGCTTGAGAAATTTTCTGCTCCACGGCAATATCTGCTTTTTAGCCTGTTAATAGCTCCTTGATGTTTTATACAGGCTTCTAATACAAGTTTTAATGAAGCTAATTCTGAACCTCCGAGATATTGGTATTTTGCGAATTCACTCAAATCCGGTACTATATCATCTTTGCAACGGTTATTAAAATTATTGCCCAAACAAGTCTTTTTGAAACAAATTCTTTAAACACAAAGAATGCGGCTATTGTTGTTGCCGCAAGTTCAAAGTTCCCCAATAAGGCTGCGTTTGCACCTGTCGTATTGGCTAAACCGAACATTAAAAGCAAAATTGCCGCTATGTCAAGAAAAACAACACCCGACATATACGGAATATCCTTTTTTGTAAGTGCAAGCTCGGGAGAACCTTGTTTTACAAAGGTCGTAATCAAAAGCCCAAGTCCCGCTCCCAAATACAATAACCCGCCCATTACGACAGAAGGAACGTAATTTCCCAAAATTTTGGCAAACGGGATACAAACCGCATACAGTATTGCTGAGAGAAAAGCACTTAATACTGCTATTGTTGTTTTATTCATCTTATCAGTTCCTTTTTCATTATGTCTTAATTTGTCGGTGTATTTAATTTCAAAAGCCCGCTCGGTTTATAAATCTCAATTTAAACTTATTTTTCAACCTTCATACTGCCTGTTTTATACCCGTATAAATCCATTGTTACATAGTTAAAGCCCAATTCCTTCAATTTATCCACAATTTCCGTTCTTGCCGCCAAAATTTTTTCAAACTCAAACGGCAAAGCCTCTATCCTTGCAATATCGTTATGAATACGAACTCTAACCTGATGCAAACCTCTGTTTAAAAGATACTCCTCAGCCGCATCTACCATCTTTAGCCGCTCAGGAGTAATTTTTTCGCCGTAAACAAACCTGGAAGCCAAACAGGCAAAAGAGGGTTTTTCTGAGGTCGGAAGATTTAGCTTTCGTGAAAGAACTCTTATTTCCTCTTTTGTTAACCCTGCCTCCATTAAGGGACTTTTTACCCCTAACTCTTTTATTGCCTGCATGCCGGGGCGATAATCTTTTGTATCATCGATATTTGAACCCTCCATTATTATGTCTGAAAACTGCAAAAACCTTTCAAACATATCCTTTTTGCAAAGATAACATCGATTAAGCGGATTTTTTGCGACTTCATCCTTTATATCAATTTCAATAACGGAATGTCTTATTCCCTCTTTTTTACAAAATTCTAGGGCTTCGCCAATTTCTCTTTCAGGGAAAAAGATTGATTTTGCGGTTATTGCAAGAAGTTTATCCCCCAAAACTTCTTGAGCAACCTTTAATAAAAAAGTAGAGTCCACGCCGCCGGAGAACGCAACGGCAGGCTGCCCCAATGAAAGTATATATTGTTTCAAATATTTTAGTTTGCTTTCCACATCTTCTATAATAACATAAAGGTTGCGGCTCAGCCCGTCATCTGCTATCATGGAAACAGAACGGAAGTTGGAGTATGCCATCAAAAAAACTAAAACACATTACCCCGCAAAATTATTTAAAATACTATTATGATATCCCCTACGAGGGTAAAACTTCTGCCGGCAAACCCCTCAGAAAGCTTAAGGATATAACCTGTCCCTACAGAGGGATAAAAATAATCCCGACTGCAACTATAAACGGATTTGAAAAAAACTTAGCCAAATGTAAGACGGCAGAAGATGCGGTTACTCTTCTTTCCAACTATAAGTCCAATATGCTCCCTACGGAAAAATCAATGTATGCAATATTTAAAGATTTCGCACTTATAAACCCGGATGATAATCTCCAAAATTGTCTGCAAATGATAAAGACAAATTGCCTTACAAGATTAAAGCTTGAAGAGATGGAGGTTTTAGACGATGTAGACAGACTTACCCGAAGATTGTCCCCGCAAACCGCTCTAAGAATAAGAACAAAAACAACGAAATGCCGCCAAATAATTATAAGCAGCTCGACTCATGATACATTCAAACGCAAAACTTTTTTGAATTCTTTGGAAGAAATTATCCCCAAGGAAAACGAACGTGAAATATTTAACGACATAAAAAATAAAGCCCTTTTTCTTCCGACCTCGGAAAGCAGCCGCAACGCCTTTGTGGTAAAGTATTCCAAAAGAAACCAAACAGAAATTATACGTCGTATATTTATTGCCTCGACAGGCTCTATCGAACACGTAACCCCTGCCTCCAACGGAGGACTTAATACAATAGGGAACTTTCTCCTGACATCCGCAAGCGGAAACCGATACAGAGAAAATATGCCGCTTTGCGAGTACATAAAAAGACATCCTAAAATACCCGAATATATGCAAATGTATATTGAGGACATCATAAGAGAAATCCACAACGGGAATTTGCAAGGCAACGAAACTTACCCTTATAAGATAAAGAAAAAACTCTTTGAAGAATCGGACGGCAGAATTATGATAAGCCTGTCTTCTTATAAATATTCTGAAGAAGAAGCCGCTCAGGCGGTCGAAGTTTATGAACACAGGTGGGAAAAGAAATAATTCTTACATCCCGAATATTGCTGCTGCTTCCTGCATATTTTTCCTGATTTCAACCTTAAAAGGACAACGTTTCTCACATGCACCGCAAGAAATACATTCACCTGCCTTGTGCTTTAAAGCCGCATAATGCTCTCTTACGGTTTCGGGAATTTCACCCTGAGCCTTAACCAAATTCAAGAATTTTGTAACCGACGCGACATCAATACCCTTAGGACAAGGGGCACAATGAGAGCAGTACATGCAATGTCCTTCCCAACTTATTTGCGGAAAAGATGCAAGTGTAGAGGCGTAATCCTTTTCTTCCTCAGAAGCCCTTTCATACCTTATACTCTCCATAAGTTCCTCAATCGTCCGTGCTCCTGACATGACCGAAGCCACCGCAGGACGGGTAAGAGCATAATGTATACACTGAATCGGTGTCAGTGAAACTTTTGCCGGAGAATAAGCCGAATTTAACAAATCCCCTCCGCCAAATGCCTTCATGACAGTAATTCCGACTCCGAGTTTTTCACAAGTTTCATACAAGTCCTGTCTGTCCTTATCCATATTTAAAAGCTGACCGCTATACTTTTCGGGATTCCAAAGCTGCTCCACATCCTCATCGGCAGGCTGTAAATCATAACAAGGGTTTACACTGAACAACAGAACTTTCACCAATCCCGTCTCAATAGCCTTCTTGGCAACAATAGGATTATGGCTGCTCATCCCGATACATTTTATTCTTCCCTGTTCTTTTAAACTTTTTACAAAATCTATAACAGGTCCGAGACTTTCCCAATCAGAAACCGAATCAACATAATGAATCATCCCGATATCAATATAGTCGGTATCAAGTTCCCTAAGCATAGTCTCAAAACCGTTCTTAACCTTCTCTATATCTCTCGTACGGAGATACTGCCCGTTTTCCCATATACTGCACACATGGGATTGAAGAATAAATTTATCTCTTCTGTTTTTCAGAGCCTTTGCCAATCCCCGTCTGATTTGAGGATTAGGCGTATATAAATCAATACAATTTACGCCCTCTTTTTCCATAAGGTCTACAAATTCGGCTATTTCCTCATCGCTTTTGCCTGCAAAACCTTCGCAGCCCATTCCGATTTCACTTACTAACAGTCCCGTGTCGCCTAAATTTCTGTAGTTCACAATAACTCTCCTATCTGAAACCAATTTTATAATAAGAATGAAAGGGCGGCAAGAAAATCTGCCGCCCCGACAAAAATTATTTTAAATTTTCATTGAAAAATGCGGTTATTTTATCAAAAGGTATTTTTTCAATATTGTCATACAAATCAACGTGATTTGCATTCGGTATAATAAGCAGCTCCTTATTATCTCCCTTTAATTTTTTAAACGCATCTTCACTAAAGTATTTACTGTGAGCTTTATCTCCGTGGATTATTAAAACCGCAGATCTGATTTCATCACTGTACGCCAAAATCGGCATATTGATTAATGCTAAAGATGCAGTCATATTCCAGTTTCCGTTAGAATTAATCGAGCGTTTGTGAAATCCTCTTTCTGTTTTGTAGTATCTGTAATAATCTTTCACAAACTGCGGTTCATCACCCGTTAACTTTTCGGGAAGCCCCGGAGCTTTTGCGTATGTCCCGTTTTTAAAATCCTCGGTTCTCTGTTTATTCAAAGACTCTTTTAATTCATATCGAGCCTTTTCGTCCATTGAATCGAAGTAGCCGTTTGCGGTAACTCTTGTCATATCGTACATTGTAACTGCAACGGTACCCTTAATTCTCGTATCAATTGCAGCTGCATTAAGTCCAAATCCTCCAAAGCCGCAAATTCCGATAATACCAATCCCTTTGGGGTTTACGTCGTCTCTGTTAATCAAATAATCGACCGCAGCACTAAAATCTTCCGTATTAATCTCCGGAGAAGACACATTCCGCGGTTCGCCTCCGCTTTCGCCCGTATATGAAGGGTCAAACGCAAGAGTTATAAAACCGTTTTCCGCCATTTTTTGAGCATACAAGCCGGAAGCCTGTTCTTTTACAGCACCGAAAGGACCCGCAACCGCTATTGCAGGCAGTTTCTTTTCCTTTCTTTCTTTAGGAATATACAAGTCTCCGACAAGTGTAATTCCGTATCTGTTTTTAAAATTTACTTTTTGAACATCAACCTTATCGCTTTTAGCAAAAGTTTTGTCCCAATCTTGAGTTTTTGCCATAACTACACCTCCTGTTAGTAATAGTAACAAAATAAAACAAAAAGAAAACTTATATCAGCAGGCTTGGAACTTTTGAGGACAAACGGGTTTGATGCAATTAATGTTGAGGATATTACGCGAAAAGCGGGAGTTGCCAAAGGGACTTTTTATACATATTTTAAGAGAAAAGAAGATATTGTCCTTGATATAAGCAGAGTTCCGTTCAGCGAAATTGCTGAAGAAGTTCAGAAAATGCAGGGGGTGGAAATTATTGAAAAATTGACGCATTATTTTCACAGGTTTATGGAGTGTGTTGAATCCGCGGGAATACATATTTGCCGTCAGTGGACAAAAGATGTATTGGATCCCGGAAATGTGCCGGATAACAAAGACGGACAAAAATGGAATTATGATGTCAACATGCTTAAAGAAATACTTAACAACGCGGTTAAAAACGGAGAATTGAAAGCCGATACTCCGATTGAATTGTTAACACATATTATTATAAGCGAGCTTTACGGCATGATGACCTGCTGGTGTATGTCAGACGGCAAGTTTGAACCGCTCGATTGGACGGAAAAATTTTGTAAAATTCAACTTGAAGCAATATTTAAACCATATATCGGAGGTAATTTATGAAATACAGAAAACTCAGAGACATTGAAGTAAGTGCGGTCGGTATGGGCTGTATGGGATTTTCACACGGGTACGGTGCAATACCGCCGGAAGAAGAATCAATAAGATTAATCCACAAGGCTTATGATTTAGGATGTACGCTTTTTGATACGGCAGAAGCATACGGACCTTATGTAAACGAAGAATTGGTCGGAAAAGCGGTTAAACCGTTTAGGGACAAAATTATTCTGACTACAAAATTTGTACCCGTATTCCAACCGGGGCAGGAAATCCCTGAAGGAAAACTAAGCAAAAAAGGGGTTACAAACGCATTAAACGATTCTTTAAAACGCCTGCAAACAGACTATATTGATATTTATTACGAACACAGAGTTCCCCTCGACAGCAACGTGGAAGAAGTTGCCGAATGGATGGGCGAATTTATAAAAGAAGGTAAAATCAGAGCCTGGGGACAATCGCAGTCTACGGAAGAGCAAATAAGAAAAGCACATGCCGTTACACCATTGACCGCTATTCAAAGTGAATATTCTATGATGGAAAGAATGTTTGAAAAAGATGTTATACCAACCTGTCAGGAACTGAATATCGGTTTTGTCGCATTTTCACCTATGGCAAGCGGTTTCTTATCGGGTAAATACAACAAAAACAATGAATATAAAGGCGATGACGTAAGAAGAGTTATTACCAGATTCGCCCCTGAAAACGTTGAGAAAAACCAACCGCTTTTAGATTTATTACATTCTGTTGCAGACAAAAAAGGAATTACTCCGGCACAAATTTCGCTTGCCTGGATGTTAAAGAAATATCCTCACGTTGTTCCGATTCCGGGAATGAGAAGAGATGAAAGAGTTATTGAAAATCTCGAAGCCGCAGAAGTTGAATTGACAGATGAAGAATTCAAGAATATTGAAACAGAATTAAATAAAATTACGATTTACGGAAACCGAACAGATGAAGATATTCACAAATTAGGAACAGTAAAGGCTCGTGAATTTAAAAATTAAATTCGGAAAGAGTCTTTTCTGCAACCATTACAGCCCGGAATTTGTAGAATTTATAGTTAATTACAAAATATAATTTAATTCTGACGTCAGGTGCGGGAAATCTGTGATTTCCCGCACCTGACGCACTAAACAAACTTGCTTGCATAAATGCAAGCAAGCTTGTTTAGTTTAATA
>CALUTM010000028.1 GCA_944323705.1 Candidatus Gastranaerophilales bacterium
TCTTATTGATAACGGAAGACGCGGAAGAACCGTTGTTGGTCCTAATAACAGAGCATTGAAGTCTTTATCCAACATTATTGAAGGTAAACAGGGCCGTTTCCGTCAAAACTTGTTAGGTAAACGTGTTGATTATTCAGGCCGTTCCGTTATCGTAGTCGGTCCGACTTTAAAACTTAACCAGTGCGGACTTCCGAAAGAAATGGCTATTGAATTATTTAAGCCGTTTGTTGTTAATAAACTTATTGAAAGAGGATTCGTTCAAAACATTAAATCTGCAAAGAAAATGATTGAACGTTCTGACGCAAAAGTTTGGGATATATTAGAAGAAATTATTGACGGTCACCCTGTATTACTTAACCGTGCACCGACCCTGCACAGATTAGGTATCCAGGCATTTGAACCCAAGTTGGTAGAAGGTCGTGCAATTCAGCTCCATCCGCTTGTATGTACAGCATTTAACGCTGACTTCGACGGTGACCAAATGGCTGTTCACGTTCCGCTTTCTATTGAGGCTCAAACTGAGGCAAGAATGCTTATGTTAGCAACTAACAATATTCTTGCTCCTGCTAACGGTAAACCGATTATTACACCTTCTCAGGACATGGTTTTGGGTATGTATTACCTCACAATCATGAAAGATCCTGAACAGGAAGTTCAAGGTTACTTCTATAGCTTCCAGGATGCAATATCAGCTCTTGAGGCTAAGGTAATAACACTTCACGATAAAATTGTTGTTCGTGATGAAAAGGGTAAGAGAATCGAAACTACTGTCGGCAGAATCATATTTAATGAAGCCGTTAGATCAGCTTTAGTTTAAGTAACAAGAATAAAAGGAAATATAAAATGGAAAATACTTATACACATGCAAAACAAACTCCGGCGTTTATTAATAAACAAATGGATAAAGGCGGTTTGAAAAAGCTTCTTTCCCAAATGTATCTTGAATACGGCGGTGCTAAGACAGCGGAACTTGCTAATACTCTTAAAAATTTAGGGTACAAGTATGCAACAAAATCAGGTGTTACGATTTCTATTGCCGACTTGTCAGTACCTGAATCAAAAAAAGAACTGCTTAAGGAAGCGGAATTGGAAATTGAAAAATCAACTAATCGTTACCTAAAGGGTGAAATTACGGAAGTTGAAAGATATACAAAGGTTATTGACACCTGGTCTGAAACGACGGCAAAATTAACCGAACAAGTTGTTGAAAACTTTGATAAATTAAATCCGGTGTATATGATGGCATTCTCAGGTGCAAGAGGTAACTTATCACAGGTTTCGCAATTAGTTGGTATGAGAGGTTTGATGGCAGACGCACAGGGTCAAATCATTGACTTGCCGATTACATCAAACTTTAAAGAAGGTCTTTCTTGTACCGAATATATCATTTCTTCTTACGGTGCACGTAAAGGTCTTGTAGATACGGCTCTTAAAACAGCTGACTCTGGTTACCTTACAAGACGTCTTGTTGACGTTGCTCAGGATGTTATTATAAGAGACGTTGATTGCGGTACGGATAAATATATTAATATGAAACCTATCTGCGACGGGGACAACGTAATAGTGCCTCTAATCGATAGATTATTAGGCAGAACTGTAGCGGAAGATATATATGATGAAGACGGAAAAACACTTTTAGTTGCTAAAAATACTACATTAGACAGAAAAGATATTAAAAAGATTTCTCACTTGAACCTTCAAGAATTAAAGGTTCGTTCAGGTTTAACCTGCGGGTTGGAATATGGTGTATGTCAAAAATGCTATGGTTGGGCAATGACAACTCAAAAGTTGGTTGATGTCGGCGAAGCAATCGGTATTATAGCAGCACAGTCAATCGGTGAACCCGGTACACAGTTAACAATGAGAACATTCCACACAGGTGGTGCTGTCGGAGTTAAGGAAGCTACAAGAGAAATTCACGCATCAGAAGCAGGCACGGTTTCTTCAAAACTTAAAACAAGAGAATTGAGAACACGTCACGGTGATGTTGTAAGAGTTTCTATTTATGAATCGGATATTGAAGTTAAAGGTTCAAAAAAATCAGTTTCTTATCACATTCCTGCTGGTGCTACTGTTTTCTTTGAAGACGGTATGAAAATTGATAAGAATTTCAAGTTAGCCGAATATAAACCCAATTCAAATGATAGCGGACGTTTGACGGAAAAAGCTACCAAGGATATCAATGCTGATATGTCAGGTATGGTTCTTTTTGAGGACTTTGTTGCTGATGAAAAGAAAGACAGACAAGGTAATATTTCAAGAACTGCAAATAAAAACGGTATAGTTTGGATTATAGGCGGTGACGTTTATAACCTTCCTGGTGGTTCAAAAGTCCTTGTTGCTGACGAACAGAAGGTTAAATCTGGTGACAGACTTGCTGAAACGATAATGATATCGGAACATGGCGGTGAAGTCAGATATGCGGACGATTTGGTCGTTGAAACCGTTAAATCCGGCAAAAATAAAATTAATAAGATTGTTCAAGGTAAAGAAATTACAATCGTTATTGCATCTTTAAACCCTGCAAATGCAACCTTTGAACAAACAAAGAAAGAACAGTTATGGACTGTTAAGAAGACCGGTGAAAAATATATTGTTAAAGCTCCGATTGATACAACAGTTGAAAATGGTATGATTATTGCAGAGCTCATAGATGATGAGTGCTCTGTATCTTCATCAGGTGAAATCAAATATGTTGATATAGAAGTTGATGATAATCAGATTGTAACTAAACCGGGTAACATAGTATTTGTACCTGAAGAAGTACATCAGGTTAACAAGGATTCAACTCTGAAGATGGTCGATAACGGTACTTTTGTAACGGCGGGTACTGAAGTTGTAAAAGACGTATACTGCCACATTGATGGTATCGTTGAATTCAAAGAATTTAATGAAGTTATACATGAAGTTACAATAAGACCGGGTGAAGTTCATACTTTGCCGAGTGTATCAGAACTAAAAGTTGAAGAAGGTGCTGTTGTTGAGGCAGGAACCGTTATTGCAAAAGGTATTAAGGCAAAAGAGACCTCTATTGTTACTATAATGGAGATGGACTTTGATGATTTGGATATAGATGATTTAGATGAAGAAATTGATACATCATCTTTGGAAGAGGAATCATTAGAGGACAAGCCTGTTCAAATATTGGTTCGTCCGGTTCAGCCTATGTATATAGAACAAAAGGATGTTTCTATTGAGTTTAATACAACAGACGAATTAATCAATATTGTACCTGTTACTCAACTGCAATATAAAGACGGTGCAAGAGTCAGAAATCTTGATGGTGCAACATTAACAAGAACAAGTCTTGTTCTTCAAATGCAAGGCTACTTGTCTCATCTTAAAGGACTTGTAGAACTTGATGAGAAGGGTGAATTAAAAATCGTTGTTCTTGAAACTCTAATTGTAAGACGTGAATTAGAAGGTAATTCTAAGATGAACAATTCTTTACAAACAGAGTTGCTTGTTAATAACGGTCAAGTAATTGAGCCTAAGACACCTATTGCAAAGACGGAAGTTCTAGCTCTGAACGACGGTGTTGCTTCTATTAAGGGTGAAGCTAACGAGTCAAGAAGACTGTTATTAAACTGTTCTAACTTTGAGACAGTTATAGCTACCAAGTCAAAACCGTCTGTTAAGAAGGGTGATTTCATTAAGCTTGATACTCCGCTTGCAGAATCAGGTGAAGTTGCAACAGTTTCCGGTAAGATTATTAATGTTGATTCAAAATCTGTTACCATAAGAAACGGTCGTCCTTATTTAATCAGCCCCGGTACCATGTTACAGGTAGAAGAAGGCTCTCTTGTTCTGAGAGGCGATATGCTTGCAACATTGGTATTCGAAAGAGAAAAGACAGGTGATATCGTTCAAGGTCTTCCGAGAGTAGAAGAGCTTCTTGAAGCAAGAAAACCGAAGGATTGTGCTATTTTGGCTGAATCTGACGGTGTTGCAGAAATTGAGATTGAGGATGATGTTCCGAGATTGTTCTTGGTGACTGACGGTGGAAGCAGAACTGAAATTAAGTTTGCAATTGATGCAAGCATTGTGGTTCAAAATAAACAAAAAATCAAAAAAGGTCAGCCGTTAACAAGCGGTCCTTTAAATCCGCACGATGTTATCAGACTTTGCGGCCCGGAAGAAGCTCAACAATATTTGGTTGACGAAGTTCAGCGTGTATACCGCTCTCAAGGCGTAGAAATTGCTGATAAACATATTGAAATTATTGTTCGTCAGATGACTAAGAAAGTTCGTGTCGTTGATTCAGGTGATACAAACTTATTACCCGGAGAGTTGGTTGAGGTTCAAACATTTGAAAATGAAAACAAGGCTGTCAGAGAACACGACGGTCAGGAAGCAACTTGTGAATACATGTTATTAGGTATAACAAAAGCTTCATTGAACACTGAAAGCTTTATTTCAGCCGCTTCATTCCAGGAAACTACAAGAATCCTTACGGAAGCTGCAGTAGAAGGTAAAAAAGACTTGTTAAGAGGTTTGAAAGAAAACGTTATTATCGGTCGTTTGATACCTGCAGGAACCGGCTTCTATCATCTGTCATGTGCTAATGAAGAAAAGGATAAGGAAGCTCAGAAGAGAGCTGCTCAGCGCAATCAGGCTCGTAAACCTTCCGCTATTTTAGAGGAAATTGAGGGCATGTTTGGAGCACCTGAATTGTTAGCAGGCGATGATAATTCAGCAAAGAAGGAATAATTAAGAGAGATATATTTTAGCGGCATTGATTTTATCAATGCCGCTTTTTTATGGTAAAATAGACAAAAAGAGGATTTGAATATTGACTATAAAAATTGCAGTTACCGGAAAAAGCGGAAGCGGTAAAACTACATTGGTGAAATCTTTTCTAAGTATATTGGAAGAGCAGTTCCCCGATAAATCTATATTACTTTTTGATAATGATTTAACCGGAGAATTAGGGCATTCATTCGGGCTTGATATAAGAAATACCATTTATGGTATAAGAAGCGGCAAACACGAGTATAAGACAGGTATCCCGCAAGGAATGACAAAGCATGAGTACGTGGAATGGGCGATGGAAGATATAATTGTGTCTTTGTCTGACAATGTTGATATAATTGTATCGTGGCTTGTAGGGGCAAAAGATTGTAGATGCCCTATAACAGGGCAAATTAATGATGCCTGCCAAAAACTTATTGAACGATATGACTTTGTAATTTTTGATTGTGAATTTGACCTGAAATACTTAAACCAGTTGGTTGATACTGATATGGATTTGACATTAATTGTTGCAAATTCTACAATTGATTCAATACATTTGGCAAAAAGAATTGCGGAATTCTCGGCAAAATACGCTGTAGGAGGTCAGATGGGTGTTGTTATTAACAAAGTTAAGAATGAAAATATAAATATGCTTTCAGAGCAACTGCGTGAGGCAGAAATTGATATTTTGGGAACAATACCATTCGATGAACAACTTGCGGAAGGATTATTGGATAGAAAATCCTTGATTGTAAACGATGCGGTCAGACAGTTTTATTTCAGGCTGAATTTACCACAGGAGAACAGATGATAGTTTTAGACGGAAAGGCTCTGTCAATAAAAGTTTTAGACAGAGTAAAGGCAAAAGTTGAAAATTTATCAAAAACGCCTCATTTGGCGGTAATTCTAGTGGGCGATGATGCCGCAAGTAAGATTTATGTTAATAACAAAAGGAAAGCTGCGGAGAGGGTCGGAATTAAGTCGACAGTTATTGAGCTGGATACATTGATAAGCGAATCGGAGCTTCTGACTTTAATAAATGAATTAAATAGTGATGCCGATGTGACCGGAATTCTCGTACAATTGCCGCTTCCAAAGCATATTGACAAGAATAAAGTTGTAGAAGCAATTTCTCCCAAGAAAGATGTAGACGGGTTTACGCCCGAAAATGTGGGAAAATTGGCAATAGGATTAGAACCTTACTTTTACCCTGCAACTCCGCAAGGGATAATAATGTTGCTAGATGAATATAAAATTCCCATAGAGGGTGCTGATGTCGTTATATTAGGTCGTTCTAATATTGTAGGTAAACCGATGGCACAAATGCTTTTAAAAAGAAACGCAACGGTTACAACCTGCCATTCTTATACAAAAAATTTGGAGGACAAAATAAAAACCGCCGATATATTAATATCTGCGGTGGGTAAAAAGATTGTAAGATGTAAGATGGTTAGGAATAATTCTTGTATTATTGACGTTGGGATTTTCAGAGATTCCAACGGCAAGTTAACGGGCGATGTGGATTTTGACTATATGTCTCAATCTGCCGGATATATATCACCCGTTCCCGGCGGGGTTGGTCCGATGACCATAGCTTCTTTAATGTACAATGCCTCAAAAGTTTATTAGGCAAGTGAGTTAACCGATGTTCATTTGCTCCTATGATTGCAATAAGCCTGTGTCTTGAGCTGCTGTAGAAGTTGCTGTCTTTTGGCCTTCTTGTTGTGCTCTTAATTCTTCAAGCATAGTATCATACATAGTTTTCATTGTATCGTATTCCATATCAAGTTCGGCGAGTTCTAATGATAAATCTTCGTCATATTGTTTAACCTTAGCGTGAGCATAAGCATCAGCCTGCATTTCATTTTGGTTGCCTTCTCCGACAACAACGCCGCCGGCTTTTAATTCTTTTGTATTATCAATTGCAGAATCAAATGCACTTTGCCATTTTTCTTCATATTTTACTTGTTTGCTCAATTTAGCAGAGTTTGCTTCGTACTTAGCATTCCAGTAAATCTGCTGTTGAGTATAGTAGTTAATGTCTGCGTTTGTGTTTAATAAGTTTCCTAATAAAGCTGCTGTGTTTGCCATTTTTCATCACCATCTTTTTTAAATCTTACATATATATAAAGTATTTAAAAATGATGCAATTTCACTTGTTGATTATTTTGTTACAAAACTTAACAAAGAGACGAAAAATAGGTAATAATGCTGGTTTTGCGGTGTTTGTTCAAAAAGCAAAAAGCTCAGACCGTTAAATCTGAGCTTTTTTATATAATTTCTATCAAAATTAGTTGTTGCTTAAAACAAGTCTAAATGTTGCTAAGTTCTTAATTGAAAGCATTTTATGTTTATTTGCTTGTTTTTCAGCAATTGCAAATATTCTGCAAATTCTCTGGATTTCTTCGATATCTTTACGAGACTCAAGCTTGTATACATTATTGATTGGGTCTGCTATAACTGACATTGTTGCGTTTAATTCTTCTTCTTTCATGGTATTTTCCTTACATAATCTGCTTATGTATATATAAAGTATTTCACTTTTTAAAAATTGCCTTTTTTAGAATAAAATATTAAGAAATGTTAAGAAAAATAGTATATAATCCGGGCTGAAACTATTGTAATAATTGCTAAATAAAGATTTTTATTGTATGTTAATTTTGTGGTGAATAGAGTATTGGATTTTAGTGCTATATTAAAAGAATGCGGAGTTGATAAGCTTTCTGCACAGCAGGTTATCCGTAATATTTCCAAGCTGGAAGAGTTTTATTACGATGCAGAGTTGGTAGAAATATATAATTATATTCTTACCAATGTTAATAATCCCGAAATACTCATAAATGTTATTAAATTATCAGAGTCGCACAAAGCAGCTTCAACACTGTCTATCTTATTGGATTTACTTTTATTGAAAAAGAGCGATAAGTTTGAAGCAGAGAGTTTAATTAATTTGCGTTCCGTATGTGCCAAGACCATCTCTAAATATAAAGACACATCTACGGTAAGTGCCTTGTTATACTGCCTAAATAATAAAACTGAGCATTACAGAGTGAGACTTGCTTGTGCGGACGCATTGGGGCGTATAGGTGACAGGTTTGCGGTTGAATCTCTTATTGATGTCGTAAAAGACGAGGATGAGAAGTCTGTATATGTAAAAGAATCGGCTGCCGCAGCATTAGGATTGTTGGGGGATGTAAGTGCGATAGATCCGTTGGTTTCTATAATGGAATCCAAACAAGGAATCTGGGATAAATTTTCTTTTCTTAAGGAAAGGATTGTTGAGGCATTAGGCAAGTTAAATATTAATAATAAACGTGTTTTAAGGGTACTGAAGCAATCTTTGGGTGATACTTCTCCCATGGTAAGAGTAAATGCAATAGAAGCTTTGATGAACAGTGAGTATGAAGAGGCAGAGGAGCTGATTAGAACGGCTTTAAAGGATGAAGATGACGAAGTAAAGAAAAATGCCCTTATAGCACTTTATAATATGATAGGGCGGGATATTTTAGATGAAGTTATTTCTCTGCCGGGTTATGACAATGTATTAAAAGAAGAGGCTCAAAATCTCATAAATGAGTATGAAGAAGAGGGGTAAAGGGGTAAAAAGGGTAAGATGAGTAAATCCGTAATTTTGCTTTCAGGCGGCTTAGATTCTCTTGTAGCATTGGGGTATTCTAAAGAGGAATACGGAATAGAATTGGCTTTGACCTTTGATTACGGACAAAAATCCGTAAAAAAAGAGTTGGAGGCTTCAAAGAGGATTTGTGAATATTATAAAACAGAGCACCGAATAATAAAGTTAGATTGGCTGAAAGATATTACTAATACTGCTCTTGTATCTGATGAAGATATTCCGATTAGCAACCTGGGTACTTTACAGAGTGCCAAAGCTGTTTGGGTCCCAAATAGGAACGGGCTCTTTTTAAATATAGCGGCTTCTTATGCGGATGCATTCGGATATGATTATATTTTATTTGGTGCAAATAAGGATGAAGGGGGAACTTTTTCCGATAATACGGAAGCTTTTAGGGAAAAAATATCAGAAGTTTTTGAATTCTCAACGCAAAAGCACCCGAAAGTAATTGCTCCCTTGATTAATTACGGTAAGGATGATATAGTAAAAATTGCAGTGGAAAATTCAATTCCGTTAGAGTTAGTAAGGAGTTGTTATAACTCGGGGGAAAAACACTGCGGGGTTTGTGAATCATGCAGACACTTAAAAAAAGCTTTAATCGCAAATCATAGAGAGGATTATATAAATATACTATTTGAATGACGATGAAAACACTGTTTATTGAAGATGAGATAAAGTATATCGGCTCCCAGCTTGCACCTCACTGGATTTATAAAAACTTTAAAATTCAGGGCGATGCGATTGTGGCTTTTTGCGGTGAATGCAAGGTTGATTTAACCGAAATGGTGGATATTGAAGATGTAATTAATAACGAGCCGATTTATAGTAAGAGTATGCTGAGTTTTATAACCGAACAATTTGGCATCTCTCTCTCCGAAGGTGTTTTAAGACAAAGACTTTTGATGTGTATAATAAAAGAATTATTGGAAGAAAAAGGTATTTTTGTCGTAAGAAACGGTGATGATTTAATGATAGGTGGCAGAAAGTTATCCGTTTCTATTGCGACAAAATCTGTCACTTCTGTTCTCATTCATACCGGACTTAATATATTGTCCGAAGGTGCCCCCATAGAAGCATCAGGGCTGACGAGTGAGATGGGAATAACTGATATAAAACAGTTTGCACATGATGTTATGAACAGGTATAAAGAAGAAATTGAAGATATAATGTACGCTACAACTAAAGTTCGTGGAGTTTGATAAATGGGAAAGCAATTCGGTTATAAAAAATATATGAAAAAAGAAGCTCAAAAAGATAATACGCTGTTGCAGATTTTTATTATCTCATTTTTTGGAATGCTTCTTGTATTTACTTTCTTAATAAAGTCTTTTTCACCAACAGTGGATACTTCTATCGGCGATTATCAGGAAGAAGTTGAAATCCCTGAGGAGCCAAAGAAAATTGTTGATGACAGGTTGGCTATGATTCAGAGCGAAGATCAGGGGAAAAGTTTTACTGAGATGATGGCAAAAGCCGCAGACGATGTAGTTAAAGAAGATACTAAGACAAAAACAGAAGAACCGAAGGAAGATAATACTCCGCAAGCAGAGCAGAATGTAAAACCTGTGCCGGCAGCTGAGCCCGTATACAAAGTTTTTGTAGGCACATATACTTCTGCAGAGCAGGCAAAGGTTGCAAAAGATATAATACAGGAATCCGGCAGCGGATTAAACCCGATAGTAAAATGTATAGGCTCAAATAACTATACACTACAGGTCGGAATTTTTAAGAACAAACAAAGTGCGGAATCTCTTTTGTACACAGTGCAAGAGAGCCATTTGCCGGGCAGGATTGTTCAAGATTATTAAGCTTTGAAAAAAAATCTTTACATCGTGAAATATTTTGACTATTTTTTAGTATTTTATGTTACATTATTATAAAGAATCCGTTTAGGGGATTAAGACTGGTTAGTATAGGAGATATCGGATGCCTAATTATTTGACGAAGGAAGAGATAAGACAGTGGAGAAGCTCTTTGGAAAAAATTACGTTGGAGGAGTTTGCCGCAAGACTTGGAAAAGAAGTTGAAGAACGTAAATCTACAAATGATGTTGTTGATATTGTTATGTCTAAAGGAACTTCTTCAAATACAAGTACAAATATGAAAGACGGCTTTTCAAAAATAGCCGAACGTGCATTTGAAAGAGAACGTCAGCTCTCTCATACACCGTTTTCGGTAAGCAAAAAGACCTTATTATCTAAAAAAACTCAGAAGACAGAAAAGACAGATGATAAGTCTGTACTTGAAAAGGCTGAAGAGATAGCTTCTTCTAAAAAAGATGTGCAAATTATTCTGAAAAAATCATTAACCGATAGAGAACAGTTAGTTTTTGAATATCTTTTAAATAATATCGGGAAAACAGTTTATGCGAAAGATTTAGCAAAATTGTTAGATTTACCGAGAGATTATGTGTATAAATATATTAAAAACCTGCGTGCCAAAATTGATGGCGATAAGCTTAAGAATGTACCGTCAGGCGGGTTTGTTTTAACAGAGTAATAATGAAAGTTGTAAATCTGCTTGAATTTTTAAATAGTACACGTGATTTGTATGCTTTGAATTTTGCAAAGTATAGCGACGAGTTGGTTAATTTTTTGGATTTGGTTACGGAGGACGAACAATTTACTCAAAAAATTGACTTGGGTATAGTGTTTGTTAAGCAAAAAAGTGTTGATCAATATACTGTAGTGGATGGTTTAAACAGAATATTGTCATTGTCTTTACTGCTTCATGCTGTTTGCGAATGTTATAAAAAAACAACTCCAAGAAATGAAAAAGCTATTAAGGTAATAAGAAAAAAATATTTGATAAATGGTTCTCATTCGAAATTGAGATTAAATGAAGCTGACGGAATACTGTACAATAAAATAATTAACGGTGAACGCCTCTCCGGGCAAGAAAAAGCCACTCCGATGTTTGTTTTATTACACAATTTTTGGTCTCAAATAAAAGAAGAGAAGCTGCTTGCGGCAGATATTTTCAAAATGTTGCAAAAAATCAGTGTAACAATTGTTGATACTGAGAACGTTTCAAAGAGGGATTTATACTACAAGCTTAACTGTACAAGAAATTTGGATCAAATTGCATTGATTGAAGATTTCCTTAGAGAAAACGGTGTGAACGATATTTGGGATACAATAATTCAACGCTACCTCCCGAATGAAAACGATATTATTGTATTTTTGAAGGATTTTTTTGTTACAAAATTTAATTTTAAAAAATTCAATCCTGACAGATTATATGAAAATTTTGTTAACTATTTTGAAACAATGATGCAATATATGCCGGAAGATGTCTTGATGAACAGAATGAAGCGTTCTGCCGAACTATATTATAATATTATAAATGTCAATTTTAATAATGAAAATATAAAACGGGCGTTTATTCAAATAAAGATGAATAAGGGTGAAGATACTTTTGCCTATATATTGAATGTCTATGAAGACTATGTTGAAAAAAATATTTCGGAGTAGACATTCTTAGAAATTCTAAATACTATTATTGAATATTTAAAGAACAGAAAGAATTCCGAAAATGATATAACGTTTAATGAACTCATCAATTATTTAAATGCATTTATCACTTGTAAATAATCGGAAAATATATTAATAATATTTTTTAAACTCGAGTTATACTATATATATACAAAGGTATTAAGAATAGTTTATTAATATTACATGGAGGCTGATATGGAAACAAACCTTAGCAGTAAGTTGTTGGCTTATCATCAGGAAACTTTTGATGAATTGTACATAATAGATACAATAGTTCAAATGACGAAAAAGTCTTGTCAGGATTATGAATTTAGCGGTCAATATTACGGTATACCGATGGATATGACTGCCAAATTGAGTGCGGAAAGAAATCATTACATTAATATGCTTAACATACTTTCGGAGCGAATTTCTAATATTATGTCATTGAATTTGTCTATGGAAAATGAAATAATGTTAGAGCAGAACGCCAACAATTGCCGCAGAGAGATAACAACTAAGGGTGCCGCATATTAAAGCTCTCAGTCCTAAGCGTGCAAGATTCTTCTTTTGATTTGGTGCTAATTCTCCAATACCGCCGATTTGTATTGCGATAGAACCGAAGTTTCCGAAGCTGCAAAGTGCAAAACTTGCCAGCATGAAACTTTTCGCGGAAATAAGATGCGATACGTGGGTTAAATCAACGTATGCAACCATTTCATTTAATACGATTTTAGTACCCATAAGAGCTCCGACGATTGAAGCATCTTTAAGCGGTACGCCTATTATAATTGCAAATATTGCAAATATCTTTCCGAGGATAAATTTTAATGACAAATGGCTTAAAAAGGTCAAATGTGAGCATCCCGGGCAGAATTTATAAAGGAACAGACCGCCCAGACCGAGCACCCAATCGATTAGTGCAACAAGAGCCACAAGAGCCAAAATCATTGCTGTTACGTTTATGGCAACTTTCATACCTTCCGAGGCACCGTTTGAAATAGCTTCAAAAACATTGGCAAAAGTTCTTCTTTTAGAGATTCTTATGTGATCTCTGGTTTCCGGTTCGCCTGTTTCGGGATAAACAATTTTAGCAAGAATCATTGCACCGGGAGCTGCCATGATTGATGAAGCCAGTATGTAATGAGCAGGTATTCCCATCCCTATATAAATCGGCATTATTGCACCTGAAATACAAGCCATGCTGCCCGCCATGGAGGCTAATAATTCGGAACGCGTAAGCTTTTCCAAATAGGGCTTAATCATAATTTGTGCTAGAATTTGTCCCACAAAGGAGCTTGCTACGTTTGACAGAGCTTCCGCACCGGAGACATGCATAACCTTGTTCATAGCTTTTCCCAAAACCGCAACAACACGTTGCATAATTCCATAATAGTAGAGAATATTAACCAAAACCATCATAAAAATATTGGTACAAATAAGCTGTACTGCAAAAATACTGCTACCCGCACCAAATAGTTCACTGAGTTTTGCGTTTTGAAGCAATGGTCCAAAGACAAATAAGCCGCCTTCAGTTGCAAATTCCAAAATCTTTTGGATAAAAAGACCTATCATTAGAAATATTTTTTGTCCTAACGGTACTTTAAATATAAAAACCGCAAATAAAACCTGTAATAAAAATCCCATACCAACTGTCTTATAATTAATTGCCTTTTTATTATTTGACATGAAATAGACAATTAAAAATATGACAACAATTCCGATAATTCCGATAAATCTTTCCATTAAAGCTCCTATACTGAATATGACAATTATACCAAAAAAGCTGCCTTATGTATCAGACAGCTTCAATATAATTTACAATTTCTTCTTCAGTATTCATCTCTGTTGTACAGACAAGAATATGTTTGTCATCAAGCTTAATTCCACCAAGAATATTCTGCTCTTTTAGTTTTGCCAAAAAATTATCCGAACTATCCGTTTCAATAACAAATTCATTGAAGAAATTTTTGTTTAAAGTCTTTATTCCCTTACCGTTAAGCATTCTAGAAAGAGCATGTGCCAAATTAGCAGACAGAATACCCGTCTGTTTAAACCCTTTTTCGCCCAAAAGGCTCAAGTATAATGTAGCACAAAGAGCCATCAATGATTGATTTGAACAAATATTGCTTGTTGCTTTTTCCCTTTTTATATGTTGTTCTCTTGTTTGTATGGTCAGCGTAAAAGCCTGTTGTCCGTCCGCATCAAGCGTTCTTCCGACGAGACGTCCAGGCAGTTGTCTCATATAAGCTTCTTTGCAAGCCATATAGCCTGCATGCGGACCGCCAAAATTCATCGGTAAACCGAGAGGTTGAATATCTCCAACAACAATATCAGCGTCTGTTGGAGGTTTTAAAATTGATAATGCGGAAAGATTTGCACATATAATAAGCGTAGTTTCCTGTTTTTTTATTTCGGGGATTTCTCCAAAATAATCAGGATACTGCATCAGTACACAAAAATATTCCGAAGTGCTTTCAGGCAATTCCTCAAACCACTCAATTTCAATTCCCTGTGCCCAGGCATAAGTTTTAATAACTTCGCTATATTCGGGATTCAATTTGTTTGAAATAAGAGCTTTATTTTTTTTGCCGCGAGCAATCCTGTGAGCCATAAGTACAGCTTCCGCACAGGCAGAGCCGCCATCGTACATTGAAGCATTAGCGATATCCATTCCCGTAAGGCGTGATATCATAGTTTGATACTCATATATGACCTGAAGCGTTCCTTGTGATATTTCAGGCTGATATGGAGTATAAGCCGTTAAAAACTCAAAGCGTTGAGCGACATAGTTTATGCAGGCGGGAATAAATTTATTGTATACGCCGCCTCCCAGGAAATTAGAAAATTCTGTTTTATCTTTTTTTGCCAAAGCTTTAACCCGCCTCTGAGTTTCCATTTCACTGAGCGGTGAGGCTATGTTAAACTCTTTTATCTTTGCGGGAATTTGTTGGAACAAATCCTCAACGGATGCACAAGATATCTCTTGCAGCATTTGATTTCTAATTTCTTCTGTATGTGCAATAAAGTTTTTCATTATTCTATTTCTTCTTTATAATCCGAGTAATCCAATAAGTCCGCAAATTCAACCTGAGGTGCGGATGATTCAATTTTTACAAACCATTTATTCTCATAACTGTCATCATTGAGTAATTCAGGACTGTTTACTATTTCTTCATTTATTTCTACAACTTTACCCGAAATTGGCATATATATTTCAGACGCAGCCTTTACGGATTCAATTGTTGCGAAAGCTTCATTTTTTGAGAATTCAGTACCTACCTCGGGTAATTCAACAAAAACGATATCGCCGAGTTGTTCAATTGCATAGTCTGTAATACCTACTTCATACTTTCCATCTTGTTCAAGGACGTATTCGTGTGTTTTTGTGCATAACATACTTTCGTTCATGAAAAATTTCTCCTTTATAATTAACTTTTATTTTTCTTTTCTACAAACGGGCGTTTTATAATTTCCGCATCGTGTAATTTATCTCTTATTAATATTTGAATTGTAGAGCCTACAGCTAAATTGTCAAGGTTTTTTATATATGCTAAAGCAATATTATCCCCTCTGATAGGCGAAATCCCCCCGCTGGTAACGTTTCCGATTTTTTCATTATTATAAAAAATTTCATAGCCATGGCGTGCGATTGACTTGTCACACATTTTCAGACCGATTAGTTTTTTATCTGTGCCGCTTGCCAACTGCTCAAGTATTACTTTTTTCCCGTTGTAATCTTCAGTTTTTGTTTTTGATACGGACCAAGCCAACCCTGCTTCAACAGGAGTTGTGTTCTCGTCCAGGTCATTTCCGTACAGGTGTAGAGCAGCTTCCAGTCGTAATGTATCACGTGCCCCCAAACCGATAGGTTTTATGCCGAATGCTTTGCCTGCTTCTAACAATTTATCCCACAGGTATTCGGAAAATTCGTTTCTGACAAGGATTTCTACGCCGTCCTCTCCTGTATATCCGGTTCTTGAAATCCATAGATTTATGTTAAAAAGTTCGCTTCGTTTGATATTAAAGAAAGCAGGAAGAGTTTCAACTCCCAGACTTTTTATAAGTTCGCATGCTTTTGGACCTTGCACTGCAAGAAGTGAATAATTATGAGATTCATTAACTATTGTGACATCAAATCCGCATTTGTTACGCACCATCCAGTTTAAATCTTCATCAATTCTTGAAGCATTTACGATAACCAAGTATTTTTTATCTTCAAGCTTGTAAACTATCAAATCATCAATAATACCGCCCTTTTTGTTTGTTAACTGACAGTAGACAGCTTTTAGGTCAATAAGTTTTGAGATATCCTGCGGGACCAGTTTGTTCAAAAACGGCAGCGAATCTTCGCCGTATACAATTAATTCACCCATGTGCGATACATCAAACAGTCCTACGGCTTCACGCACTGTCTTATGTTCTTCTATTATGGAAGAATACTGTACCGGCATATCCCAACCCGCAAAATCCACCATGCGGGCTCCTAAGGCTATATGTTTATCATGCAAAAAAGTCTGTTTAGTCATAACTCCCCCAATATCTTTCTTTTATTGTCAATGTAAATGGATATTATGTCAAGGGGGGAGCACAAGCTTATTGAAGAGTTTGTATCTTTTTGTATAAATCTACAACTTCTTTTGACATGTTTTTAGGTATAATTATTTTTATTTTGGCGTTTAAATCACCGTATCCGCTTGCTTTAGGCAGTCCCATTTGTTTTAATCTTAAGGATTGTCCGCTTGAGACACCTGCAGGGATTTTGATATTTATTTTCCCATGTAAGGTTTCAATTTCTTTTGAACAACCCAGAACTGCTTCAGGTGGTGTTACTTCAACCTCTTTTATAAGGTTTTCGCCGTCAAATTCGTATTCATTATCTTTAAAGTGTACAACAAGGTATAAATCACCCTTATTTCCGTAACCATCGGTTTTTCCTTCCCCTTTAAGGCGAACTTTTTTACCTTCGGTTATACCTTTTGGAAGTTTTACTTTTACTGTTTTGGGTGTGGAGACAATACCTGTTCCGCCGCAATGACTGCAATACCCGTTGCCGTTACAGAAACCGCACTTTTCTACATCCGTAAAGGAGACGGTTATGGGTTTACCGTCAAATATTTCTTTTGCAGTTACGTTTAAGTTTTTGGTTATATCAAGGTCTTCAGCTTTAGATGCCGATGTTCTTCTCTGTTTTGAAGAGCTTGTTGCACGTTGTCCGAAATCAAAGCCGTCAAAATTTCTGCCGGAAGTTCTGCCTGTAGCCATTCCGCCCATCATATCACCGAAGAGCGAACTAAAGAAATCCGAAAAACCGCTTCCGCCAAAGTCAAAGCTTTGTGCACCGCCTTGATTGAAGTTAAAGCTAAAATTCTCAAATCCCGGAGGCGGAGTATAATCGGCACCGCTTTGCCAATTGGAGCCAAGGCTATCATACCTTTGACGTTTTGCTTTATCAGACAGCACTTCATAGGCTTCATTGATATCTTTAAATTTTTCTTCTGCTTCTTTTGTTTTATTTACATCAGGGTGATATTTTCTTGCAAGCTTACGGTATGCAGACTTAATAGCTGCCGTATCCGCGTCTCTTGAAACTCCCAATATTTCATAATAGTCTTTATATTTCATATTCTGTCCTTCATTTCACTTTATATTTTAATATAAAAAATTACAAATCTTAATAAAGTTAATCTTTTTTTAATAGTATTAATACTTTGTGATAAAATACGTGGTAGAGGAAGTTTAACTAATGGATATAAAAAAAATATTATTTAGAACAAGTTCTATAGATGTAGAAAAGGCTTTGCCTGATGCGGTAATATTATGCTCAAAAGAAGGGAAAATTCAGTGGGTTAATGATGTAGCAGCGGAAATTTTTGAGACTTCTAAAATGCATTTGCTTACATCTAATATTTCGGATTTTATAGAAAATCCGCTGAATTTGATATCGAATTCAATTCTTATGAATAAAGCAGTTATTACAAAAATGGTAGGAAAAGAAGCGTATTTTGATATGACTGCAAAAGAGATTGCAGAAGGATATGTGCTTGACTTTCGTGACGCGGCAATGCAATTAAATGAATTTAGTGGTAAAAATAGCGAAAACGCCGAAGTAAACAGAGAAAAAAACAGATTTTTATTAAAACTTGCAAATGATATAAAATCTCCGATTCAATCTATAGTCGGTTTCTCTCAGGCAATGACTGACGGACTTGGCGGAAAAATGAGCGAACAGCAGGAAAAATATATTAGAATAATTAACAAGAATTCTTCCGAGCTCATGTATTTTATGGCTAAATTACTGGAATTATCTCAGACAGAAACTGAACTAAAGAAGCCGGAACGAAAAGTATTTGACATAATGGGGCTTGTAAACACGACTGTAAGGTATAACGAGCAATTGTATAAAGACAAAGAGGTTAAGATATTTGTGAAAACAGAGGAAAATTTTAAAAAAACAATTTCTTCTGATGAGGATATTTTGAAAAATATATTACAGGATTCTTTGGAAGTGATTCTGAAGTCGGTGGATATGGGAGAAATATTGATTAATTTATCAACTCCTGATGAAGAATTATTAGCCTCAAAGAATATGCCCACAGGTGCTTATACAATGATTTCTATTTCAAGCAGTGCACTTTTATTATCTGAAAACGATTTGGAATGTATGTTTGATCCTTACGCAATTGTAGATTCTTCAAACAGAAAAAATGTTTTGAGGGCAATTGTTCTTGCCAGTGTTAAAAATTTGGTTCAATCCCTTAACGGTATTGTTTGGGCAGAGTCGAAGATACTAAAAAACACAAGTTTTAATATAATAATACCTTCAGGGGTGTAACATGAGTGGTGTTGTATTAAGAAACCTCGTAAAGAGTTATGATGGTAAGAAAAATGTTATTGATAACATTAATCTTGATATCAAAGACAAAGAGTTTGTTGTTCTTGTAGGCTCCTCCGGGTGCGGAAAATCTACAATTTTGCGTCTGATTTCCGGGTTGGAAGATATTACATCCGGCGAAGTGCTGATTGACGGTAAGGTCATAAATAATACTCCGCCAAAGGATAGAGACATTGCATTCGTTTTCCAAAGTTATGCCCTTTATCCGCACATGAGCGTGTATGATAATATGGCGTTCGGATTAAAAATGCGTAAATACGATAAATCTGTTATAGATGAAAAAGTTCGTGAAGTTGCAAAGGCTCTTAATTTAGAAGAACTTCTGGATAGAAAACCAAAGCAGCTTTCAGGCGGGCAAAGGCAGAGAGTTGCATTGGGAAGAGCAATTGTCAGAAATCCGAAAGTTTTTTTAATGGATGAGCCTCTTTCCAATTTGGACGCTAATTTAAGGGTTCAAATGCGTTCAGAAATAAAGAGACTCCATAACAAATTGCAAACGACTTTCGTTTATGTCACGCATGACCAGACAGAAGCCCTTACAATGGGGGACAGAATTGTTATATTAGATAAAGGAAAAATTCAGCAGGCTGATTCGCCCGAGATTATTTATAACAAACCTGCCAACAAATTTGTTGCGGGATTTATCGGGCAGATGAACTTCATTGATGTTAATGTTATTAATGGCAGCTTTGAGATTGAGGGTGTTAAATTTGACGGATGCAATATACCTGACGGCTATGTAACAGTCGGTATAAGAGCGGAAAAAATGACCTGCGGTGATAAATCCGTTTTTGTAAAACCCGAAATTACGGAAATGACCGGAGGCGAAAGGATTGTATATTTTAATCTGAATAACTGCAGGTGTTCAGCCAAAGTGCCAATGGATTATCTTGTGGGCGATAATATTGAATTGAAAATTTCGTCGGGTAATATGTATTTCTTTGATAGTGAAAGTGGAGAAGTTATTAAAAATGAAAAAGTATAAGTTATATGCGGTATTATCATTTATATTTATAGCTTTTTGTGTTTCAATATGCTTTATCCCGATTGATGCTTCCAGGCTTATACCTGCTATTGAATCTCAGGTTACAAAGGATCTGGGAATTAACATACATATAGAAAAATTAATATTGAGATTGGGACCATCTTTGAAGGTTAAGGCTCCTACTATGCATCTCTTGTATAGAGACGGTCAAAAGTTCGGTCAGTTTGATAATGTCAAGTTTTTTATACCTTGGTCTTCGCTTTTCCATAATGATGCTGTTATTAAGCGTTTATATGCAGATAAATTTATCGTTAAAGTGAATTCGGATGATAAGTATTTGACTAATCTTATTGACAGGCTGAGAGAAAAGGATTTTGATGAAACTCCCGACGTGACTTTAAAATCATACAGTATCAGCTTTTATGATAAATCTTTGGATAAAAGGTATAAAATAACTGGACCTTCTTTAGAGTTAAGCAAAGTTGTTAATTTCAAAAATTTGAAATTAAATTCTATAGGAGAGTTTTCTATTGATGACAAAAAGTACATATCGTATGATTTGTCAATTCTTCCTAATATAGAAATGCCTGCGTATGAAAAGAGTAACTTCAACTTTAATGAATTTATCGAGCAGTTGGAAGACTTAGATTTTCACTCGGATATTATAGCAGATTTAAAACTGTACAAAAATATAAACGGCGATATGCAAATGTCCGGCTTAGTTAATATAGACAATATTTCCGTTCTTGATCCTAAAAAGAAAAATCCTAAAAGCTTCATCTATTTGACGTTTTTGGGAGATAAGATAGGGTTGTTGTCCAATGTTTATGCAACAGGCGATAAAAAGGTTTATATTGAGGGTGTTATTAATAATTCTAAAAAGCCCTGTGTAGATATAAAGGTTAAAACTGATAAAATAAATATTGCTGACTTATACCAAAAGCTAAAATTACTTGCGGATTTTTCAAAATTTAAAAATATTGACGCTTTGAATGGCACCCTGAATGCAGATTTTAGTCTAAAGGGTGACTTAAATAAAATTAAGTCTTCAGGATATTTGAAAATAACGGATGCTTCAGTAAAAGCAAGCGGGGTAGATATAAACAAGATTAACTCCGAAATAGATTTTTCAAATAATGTTATAAATATTGTAGATGCGGTCGGATATGTTAATAATGCTCCTATTATGGCAAAGGGGAAAATCGATAAAACAATCGATATTGAGCTATTAATGAATAAAGTTGAATTAAAACACCTTTGTCCTTCAAATTTTGGTGTGCAAGACGGTATTATTTCACTATTTGTGAATGTAAACGGAACATTTGACAATATTACGCATAAAGAAAATATTCAGTTAGAAAACTTTAAGGCTGCAAATAAGGACGGAAGCTTGGCATTTTCTTCATTGAAAATCGATACAAACAAAAATAACATTGCGTATATAAGTGAAATAGTGCTGAGACCGATAAAAACAGAGCTTATAAAACTCCCGTTACTAAAGCTTTATATAGAGCCTGAATCAGTTAAAATCCCTAATACCAATATTTTTATGCCCAATTCAAAGTTGATTTTAAAGGCTGATATTACAAATTACAATACTAATAATTTTACGTTTAATGTCAATATAGATGGTTTTATAAATTCAAGAGACCTTAAATGTTTAAATTCGACGAATTATCCGGTAAAACTTACAGTAAACGGAAATAAACAGGTTCAAAATATTGCATCTCAAGTTTTGATGGAAAAAGCTTTGATTTTAGATGAGCCGGCTATTGTTAACTTTGTTTCGAAAATCGAAAATAATATTTTAAAGATTGATGATTTGAGTATTTCCGCCTTTAACGGTAAGTTTTTGAATGATTTTAAATCCAATTTAAAAGGTGCTCGAAAAGTTATTATATCGGGAAATATTGAAAATTTTGCAAACCCGATTTTCAAAAATATTAGAGTTTTTATTCCCCAGCCGCTTAACGTCACATACATGGACACAAGGACTATGCTGAAAGGCGATATATTTATAAACGGAAAATACAATATGCCTGATATTGTGGGGCAGTTAACGGCACAAAATTTGGTAAATCAGTTCTTGCAATTGGCTGTATCTAATTTAACTTTGGATTTTAATAAAAATATTGCGGTTTTAAGTGCCCCTCAAGTACGATTTGGAGATTCAATATTGGGAATTAACGCTACGATATCAACGGATATCACCAAATCTCTGTTAATTAAAAATGCAAATGTAAAATCAAAATATGTAAATACGGATACTTTTTTGATGTACAAAGACAATCCGCTTTTGAGACAATTCCCGATAACGGTTAACGAGGGTAAATTCTATGCAGAAAAGGCTCTTGTAACCATTTATGGCTCTCCCCTGCATTTATCTGCTTTAACATCGGATTTTAAACTTAATGACAATATTTTACAGTTAAAAAATGTATCTTCAGAATTATATAACGGAAAACTGGCGGGTACTCTTAACTTCAGTCTTAAGGATGAGCATTTTGATTCCAAAATTCAAGCTCGTGGTGTAAGTGCCGCACCGATTTTTGACGTAATTTCTGTGCGGAAGGATACAATGAGCGGAGTTATGGATTTTGATTCCGAAATAAACGGTAATTTAGGCACAAAGCAATCCCTAAACGGAGATTTAAAATTTATAATTCATAATGGCAGAATGGGAACACTGGGTAAATTAGAACATCTCTTGTATGCTCAAAACGTTATAGCAGACAGCATGCTCAGAACCTCTTTAAGCGTTGTTACCAAGGCAATAACACTCAAGGATACAGGGCTGTTTAAGTACCTGAGAGGTGATATTACTCTAAAGGATGGTATTGCAAATGTAAAAATGCTGCAATCACAGGGACCTCTGATGACATTGTTTATCAAAGGGCAATACAATCCTGAAACTGATTATGCTAAGTTTATAGTTCTTGGCAGACTATCAGATGAAGTTGTTTCCGGCTTAGGTGCTTTTGGAGATTTTTCACTTAATAAGCTTATGGTTATGCTAACCGGCGATGATAATAAATACAACATATTACCTGAGGATTTTGAAAAGCTGCCGCAGCTTCCCATGCGAAATACCAAAGAGTTTAGAAGTGTTATAAACGGTGTGTTAGACAAACCTTCATCTGTTCTTATGTTTAATTGGATATCATATACGCAGAAATCATACAGACAAAAAGATGTGCCGATGACAGATGTTAAAGTCCCCGAATTTGTAGAATCACTGCCATATTAATTAGTCTGTTTATATGATTTCACGTAATACTTTTTTTAGTTTATAATGTGAAGTATGGATTTATTAAAACCCGGGCAAAGATTAAGTATATTTTTTCAAAAAGATGGCAATCTTGTTGAGATGGGCTGCACTATAGCTCAGATTTTAGATGACAGAATGGTAATAGATTTGCCTCCGTATTTTATGAGGTACATTGAGCATCTTGACGTAGGGGCTTCATTGACGGTTAAAGTATTTTCAAAGATAGGTACTATAGACTTTAACACAATAGTAATAAGCTCACCCCTGGAAGAGGCATTTTCGGTAGAGCTTGATTATAATGCAATAAAGCTTACTCCGAGTGAAGAAATTCCTGTTGTTAATGCGGTTGAGCCTCTTAATGCAATGGTTGACGATACTGTACTGAAGCTTTCGACATTTGAACTTTCCACTGAATATGTTAAATTTTATAGTGACAGGTCATTTACGCTAGATGAGAGTTTTGACTGTGAGTTAATTTTGCCTAAAAACTATGGTATAATAAAATTTAGGGCTACAATAATAGAAGTTGACCCTGTGTATGACAATGAATTTAAAGCTTCTTATTCGAATATGACCGAAGAGGACAGGCAGAGATTACTGTATTATATGTATTTGTATAGCAATAACTCTGATTAGGAAATGAAATGAAAAAACTGATGGATAAAGATATAAAATCTAAAAAAAGTTTTAAGAACAAAATGTTTGATCAAATTGAACGCTGCCGTTTAGACTTGCAGAAAGATCCGACGAATCCCGCTTTGCATGTAAGGTTGGGGGATTTGTACCTGCAGTGGCACCTTGATATATTCAATGCCGGACAGTATATTGACGAGGCTATAACAGAATATCAGCTTGCAATGGAATCGTTAATAGATTCTTGTGAAATTTATTATAAAATAGGTGTTGCTTTTTATCACAAAGGGGATTTGGATAAGGCGATAAATTATTTAACTTTGGCATTGGAAAAGAAAAATAATTATTATGAAGCGTATTATATGCTTGCCGAAACTTTTGTTAAAAAGGCTCATTTTACGGATGCAGTCGATGCTGCTGAGGCGGCAGTTCAGTGTGCAAAATTACGCTCTTCAAGTGCTCATTATTTGTTATATAAATTGTTTGATGCCTCATCATTCAAGGATAACGGCACTAAATTAAGAGCATTATATGAGAAGTTTATTTCTGTAATATTGGCTCCTTTTGACAAAACGGCAATTGAAAATATGATTAAGAATCTTTCTTACCTGAGATTTCTACCGCTGTTTTTAAAAGGTTTTTATGCGATACAAATAAAAGATTACGCTCTTGCAATTGAACTTTACAAAGATGCAATAGAAACCGCTCCGGGTTTTGCTCCATTATATTGCGTACTGGGTGATATATATTTATCGACAGGCTATTTTGAAGATGCTATAACGGAATATAAAATGGCAATATGGTTAGATTCGTTTAATATTGCAGCTTACAGGCATCTTTGTAGAGCTTATGAAGAACAAGGTGACTACAATCAGGCCATAGATATATATAATAAGCTGATTGCAATGGCTCCCAATATGCCGGATTTGTACTCAAATTTGGCGAATATTTACTACATAAAAGGTGAATTTGATTTGGCCATTTCAAATTATCAAACGGCAATAACGCTAAACCCCAACAAATCCTGGACAAGTGTTATTGCTCAGACAATGGGATTTGTTTATCAGGAGAATAAGTCGGACCCTGATGCAGCAATTTCGGCTTACCAGACAGCGTATGTCCTGACCCCGGAAGATATAGACATATATGTTAATCTCGGCAGTGCTTTTTACGATAAAGAAGACTATAACAATGCTCTTGCAGTTTACAGACAAGCTTTGGAGCTCCAACCTCACAATGCGAAAATTCACTGTAATCTGGGATTTTTATACTGGGGCAAAGGTGATACGGAGGAGGCTATAAAATCGTACGAGCTTGCCATAAAATATAATCCCAATTATGATATAGCATACAATA
>CALUTM010000029.1 GCA_944323705.1 Candidatus Gastranaerophilales bacterium
AACCATGCCGGGACCGCCTGTAGCAACGATGCATGCGATTGACGGGTGCTGCATTAAAGCGTTTGAAAGTTCAATTGAAGGAACATCAATCCAGCCGATAATGTCTTCCGGAGCGCCGGCTTTAACTGCTGCTTCTAAAACAATTTTAGCCGCTTCTATTGTACATTTTTTTGCTCTCGGGTGCGGTGAGAAGATAATACCGTTTCTTGTTTTAAGAGCAATTAATGATTTGAATATTGCAGTAGAAGTCGGGTTTGTGGTAGGAACGATACCTGCTAAAACTCCTAAAGGTTCTGCAACAATTTTAATACCGTTAACTTTATCTTCTTTAATGATTCCGCAAGTTTTTGCGTTTTTATGTTTGTTATAGATGTATTCGGAAGCGAAGTGATTTTTAATAATCTTATCTTCTAAAATACCCATTCCGGTTTCTTCCACAGCCATTCTTGCAAGCGGAATACGAGCCTTGTCGGCAGCAGCTGCAGCAGCTTTAAAGATAGCATCAACTTTTTCCTGTGAAAAAGTAGCAAAAATCTTTTGAGCCTTGTTAACTCTTGAGATTAAACCTTCTAACTGATCAAGTGTTTCAACTACATTTGATGCATTTAGAGATTTTTCCAAGGCGTCAACGTTCTTTTTTGTTTTCGTTGTCATATTAAAATCTCCTTTTTTATGTACGGCTATAACAATATTGCAACACAAATTAAAAACATTGTCAATAAAAGCATAGAGGGTGTTTGAGGGGAAATTTTTCTTCTAGTAAAGCCGTAAACCGCACGCAGATATTAATTTAGCGAGTGTAGAAAATACACTCGCTAAAAAAGCTTAATAAATTCTTTATATTTTTTCTGGTTAACGTAAGTAAAATTAGTTTGGACATTCTCGTTTTATTTAACTTTTATTGTCAGATGACTTTTTATTCCCCAACATTTTCTATCTTTGCATTTACCCCTTTGTATTTACCCCTTTGTATTTATCCTCCCGAACTTTTTCTGTTGTATGTTTTGGTAATCTTTGATTAGCGAGACATTTATATTAAAGTAAAGACTACGGGAAGTTATCAGGATGTATTATATGTAGTGCTTATTTTTTGATGTGCTAAATTACAGTTTTACCACATCATACGCCTCTTATAAAAATTATCGTCATTCAGAAGGAGCGAAACGACTGATGAATCTCTTTCAAACAATAACGAGATTCTTCGGGCACACAAAATGGCTGTTTTGCCCGCTGAATGGCGTAGAACTCGGAACTTAAACTACTAACAATTATATTTCCCCCCCCTATTTATCCCTGGGTTTTAAATGCATCAAGGAATAAGTTTGTATCAAATTCAAACTTGACGTTTCCTGTTGTTACTTCTTCTTTGTTATTATTAGTAGTTGTTGTTTTAGGTTGAGCATCACCTTCGGGAACTTCACCTGCTTCGGAAGCATTTTCTTCAAGCCCTGCATCTAAGCCTGTTTGGGAGCTGTATTCTTTAATTGCATCTTCAAACTGAGTATTAACATCGGCGACTGTTGCCCAAGAACCAGTTGCAGTGATTATAGGTTCTAAAGTTGAGCCATATTGACCGACTAATGCAACAACCTTGTCTCCGATACCGCCAAGAGATTGTGTAAGATCTGCGATTGAAGATAAATCACTTCCCATCTCGCCGATAGCTTTTGTTAAAGAAGAAAGTGTTTTTGCGGCACCCTGTATACGAGTCCCGCCTGCAGATGTTTGGTCGCTGCCTATTCTGATTAATTTTTGACCGATTGCACTGGTGAAAACATTGGAGTTTGCAGCTGTTCCCATTGCGGTTGCCTGGGCTCCTACCAACTCATTACTTGTTCCTGTAACAGTTTGAGTCGTGTTTTTACCAATCTGGACTCCGCCTTCTTTTAAGTACGATTGAAGGTTGCTTGTACCATTTGTAATTGTATTTACCGATTCTTCAAGCAATGTACTTACATTATTTGTAGAGTTTTCAACAATCGTATTTTGTTCTTCAATTTGAGCCTGTACTTCTGTTATAGTTTGCAAAAGACCCGTGATTGCTGCGGATGCACCGGACAAAGCTTGTAATGCTTTTTCTTTTTCTTCTTTAGTAGCATCTTCACTGTTCAAGATTTCCTGATTTTCTTGAATTATTTTTAACTGCTCTTCCAGTTGTTTTTGAGCTTCTGCAACCTGACCGTTTTCTCCGCCGAGTTCTTGGAGTTTTACTATAGCGTCGTTAACATTGCTGCTGTTGTCAGCAATATTTCCGGCGATTTCCTTTATTTTATCCTGAGTAGATTGAGCATCTTTATCGGCTTTTTTCTCAAGCTCGGTTGCTGATTTGTCATTTTGTTTTACTTCTTTGGTTGCTTTGGAGTTTTCTTTTGTTCCAAGGCTCGTTAGCATGCTCATCAGGTTTTCAACAATACCTGAAATAGCAGAAGCTCTTTGTTGATCATTACCTGCAATAGCACCATAACCGTCCTCTGCAAGCCCAAAAATGCTGTTAACAAATTCACCGTTGGAAGAAGTAGTACCAAAAGAGCCGTTAGAGAGACCAATAGATTTTAATTGGCCCATTGCACTGTCTAAGATTGATTTGTAGTCTATGTTAAATCCTGTGCTCATCTTACTTACGTCTTCCTATAATACCATCTTATATATACAAAGTATTTAAAAAGTAGCTAATTTCAATAATTCATAAAATTGTTACAAAACTTAACAAATAAGTAGCCACCGAGCTTATAGACACCCAAGAAGGGATATTGTACAAAAGAATAGGAGAGAGAAAATAACGAGGGATACTGGTGTATGGAACATTTTACCGAGCGTGAAAAGGAAGTATTATATTTACTCCTGAAGGGACTAAACAACAAACAAATTTCAAAGAAATTATTTATTTCAAATCACACGACTAAAGCACATGTTGCTTCAATTTACAAAAAGCTTGCAGTGTCTAACAGGGTTCAGGCAGCAATAAAGAGTATAAAATTGGGAGCTGACAAGTACTTTAACTTAAAAGATATTATCGAAGGATAAGTGGGGGGATTTTTATAAAATAAACTCCTACAAAATTTTAGGGTCGTAATAAAAAAAATAACCGCTGTTTTATCAGCGGTTATTTTTTAGTTCTATGCATTAAGCTTTGCTTTATCTTCCTCTGTCACGCCCTTGATGGTGAGATTTATTCTGCCTTTATCATCAATTTTTATGACTTTAACAATAACTTCATCACCAATATTCAAGTGCGGTTCAATGGTTTCAATTCTTTCCTGACAGATTTGGGAGATATGAACCATACCGTCTTTTCCTCCGCCAAGTTCCACAAAGGCACCTATCGGAATGATTCTTACGACTTTCCCTTTGATTACCATTCCGACTTCGGGCTTAAATGTTAAGTCGTGAATCATCTTTTTCGCGATTTCGGCACCTTCCTGATCGTTAGACGTAATCGTAACCACGCCGCTATCTTGGATATCTATCTCTGCCCCGGAGGCTTCAATAATAGCTCTGATTTGCTTTCCGCCCGGTCCTATAACGGTTCCGATATCCTCTACCGGAATTGTCATTGTTGTAATGCTCGGAGCATAAGGTGACAGGTGATCAGCAGGTTTGGTGATGACTTTTCTCATCTCGCCGAGGATATGGAGTCTGCCTTCTTTTGCCTGTGCCAAAGCTCGACGCAGCGTATCATTTGCAATACCTTTTGCTTTCATATCCATTTGAAGAGCGGTAATACCGTCGTCATTTCCGGTTACCTTGAAGTCCATATCCCCGAGAAAATCCTCTATACCTTGGATATCTGTCAATACAACAGGCTCTCTGCCGGGTTCGGTTATCATACCCATGGCAACACCGCCTATCATGCACTTAACAGGAACGCCCGCATTCATCAATGCCATTGAAGAACCGCAGGTTGAACCCATTGAAGTCGAACCGTTAGATTCCAAAACGTCGGATGTTACACGGATAGTGTATCCGAATTCTTCCTGCGAAGGAAGTGCAGGTACGTTGGCTCTCTCCGCAAGATTGCCGTGACCGACTTCTCTTCTTCCCGGACCTCTGAGCGGCTTAACTTCACCAACCGAAAATCCGGGGAAGATGTATTTGTGCATGTATGTTTTTTCTGTTTCCGGGTCAACCCCGTCTAATTCTTGTTTCATTCCGGGACCTGCAAGAGTTGCAACAGAAAGAATCTGAGTTTGTCCTCTCGTAAATACCGCAGAACCGTGTGCTCTCGGTATAACGCCGACTTCACACCAGATAGGACGAACTTCGTTCGGTTTTCTGCCGTCAGCTCTTACACCTTCATCAAGAATCATTGCACGCATAATTTTCTTCTCTGCGGCTTTAAATTCTTCTGCTACAAAGTCAATACCCGTTTCTTCAATAATCTGATGGATGTAATGGTCTTCAGGAAGAGCCTCAACTCTTTCTTTAACAAGTTTTTTAGCCTCTTCCAACTTCTCTTGTCTGTAATTTCTGTCAAAGTTGTGATATGCATCAAAAATCATATCGTGTGCAACTTCGTCAATTATGTTTTTAAGCTCTGTTGTGTCATAGGGGTTGACAAATTCTTCCTTAACAACACCGCAGGCTTTTGCAAATTCAACCTGTGCTTCGCATTGTTTTCTGATTTCAACCTGAGCAAATTCAACTGCTTCCATAATATCATCTTCCGTTACGAATTTGCAGCCTGCTTCTACCATGATTACGCTATCATGCGTACCTGCAACCACAATATCCAAAGCGGATTTGTCAGCCTGTTGGTGTGTCGGGTTTGCAATAAGCTGACCGTCAATTTTTGAAACTCTGACGGCTCCGATAGGACCTTCAAAAGGTGCTCCCGAAAGCATTAATGCACAAGAAGCTCCGAGCATTGCCAACGTATCCGGTTGGTTTTGTTGGTCATAACTGAACAATTGTGCAACAATCTGAATATCATTTCTGTAACCTTTGGGGAACAGTGGTCTTATAGGTCTGTCTATCAAACGTGACACAAGGATTGCCTTGTCACTTGCCTTACCCTCGGAACGATTATACCCTCCTGGGATACGTCCGATAGATGACATTCTTTCTTCATAATCAATAAGCAACGGGAAAAAGTCGATTCCTACTCTCGGCTCTTTGCTTACAACGCAATGAACGAATAACATTGTATCACCGCATCTTACTGTAACACTGCCGTTTGTAGATTTAGCGTACTTTCCTGTCTCAACTGTGACGGTCTTACCGCCGATTTCTAACTGAAAACTTTTTGTTTCCGGTACCATTTTTCCTTCTTTCTTCGGCTACTCGAAAGCCGAATGCTTCCATTAAATTCTACTATAATTCTTCATTTTGATTATAGTATAAATATAATAAATAAGCAAAAATGACCGTTTAATAGTTTTTATCTATTCCGTCAGCGGTTGAATATCAAGTTTGGAGAAAGTTCTCGTAGCCTTCGCAAATTTAAATGTTCCGGGCGGGGTTGTTGCGGAAATTGCTGCTAAATATCCGCCTGAAAGACCTGCAACAATGCCGAATACAGTGGCAAGAATTTGCTTTAACGTAGAAGCCTTGCGGGTTAGTGCCATCGGCACGGCTGCACCTATAATTCCGCCTCCGGCGACAATTGCTCGGGAGAGATTCCTGCGTCTCTTGATATCTTTTTCGGAAGAATTCTCCAATACATACTTTTGAATCTGAGGTGCCGTTTCCATTATGTCAATATAGGCTTTTTCAAATTTGTCCGTGTCCGCTACAGGAATACTCAATTTTCCTGCCTCTCTACCGTCTGAATCAATAACCTGATACACGGCACGACCGTTAGGAGTTGCACCAATACGCCTCACATTCCCGTAATGGTTTTGACCAAATTTTACACTATCAACCATAAGACCACCTTCACGTTCCATTATATTAATAAACGTTCCGAAGTGCAATAATTTGCGGGTTTTGTGAAGTTTTGTAAAGGCGAGTTTTTTAGTCTGCGTAACAAGCCAGTAACAGATTGTTTCTTAACTTATTCAACGCACGCATTTCCGTCTGTCTGATACATTCTTTTGTTACACCGTACAACTTGCCGATATCTTCCAGTGTTGTCTTTGCAAAGTTCTCTAAACCGAATCTCATTTTTATCACGGTCTGTTCTCTGTCTTTTAATGTGGAAACAACGCTTGCCAAATCTTTCTTTAATTCTTCATACTCAATTTTTTCTTCCACATTGGTTTTTACATCTTCTAATACATCAGAAACATTGAGTTCGCTTCCGTTGTTTCCGTCAAAACTTCCTTCGATAGAAACAGTTGTTGTATATGCGGAAAGAAATGTATCAATTTTTTCCGGCTCAATATCCATTTTTTTTGCAACCTCTGCGTTATTAATCTGACAATTGTAAGCTTTTTCCATTTCAGCTTTTATTTTGGAAAATTTTGACAGTGTCTCTTGTATGTATACAGGAATTTTCATACAATAGGACTGTTCCGATATTGCCTTAAACATTGCTTGTTTAATCCACCAGCTTGCGTATGTTGAAAATCTGTATCCCAAATCAGGGTTGAATTTTTCGACTGCTATCATTAAACCCAAATTTCCTTCCTGAATTAAATCAACCATCGGAAGCTTGGATACGTGAATCGCTTTGCGGGCAATCGTTAAGACAAGTTTTAAGTTGGATTGTACCAAAATTTTCTTTGCTTCTTTGTCACCGTTTTTGATTCTTAACGCAATTTCTTTTTCTTCTTGTTGGGTTAAATTCTTAAACCCGTTTACTTTTCTTAAATAAGCGGAAAATTCATCTGTTGCTTGTAAGTTTACAAATCTTGAAGGGTTAGATACTGTTTTCATTTTAATTGATGTTTCTTTCATACTGTTAAACTCCTTGGGGGTAAATATCTGGGGGGGTAAATGTAATTTGGTTTGTATTGAGACTACCGAACTAATTGCAATAGGGGGGGGTAAATATAATCTGGTTTATATCGGGACTACCAGGCTAATTGCAATAGAGGGGGGGGAAATGTTGGGGGGGGGATGTTAGGTTACTTATCGGACGATAAGTAACGGTTTGTTTGCATTACTATTAGCTGTATCATGACACCTCAAGTACGCCTCAACGCAGGCCTGAATATCGTTGGAGGAAATACTAAGGGATGTTTTTATAAGGATTTGGAACACATAACAAACAATCCTTATATACTTATGATATATCAAAAGTATATAAAACTCAATACTTTTGTTAAGAAATATTACAAAAAATACCCGATTTTCGGGAAATTTTTACAAAACTTCACATTTTTGGACGTATAACTTTAGCTCCGTAATCCTGTCGGAAATTGAATTTATGACATCTTTTGCAGCTATATCTAACTTTTTCCCTCCCTTAAAGCGGGTATGGAAAAATAAAATTGTCGCTGTCCCTTGTGTAAGTGCTGTTTTTAATTCAATAATTTTTTCGTAAATTATAGGGTCTATTATTTCTTTGTTTTCACACATTACGGTGAATATATCCCCAAACCACCATTGAACCTCTTCCACATTATTTGCCTTTAGTCCCTTGTGTGCCTTCTTCAAATAGCAGAGCAAAGTCGAATATACCTCGGCAAGTTTTTGTTTTTTTGCGGGAAGTATTTCTTTAAAATATCGCATAGTTTGGTTATATCCGATATCTATCAATTTTCTTCTTTCATCCTTATTAAGATTAAAGTCTGCAAAAAATACATCGCCCGTATTTATTCTGATACAGTCGTACCTGTCATTTTTGCCGTATATTTCGGTTACAAAATCCGTAGCAACATCTGTTACGCAGCTGTATATAGTGTTAATGTATGATATCGGATTCTTTTCGTCCTTGCTGTAATCACCCTCAAGTCTGAATTCCAAAATCCGGCTCTTTGAGTCGTTAATTGTATTCGAAAGTCTCCACATGGGAGATGCTTTTTGTAAATCACCGTCTACCAGATATGAATCATTATATTTGTACGGAGCCATAAGTCCCGGCATACTGGAGGAAATTTTAATTGCCTGTGCAACCTCAAAATCCGGGGTTATTACGTCGGAAAATTCCTGACAGCTGAATTTCGTTAAGTCGGTCGTTATTATGACGAGTTTTTTTTCGAGGTCTTTAAAAGTAATATTTTTGCCGCTCTCGTGTTTAATTTTTTTTGCTAGCAGTTCATTCAGCCAATCCAAAAATATTTCGCCTTTGCTCAGTGCAAACGGTTTTCCCAACCCGAGGTGAATGTCCTTAAAAAGGTCAAAATTTACTTTCATAAACAGATTTTCAAGTTCATAAGACTGATATCCGCAGGCAACAAGAGCAGCCATTATTGAACCGACCGAAGAGCCGCCGATTATTTCGTATTCTACTCCAAGCTCCTCAAGAGCCCGTATTGTTCCTATATATGCCATTCCTCTTATGGCTCCGCCGCCGAAAAGGCAGGTATATTTTAATGAATCACTCTCCATTTGTCCTTCTTTAGTATCTTGTTTCTATAGTAATTTATATCTTCGCTCGGTGCAAGCTCATGGTGTGGTAATTTGTTACTTTTTTTTACAAAAATACCGCAGAGATTGCCTGTGTATATTTCATTCCAGTCGGGGTCTTGTTTAAGAACTTTGTATATATCTGTGGCTTTCAGCGGCATAAGAATTTCTGTCGGGTAGTTGTTAATAATGTCTCTCCAATTATGCTCGGCAAGCTCATAGTCTCTCAGTGTTAAAAATTCTTTGTCGTTGTAAACTTCTTCATACCTTCCGTCCATGTAAATCAAATTGTCGGGGTATAATTTGTAAGATACATAACTCCCGAATGCAAAAGGTGTAACAATGTTTCCCTTAATGTTATTGAGTTTCAAAAACTCAACTTCCTTTAACGGAAATTTTGTGAAGTCTCCTCTCGGGACTGTCGGGGAAAACAACGGTATCAAACAGGCGAACACAATAATTACCGGGGGTAGGGTTTTTTCAAATATTCTTATCAGTTTTTTAGGCAAAATTTTAAAAACATTAACAAGAGATGTTGCAGAAATTAGTGCAAGCGACAATAACTTAACATGCCAGAAGCCCATGCACATGGTAGTTCCGACAACGAGAGTTTTTGTTTTGTTGAACACTTTTTTGTCTAAACCGACAACGAAACTAATCAGGATAAATAATGCAGGCAGAAGAAAATGTATATAATTCCTTGCCGATATAATACTCCACCATTCCGTTATGTATTTTCTGTGCATTGTTGTTGCCGAAAATAAGAAGTTTAAATATTTGTAACCGTAAGGATTAATTATAAGAAGCGGCAGAGAAGCTAATAATACGCTCAAATACTTTTTAAAAGGTTTGCGTTCTACAATTGCACCGACCGTATATAAAAATACAAGCCCGAGCCCTGACACAACGCCGCCGTGCAGATTGTTCCAAACAATGGTAAGCGGTGGAATAAGCCATATAAGCTTAGTTCCTTTATGCCTTTCTTTTTCGAGAAAGTAAAGAAACATTGCGAAAAATGTGAAGCTGAAAAGCTGACACCTTATAAGTGAAGGATTTAAATAAAAATATAAAGCCAGAAAAACCGTAATAAATCCGAGTAAAAGCGGATAGGCATGTTTTTGTAGTCTTTGAGTCTTTGTAACAAAAAGTGCGGTGATAAACATCAAAACAGCTTGCAATAAAAGAATTCCGAAACTTCCGAAGTATTTTAAAACAAGGTAAAATACAACTCCCGATCCCCATTCGTGGTCATACCAGGGGTGAGTTGGTGTGTATGAAAGAAAATCTTTGAAAGGAAGTATTCCAGATTCAATAAATCTTTCTCCCACAATCAGGCGTGCAAATAAATCGTAATCATAGTTAGTGGAAAGGCAAGCTAAAAACAGACAAAACAGAGCTATTAGTACTAATTTTCGTTTGTCCATTCGTCGCCCCCTTAAAATTTAAAAAAATCGCTTATTATCTTAATAATATAATAAAAAAGCATTTATTGTGATAAAATAAAAAAAAGGGGAGAATGTTATATGGGATTAACATTGGTTGAAAAAATAATTTCTGAGCATGCGGGCAAACAGGTTCATGCAGGAGAATTGGTTATTTCAAAGGTCGATGTAACTGCAGTTCAGGACGGAACGGGACCTTTAACCATACAGGAGTTTAAAAAACTCGGCAAGACAAAATTGAATAATCCCGAAAGGACAATACTCTTTATTGACCATGCTTCTCCGAGCCCGAGAAAAGAGCTCTCAAATACACACATGGTTCTCAGAGATTTTCATAAAGAATACGGTGCGGTACTTTCTGATGTAGGTGCGGGGGTTTGTCATCAGAGGCTCATAGAAACATTTGTAAATCCGGGTGAGGTTCTAATCGGAGCAGATTCTCATACTTGTACTTCAGGGGCATTGGGTGCATTTGCGACAGGCATGGGCTCAACAGATGTTGCTGTTGCCATGGCATTAGGAAAAACATGGCTTAAGGTTCCCCAAACCTACAAAATTGTTGTTAAAGGAAAGTTTAGAGAAGGTATTTGTTCCAAAGATTTGATGCTGTATTTGATAGGGATAATAGGGGCTGACGGTGCAACATATAAGGCACTGGAGTTTTGTGGCGATACTATAGACAATATGTCAATGTCAGAGAGGTTTACGCTTGCCAATATGGCGGTAGAAGCGGGGGCAAAGTGCGGATTGTTTGTGGCGGACGATAAAACGAGAGAATTTTTGAAAGAAAGAGGGCGTGAAGATAAGTTTAAACAAATTCTTCCAGATAATGATGCCGAGTATGAGCGAGTTATAGAAATCAATGCCGAAGAAGTTCCGCATACCGTATCTTGTCCGCACACCGTAGATAATACAAAGAGTGTGGATGAACTTGGTATTGTAAAAGTAAATCAGGTTTTTGTCGGTACTTGTACGAACGGTAGAATAGAGGATTTAAGAGTCGTTGCAGATATTTTGAAGGGAAAAACCGTTCATCCTGATGTAAGAATGTTGATTTCACCGGCTTCTAAAGATGTTTTTAAACAGGCTCTCAGAGAGGGGTTAATTAATATTTTTGTGGAGGCAAATGCAGCTATTCTTGCTCCGGGATGCGGACCTTGTGTAGGCGTGCATGCCGGAATTCTAGGTGATGGAGAGGTCTGTCTTGCAACGCAAAACAGAAATTTTCAAGGCAGGATGGGAAACACGAAAGGTTTTATATATCTGGCATCACCGTATGTTGCGGCTTATACGGCTTTGCGGGGGTATATTGCTGCAGAATAAGGAGAGCGTATGAATTTACTTTTGTTAAAACAATTATCAATTTTAAGTGCTTTTGCGGGTGTAATTCTAGGACTGGTGACAATTGTTCCGTATGTAAGTTTTATCAGTTTTATGATACTGATACTTTGCTTATCGGCTTTTATACTCGCATATCTTAAACAAAATGAGTTAATAGGTATTATAAGTATAAGGGAAGGCTGTATATTCGGAGCATTGATAGGATTTGTTTCGTTTATTGCATTTGCGGTTGTGTATACACCATTGAGCATGCTTTTGGGTTGGCTGATACCTTCTTATACTCAAGGATTTTTAAGATTCTTTCTGGGAAGTTTCGGCTCATTTATTGTTATGGTTTTGCTGATGATTCTTATGGCAGGGATAAGTGCATTGTTCAATGCCTTTTCAGGGCTTGTAACGGCGTATGTATATGAACTTATAACGGGGATTAAAAAAGAAAATAATCAAAACTCCAGTGTTGATTTTGAAATTAAATAGCCGAAATCAAACTAGTTACTTTATGGTAAAATTAACGAATGAAGAGGGGAAAGTCCCCTTTTGGCAGTGAATTTTTCTAATTGAATTGCGGAAGGTAGTATATGGAATTTAAATCAAAAATAAAAACAATAGAATGGGTTGATACATATTCAAAAATGGTAGATCAGACGGTTATCCCGTACGAGTATAAATTTGTTAATATCACGGGCGGTCAGGAAATGTTTGATGCAATAAGGAATATGATTGTACGAGGAGCCCCTGCAATAGGTATAGCGGGAGCACACGGAGTTGTTCTTTTTGCTCAGGAAGGTGCAGATAAGCCGCGTAATGAGTTTATACCATGGCTTCTTGAAAAAGCCGAATATATGAAAACTTCCCGTCCGACTGCTGTTAATCTTATGTGGGCGGTAGACAGACAAATAGAGGTCATAAAAAATTCCGACTCCGATGTTAAGGGAATTATAGAAGAACTTAAGGAAAATGCGATAAAACTGGAAAATCAGGATATTGAGATTAATAAAAAGATAGGTGATTACGGTGCGGAAGTTGTACCTAAAGGGGCAACGATACTGACGCACTGTAATGCGGGTGCCCTTGCGACCGTAGGATACGGAACCGCTCTCGGTGTTGTACGTTCCGCTTACGCCAAGGATAATACAATTCAGGTTTTTGCGGATGAAACCCGCCCCCGTCAGCAAGGAGCAAGGATTACAACATTTGAACTTGCTATGGACGGAATTCCGGTTACACTGATTACTGACGGGATGTGCTCATATTTTATGAAAAAGGGTATGATAGATATGGTTGTTGTAGGAGCGGACAGAATTGCCGCGAATGGTGATACCGCAAATAAAATCGGAACATACACGGTTGCTATTGCGGCAAAATATCATAATATACCTTTTTATGTTGCGGCTCCTCTATCTACTATTGATATATCAATAAAGACGGGGGAGGAAATTCCTATTGAAGAACGCTCTCATGACGAGGTTACACATATTAACGGTAAAAGAATTTGTGCAGAAGGGGTGCGGATAATTAACCCCGGATTTGACGTTACTCCGCATGAACTTATTTCGGGTATTATTACTGAAAAAGGTATATTGAGACCTGATTATAATAAAACAATAAGAGCAGTTTATGAATAAAAAAATCTCTGTTATTATTCCCGTGCATAATGCAATTAAAGAGTTTCAGAAATGCTTGAGGAGTATAATCAAGTACTTTGATTTTGACTCGGGTGAGGTGATTGTTATTGATGATGCTTCTGATACGGAGTTTAGCGTTCCTTCCTGTATAAAATTTATGCGGAACGAAAAGAATGAAGGGTACTTGAAAAGCTGCAATAAAGCGGTAAAGTTTGCGGGCGGAGAGATTGTTGTACTTTTAAACAGTGATACGGAAATTTACGGCAATTTTTGTTCGGAAATAATACGCTGCTTTGATTCAGACAGTAATATAATTGCTGCCTCTCCGATAGCTTCTAATAGTGCTAATTATTGGATTCCTCAGATATATCCGCTTTCCCGAATGAATAAATGTATCTCTAAAAATAAGCCGACTTATCCCCGTGTATTTAATGCGGAGGGGTTTTGTTTCTGCTTAAGGAAAAGTTTTGCGGACAATTACGGTTTGTATGATGAGATTTATTCTCCCGGCTACGGTGAAGAGGTTGACTTGTGTCAGAGAGTAAAATCAAGGGGCGGCAAGTGTGTTTTAATTGATAATTTGTATGTAAAACATTTAAGACACAGGAGTTTTAAAGAAAATTCAAAGAGACTGACTTCAGAGCATAACAAAATTCTCTATAAAAGATGGGCAAAGTTTTTCAACAATGAGGAGTATGTCCCCCAAAGAGGTCAGATAATGAATAACATTATCGGTAAGAGTTTTTCTCCTGTCTCAAGGTTTATTATATACAGAATTTTGCGTTTTTATCGTTTTTTGAGGGACAGCAGAATTTTGGCACTTAAAAATATAAGCCTCCATAGTGTAGAGAATAAGAATCGGGTAATTTACACTTGTATAACAGGAAGTTGCGATAAGTTTCCGATTGTACAAAAGTATAAAGATTCTTCAGCGTACGTTTGTTTTACGGATAACAAATTCTTAATAGGTTTAAAAAGAATCGGTGAATGGGAAATACGACCGTTGGTGTTTAACTCCTTGGATAATGTTAGAAACGCGAGATGGCATAAGACGCATCCGCATATTCTTTTCCCTGAATATGAAGAAAGTGTTTGGCTTGACGGAAATGTGGAAATACTCACCAACAAATTTTTTGAAGAAATAAAAAACAGAGAGTTTGCCGTTCCGATACACTATTGCAGAGATGATATTTATGAAGAAATTAAATCTGCAAGGATGATGCACCCTGAACTTTATTCAATATTAAAAGAGCAAGAACAGTTTTTGCGGACGGAGGGGATGAAAGAGGGTTACGGACTCAATGAAACTAATATAATTTTTAGAAAGCATAAAAAAACATCAGATATTATGGATGCCTGGTGGGATATGATTAACAAATATTCTTCCAGAGACCAGACTTCTCTGTCTTATGTTCTGTGGAAAAATAATATAAGAGTAAATAAAATCTCAATTGATAATGCCCGTATAGATTGTTTAAACTACAAAATTTATTCGCATAATTAATACAGACAATATTTTATCGCTTCCATCATTGATTCTGGATCTGCAATGTTTTTACCTGCTATATCGAAAGCTGTGCCGTGGCTTGGCGATGTACGCAAGATGTCCAGCCCTATTGTCATGTTAACTGTTTTTTTAGAGGCAACGGATTTAACCGGAATAAGCCCTTGATCATGATAACAGGCAATATAACAGTCATAGGGCAGTTTTTCTCCATTTAAATAATTCTGTACAGCCTTTATGAACAATGTATCGGCGGGACGCGGATTTGTAATGTTTATTCCGCGATTTCTGACTGCTTCAATAGCCGGAATCATTATTTTTTCTTCTTCGTCTCCTATCAAGCCGTTTTCTCCGGCATGCGGATTGAGAGAACACAGTGCAAAGGAAGGTTTTTTGATTAGTAATTTATTTTGGAAAAAGCTTCTCAACCTTTCAACCTTTTCGAGTATAACTTCTTTTGTAAGATTTTTGCTGACATCTTTTATCGCACAGTGTCTTGTGAGCAAGAGTACCCTAAAATCCTTGGACACAAAGAGCATTTCTGCTTTCTGTCCGTCGTGAGCAAGAAGTCTTTCCAAGACTTCTGTCTGACCGTTAAATTTATGCCCTGCCAAATTCATAGCTTCTTTTGAAGTAGGGGCGGTAACTATAAATTTGGGTCTTAGTTCGCAGGCTTTTTCCAAGGCTCTGAATGAAAAATCTCCCGCTTCTGCGGAAATTTCTCCGGGAACGACTTTATGCGGATACTCTATTTCTATTGTTTCGTAGTTATTATTTATTCTTCCGTATGTATTGAGTATTTTTGAATTTGAAATTATTACAATATCCCTTGAAGGCAGGTTCAGCAAATTCAAGGCCTTAATTGTAATTTCCGCTCCGATTCCGTTTGGATCTCCCGTTGTTATAGCAATTTTATTCGAGTATTTGTTCATGGTATTTAAAATAATCCAATATATCCGTTAATGTTTTTGTGGTACCCAAATTCCCTGATTTGGTAACAATCCAACGTTTGTTGATATCCGAACACAGGGAGATTGCGGGTGCAACTTCATCGACTAATTTTAATTCGTTTGCATTAATTGCTTTGCAGCATTTATAGGAAGTCTCTCCTCCGAGAGTTATTAATATAACGTTTATTTCTTTTAAAACCCTTTGTGTCAAATCTGCTAAATAATCCGTAATCAAAGAGGCCAGTTTTTCTTTTGTAAGTTCCGCATTAAACGAATCGTCGGAAAAACCGTCAAAATTGGCTATCAGATGTGAGGTGTGAACAACAACGGTTATTCCGCTTTTTAAATTTGTAATAACTCTGTTTACCAACTCTTCCGTGACTCCGTCCAGAATGTTTTTGGTATCTAAAGGTATAAAATTTACATTTTCAAAATCATCGGACTGTTCAAGTTTTGCAATCTGTTCTGCGGTTATATGTGTTGCAGTTCCTGATACAATAAACTTAGGCAGCTTCTCAAGCTTTAGCGGCTCTCTTTCTCTTTCTATTCCTGCAAGCCAGTGTTTTGCAAAAACCTGAGCCCCCGCAGCAGTTCCTGCCGGTAATAATTTCTTGTCGCATTTTTTTATTGCTAGTGCAATCTGTTCAATATCAGTTATTGATGTAGCATCTGCAACGATAAGTTTTTTACCGCCTTTGATAAGTTCGTTAATTTTTATCAAAACAGGTCCCGCTCCGTTCATTACCGTTTTTAAATCAATAGTTCCGACTATATCTTTTTGTTTTTCATCCAACTGTGAACGAAGAAGAGTGGGAACATGTGATTCCAAAATAGGTGAATGCGGATCCATAGCAATTTCGGTGCGTCCGATAGGTACTCCTTTTAAGAGGTGGTAACCTCCGACTGTTATCCTGCCTTCTTGAGGGAATGCAGGTATAATTATTGAAGCGTCATAACCCAGTATTTCCAACATGGTAAGCGTTTCAACGGCAATATGACCTCTAAGAGTTGAGTCAATTTTTTTGTAATAATTATCAAAAGAAAAATTCTCAACAAAAGATTTAACTGCTTTTTCCGCTCTGGAAACTGCTTCCCAAGTTTCGCAGTTTCTTGATTCACTGGAAAGAGCCCAAACTTCTGCCGAATCCTTCTCTTGAGGTAAGCATTCGCTGTCAAGAAGAATCTTAGTATTTGCTCCTCTTATGTGAAACTGAAGTGCTGTATCATTTGCACCCGTTAAATCATCTGCAATTATTCCTGCCAAGTCAGAAAATATCATTGTTCAGCGTCTCTTTTCGAACCCAGTAATCTTACATTGTTTGCAACAATAAGGAATCTTTCTCTTTCCTCTCCGGTTTGGTCAGTCCATTTGCTGATGGAAATTCTTCCGTCTACAACAACCTGACGTCCCTTTTTAATGTATTCCCCTGCAAACTCTGCCTGTTTATCCCAAACTTCTATATTATACCAATCGGTTACTTCTTCTTTTGTCTTGGAATCCCAACGTCCTACTGCAAGAGAAAAAGTTGTTTTTACTTTTCCCGATTCAAAATATTTTATTTCAGCGTCCTGTCCCGCTCTTCCGATGATAGTTGCCGTATTCATTTATTTCTCCTTTTAGATAAATTATATCATAATTATTCCGACTGACGTAAACTTGTATTGATTTGTAAATTTATGTTACGTATGTGGCAATAAATTTTTTTACACGACTTTACTATAATGAGAATTAAGGAGAATATGCGTGATAAGGATTGAAAGTGTAAAACCTTTTTTAAAATACAATACCATTCAGAAACCTGATATACAACAGACCCCGCAGGTCAGAAACAATACAATAGCCTCTTTGTCGGGTGTCCCAAGAAGTTATATAACATTCAGGGCTCACGAAAGTGATAATATAAATATTACACAGGACGGCATTTCGCTTATAGAAAAGGCTCAACAAATTGCAAAACAACAGGGGTGTAGTGAAATTACCCCTTATCACATAATAGATGCAGCCATTGAGGAAACCGAATTAAACCTTTCGCAATTGGATGATGAATTGCTTGACTCGGGAGTCATTGAATCGGTTTCGCCTCTCAATGTTCTTGCTAACAATTATGCAAAACGTAATATCTTATTGTCGGAAGAATCAAGAGAATATTTTTTGCAGGAAGTCCAAATTTTAAAAGAAGAAAATAATAAATATTTGAATGAGTTGCCAACGAAAAAATCCGACGATACAAATGAAAATAAGTTAGACTTTTCCGGGGAGTTAAAAGAAATACTTAAGGATGTTTCTTCAAAGGGGACTTCTGTGAATTCTTATATTCTTTTGGGAGCTGCATTTAATGCCATAACGACTTACGGTATTGAATATCCCGGAGATTTTTTAAAGGGCTTCATGAATTTATCTTATTATAAATCCGGTGATGATATAAACCAAAACTATATGAGAGCTTATGATAGCCGGGCTGTAGAAATGTGGAACAAATTGGCTCTCGGTTCAAATTTGTTTGTTACCTACAGTGATTCCAAGGAAGCAGACAGGCTTACTGCAAGTATCGGGGCTACCATAAATGCCCAGAAGCATGGTGATTTTAACAATAAGAATACACTACTTTATGTTATGTCTGATAATATAACGGCAGCGGAACTTGCGAACGAGGCTAACGAAGTCATAGATGCGGAACCAGATAAAAATAAGATTTTCATTATCGATTTTGATACTTTGCTTACAAAATCTCTTAATACGGAAACAAATGAAATTATGTATCCTGCTGAACTTATAACTCTAATATCTCAACCGAAAGAAAATACAAGATTTGTGTTCTTGCAGCATAAGGATTCTAATTATCAGCTGATGCAAAATCCTATCTTAAAAAAATGCTTTTCGGATTTTATATCGTATTCAATTCCGCCGATTCATGCGTACGAAGCACAAGAAATATTGGATAAAACCCGCAAATATAAAGATGAATTGAGAACCCCTTTTTCAAAGGATGCACGACATAAAGCAGTTGCTTATGCAGACAAAATTGAGGGGATTTATCCTGATAAAGCGGTCGATTTAATGAAGCGTATTGCGGATTACTACGGGTCTGCAAGAAAAAAAATTAATATAAAAGATGTGGATGAGTTTGCGTATGTGGCAAAAGATATATTTAATAAAAGTGAAGAAGGAACAAGCGTAATATATGATACGGGTAAAAACCTTTCTTCTCTCTATGGTAAAGATACCACTAAAAAAGATGCCGAGGCTATTGTAAGACAAATTAAAACAGGGAGAATCGGTACCCGTGGGTATGTAATGTATTCTGAAGATGAGGAGGCAGGCTCGGGCAGGAGATTTACTGCACAGGCAATTGCGGGAGAAGCAAAAGTTCCTTTTATAGAAATAGCATCATCGGATTTTGCATTGAGTGCCTTGGATGATGAAGGGACGAGGACTATGCCCGGAACAGAGATGAAGCGTATTTTTAGTGAGGCTAAAAAAGCTGCAGAGCAAAATGAGTACAAAACTGCAATAATTTATGTTAATAATTTTGAGGATTTTGCATTCTCAGGTCCCTATCTGGCGGGGTATAAGCAGGCAATGGCTCAAATGGTTAAAGAGATGGAAAAGGCTGAGAGTGAAAATGTCAGTATTGTTGTAATAGGTTCTACTGACAGTTATTATGCAGATGCAATACCAATGGCGGTGAGAGGTTTCAATCAGCAAATAGCCATTGATTCTCCCGCTTTCAATAAGAATTCGAGAAAAGAAATTATTCTAAACAGGATAAAAGAATTGGAACTTCCTTTAGCGTGCAGGAATTTGGCAGAGAAAAATACTCTCATTGATAAACTTGTAAAACTGACTGAATACATGTCCTTTGTAGAAATAAAATCTATGATAGAAAAAACGGGGCAGATAATGTTGGAACGCGGGAAGAATAAAGCCTCTATAGGAGATTTTATTGAAGCTTATCTTCAGTTAACAACAGGAAGAACCTCGAGACCTGAAATGCCCGAATATAACAGAAGGGCAACAACTTCTCACGAGTGCGGGCATGCGGTAAACCTTGAGGTAATGAATGAAATTTTGCGTGAAAAGGGGCGTCCTTGGCACCAGTCAAGAGATGTTAATTTTATAACTCTGGATCCGAGAGGAAATTTTTTAGGTGCCGTATTTGAGGGGAAGAGTGAAAACTCGGATTATCCTTTTGAGGCTATGTTTACGGGACTTGTTTGTGCTTATGGCGGGTATTCCTGTGAAAAAATGTTCTTTGATATGGACGGCTCAAGCGGAATCTCTCAGGATTTGGCACAAGCTTCCGCCTCTGCAAAAAGAGGTATTGAGTATTTCGGGTTCGGGTATAATACGGGAAAAATATCAAATGCAGTAAATATAAATTCCAATAAATATGCTGAAAATGTTTTCAAAGACATGGACGTTATTTTAACTAATGCACAGATTGCTTCCGACCTGATTACCGAAACATACAGAAAATTTAACGAATGGTTCACCGATAAGTATTCCAAATTAATAGGAACGGATGATTGCATGATTGACGGGGATGCTTTTAGAGCGGCTCTTGCAAAATGGAAAACCTCTCAGCCGCAGAATACAAAGGAGGAATTTGACATTCTCGGTGATATGATTATGGATATAATTAAATCCTCAAAACAAGGAAAGATGTATGGTAAATTGAGACCGTAGACTAAAAAAAAGAACTCCTTCAGGGAGTTCTTTTTTTGATTATTTTTTAACTTCTGTCTTTTCCTGTTTTGATGTTGCCTGTATAGTTATTTTTTTCGGGTCATAACTGCTGTTGAGATATTCAACCTTGGCATTTTTCATCAAACCGTTTGTAAATTTCTTGAGTACTTCAATCTGTTTTTGGGTTTCAAGATAAAATTTAATTTCGTCTTTAACTTTTACATACGGTGTCGTACCGGGCTCAATTCTGTCTGTAACCTTTATGATATGGTAGCCATAGGGTGATTTTACCAAATTTTCACTTATAGTATTAGGCTTCATTGCAAAAGCTGCTTTGGAAAATTCTGGTACCATCGCTTCTTTCGGGAAAAATCCCAATTCACCGCCTCTTTCCGCACTGGCTTTATCATCGGATTGTTTTTGAGCGATTTTTTCAAAATTATCAGGATTTTGTTTAACTTCTGCAAGAACTGCTTCCGCTTTTGTCTTTTGTTCTGCCAGGCGTTCTTCTACTTTTTTATTCAACTCTTCCGGTGTAATCTCGGGGTTTTTAGCTTTAATCTGTTGAATTAATTCGATTGTATTTGCGGATATAAGAATGTGGGATGCTCTTACCTGTTCGCCATGAGTAAATTCAGCTTTATGCGTATCATAGTATTTTTTTGCATCATTATCCGTTATATTGATTTTTTCCAAAGAATTAACAAGTTTACGGATTTTTATTTGAGTTTTTAAATCTTCGGTGAATTGAGCATTGGATATTTCTCTTTGTTTTAACAATCTGTTCAATTCTTCTTTAGAGCCTACTTTATCGATAATTGTTTTTAATTCATTTTGTATATCTTCCTGAGATGCAACAATACCGCGTTTTGCAATTTCTTCGTCAAGAAGTGCTTTTACGATTAGTTCATTAACGATTTTTTCCTTAAAAATATTGTACATAGGGTTATCATCGGATTTCAAAATATTTTTGGAGCCGCCAAATGCTTTTAAGAAAGATTTATCTACGCTGCTGTCAAATGCCTTGTCAAACTCGGCTTGAGTAATAACCGTATCGTTAACTTTGATAATTCCTTCTGATTTTTGCATAAAAGTGCAACCGGAAAAGAGCACGGTTGATAATGCTAAACACGTCAATAATTTTTTCATTGATAATACTCCTACTCTCTATTGATACTTATTAATCGTTTCTTTTATATAATAAAACAAACCTGACAAAATGTTAAATATTTCATCGAAACTTAAATTTTTGATATCAGCAAGCAGTATAGATTTCCCATCTTCACAGGTCTTGGGAGCAACAGTAAATTTTACTCTTCTTAATATATCTTTATCCAACCCCTGCTTAATTATATTCCATTCATAAGGCGTAAACGGTGAATATATCCTTATTACATCTCCCGCTTCCCTTATAATCGAAATTCCGCACTCTGTTGCGGCAAGCCTTATCTTAATCAGTTTTATCAAGTTTTCCACCTCATCCGGGATTCTTGAAAAACGGTCTTTCCACTCGGATATTATGTAATTAAGCTCTGTTTCGTTTTTAACATCCGACAGTCGCTTATATTCAATCATCTTTTGTTCATTAGACCCGACCCATTCATCGGGGATATATGCAGTAATATTAATGTCTACTATAGCGGGTTTGTTGGCTTTTACGTGTTCTCCTTTCAGTTCGTTTACGGTTTCCTCCAATAATTGGCAGTATGTATCAAAACCGACATTAACCATGTGTCCGTGCTGCTTTGTTCCCAGTATATTTCCGACCCCTCTGATTTCTACATCCCGCATTGCAATTCTGTAGCCGCTTCCGAGTGTTGTAAATTCTTTTATGGCTTTTAGCCTTTCTGTTGCTTCCTGTGAGAGCTCTTTATTCTTTTTGTAAAGAGCGTAGCAATATGCTTGTTTCTCACTTCGTCCTACTCGTCCTCTGAGCTGATACAGTTGTGCCAAGCCGAGTTTGTCGGCTTCGTGTATAATTATGGTATTGGCATTCGGAATATCAAGCCCGTTTTCAATAATTGTTGTGCACAGAAGTATGTCACTTTCGTGATTATCAAAACCGATGATAACTTCCTCAAGCTGCTTTTCGCTCAGTTGTCCATGTCCTACTGATATTCTGGCATTCGGTACAAGTTTTTGAAGCTCAAGCTTAAACTCTTCGATTGTTTCGACCCTGTTGTAGAGATAAAATACCTGTCCGTCTCTGTCCAATTCATTAGTAATAGCATTTTTAACCGTTTGTTCGTTATATTCTCCGACATAAGTTTTTATGGGAAGTCTGTTTTGAGGCGGGGTATTTATAACAGAAATATCTTTAATCCCCGAAAGTGACATATAAAGAGTTCTCGGGATAGGAGTTGCGGACATTGAAATAATATCGATATTTTCTCTGAATTCTTTCAGTTTTTCTTTATGTCTTACTCCGAATCTATGTTCTTCATCTATTACAAGCAGTCCTAAATCTTTAAAAACAACTTTGTCCTGCAATAAGGCATGGGTTGCTATAACTACGTCACATTTACCCGTTGCAAGATTCTTAAGTGTCTCTTTCCTCTCTTTCAAACTTCTAAATCTGCAAAGCAGCTCTACATCAATGCCAAACGGTTTAAATCTTTCGGAGATTGTTTGGTAATGCTGTAGTGCAAGTACTGTTGTGGGGACAATTACTGCTACCTGTTTTAGGGATGTAACGGCTTTAAACATGGCTCTCATTGCGACTTCGGTTTTTCCAAAGCCCACGTCTCCGCATACAAGCCTGTCCATCGGGTTGGGACTCTCCATATCGGCTTTAATCTGGTTGATTGCCTTTAGTTGGTCCGGGGTTTCTATGTACTCGAAAGTATCTTCCATTTCCAACTGCAGCGGTGAGTCTGGTGCAAATTGAATACCCTCTTTCATTTTTCTTCTTGCATATAATCTTAATAAATCGTATGCGATGGTTTCTACTTCTTTTTTGACACGCGATTTTGTATTTTCCCAGTCGCTTCCTCCCATACGTGAAAGCTTTGGTTTCACCTGTCCCGAGCCGCGGTATCTGCATAACATATTTATTTGCTCGGCAGGAATATGAAGCTTGTCTTTATTTGCGTATTCGATTGTTAAATAATCTTTTAGTTGCCCGTCAAACTCTTGTTTTGTAAGCCCCTTGTATATCCCGACACCATGTATTGAATGGACTACGTATTCTCCTTCTTTAATGTCATTTATGCTTTCAATATACTCGGCTTTTTCTTTGTAGTGTCTTTTTCTGTTGGGCGGAATATCTTTTTGTCTTTTGTTGAAAAGCTCTCTGTCTGTCAGAAGTAAAATTTTTCCATCCTGTATTTCAGTTCCTTGGGAGGTAATATTTCTGATATAGTTAATGTCAAAAATCCCGTAGCCTGAAAGGACTTCTTTCACTCTTTCCTGAAAGTCCGTAGCTATAGTTACTTGGAAACCCTTGTGCTCTCTGATAAATTCGGCAGCTTTGTCCATGTCCGCATCAAAAATTTGAATATTCCTTGCATCAATATCAATAACTTCGTTGTTTTCGTCCGAGAGGAAGTTATTCATATATATTTTTTGTAGACCCGCAGATTTTTGTACGATTTCCGTCGGTGTGAAGTGGTTTATTTCTCTTAGCGGATAGATATGGCTTGTTTTTAGAGCTTCATTGTAAGTGTTGATAAAGGTATCGTCTATTTGTTGAAATTTGGCATTTACTTCCGCATATTCATCAAATACAACAATGTAGTCGTAAAAATAATCCAAAATGCTTACAAATTCAGGGTTGAAGTAAGATTCATATACATTTATTCCCTCAAAATAACCTTCGTTTTCGAATTGTTCCTTGAGTTCTTTGGGAAAATCGTTTGGCGGAGTCTTTGGTAGAATAAATTTATAAAGCGGCTTTATAGAAATATCCTTTATTTTTTCAATTGATTTCTGGGTCTCATTATTAAAAAATCTTATATCGACAATTTCGTCACCCCAAAATTCAATTCTGACGGGGTTATCTTGTAATGAGTAAATATCAGCGATATCTCCTCTGATACTGAATTCTCCGATATCCGATACCATTGTCGAACGCCTGTATCCAAGGTTTGTGAGTTTTTGCAGCAGTTCTTGTTGTGATATGCTGTCTCCGATTTTTAAATAAACAGAGTTGGACTCAAAAAAACTTTCTGTCGGGAATTTTTCTGAAAGTACTTTTACAGGAGCAATAACGATGTCGGGCTTTTTTTTGAGTACGCTGATTTGTTTTTCGTAATCATACAAATTTATGTTTACTGTTTCGTATGGTGAAATATTTTGATAAGGAATTGTATCGGCTGATTGCTCGAATAGTCTCTCTAAATCTGTCTAATACCTT